>CALPUN020000053.1 GCA_943326765.2 Bifidobacterium breve | reverse complement strand
CACAAGTTGATGTAATATATAACGACTTGGTTTGGTCAGACGAATTCAATACCAATGGTACTGTCAATACCAATAACTGGTTTCACCAAACGCAATTGCCTAACGGCGGAAGTTGGAATAACGGAGAGGTACAGCATTACACGAATCTAATCGCCAACTCATACGTAAACAATGGATTTCTAAATGTAGTGGCCAAGAAAGAAAATTTCACAGACCAAGGGATTACAAAACAGTATACGTCGGCGCGACTTAATTCAAAGTTTGCCTTCAAATACGGACGTTTAGATGTTCGTGCTAAATTACCCATTGATGCAGGGACATGGCCTGCAATCTGGCTTTTAGGTAAAAACATAAACGAGCCAGGAGCTTATTTTGCTTCAAGTTTCGGGACAACAAACTGGCCAGCCTGCGGTGAAATTGATGTTATGGAGCACGGAATTTTTCCAACCCAACCCATAAATTATATCCAAAGTACTTTGCATACGACTTCCTCTTTTGGTAACTCGATGAATAATGGGGGTATCATTGCTTCCGATTTGGCGAACAACTACCATGTCTATTCTATGAATTGGTCTCCAAACCAAATTTCGTTTCTTCTAGACGGCGTAATCTATTATACCTATAATCCTACCACGAAAGATCCCAATACTTGGCCTTTCGATAAAGAGCAATTTATTTTATTAAATGTAGCAATGGGCGGTTGGGCAGCTCCAATACCAGCCAATTTTGTTCAAAGTTCTATGAGCATCGATTACGTAAGAATATTTCAAAATACAACGGTTGATACACAAGCGCCAACTAATTTTACAGCAACTGTAGGCATAGTTACGGGTACTTCTGTCCAATTGTTGTTGAATGGAACCGATAATTCTGGAAATATGGCGTATACCATTACTTACTCTGGTGGAACGATAACTGTTTATAATCCTTCGGGTATTCAAAAATCAGTTGTGATTCCGAATTTATCTCCAAATACAAATTATACTTTTTCGGTAAGAGCCGCTGATGTAGCTGGAAATCAAGCGGGAAATAATCCAATTGTTCTCAACGCTACAACTATAACCAATCCGGAATGCATCGGTACTGATACTCAAGCTTCAGAAGGCTCGTTCACGTTAGGATATAACTATACTTTTCAAACCATTGGACCAGATGTTAAGATTACGTTTGAATTATTAGATAGTAAAGTAGGATTGGTTGCTTTTCTGCGCAGTCAATCTCCGTTTGCGGAAACACAAATGACAAATGTTTCTGGACAGATTTTTACGCAAACCATTACTGGGCAAACCATTGGATCTACTATTACGTATGCTGTTAAATTTGCCTTTGCTGGAGGTTTGTCGGTAAACAAATATTTCTCTTACGTAGTAGGAAATAATAGTTGTTCACTAGGGCTCGACAATCCATCTGAGGCGATCGCGTTTTATTTTCAGAATCCTGCTAATGATTTTGTAAATATTACTTCTAATTCAACCATTGATAAGGTTGAAATATACAATATCATTGGAAATAATGTTTTGAAGTCTACGAGTACCAACAGAATAGACATATCAAGTTTGCCAAAAGGGGTTTATTTATTGACCGTTTATTCTGGAACTAAAAAAAGCATTAAGAAAATGATTGTAAACTAATTTACCGCTTCCAATAATATTTTTATAAAAAAAGCATCGATTAGAGATATCCCTGCTGTGAGTGGAGTAGTTTCCTTATCTATTTTTAGAAATTGCCCCAAATTTCTTAAGAATTGAAAGCTGAATCCATTTTATGACCTGAAAATTGTTAAATTTTCATTTTCGATTTGCATTTTTGAATATAATTATGCTACATTTGGCTTAATATTAATTCTAATTTAACATTCGCCTATACCAAAAAACTACTTTTTAGAGATTTTTCTCAAAATTTAATTCTATAAACTAAAAGGTAATTTTATGGCTAATGTTGAAACTCCAGATGCATTATTGGTAAAGAAATATGTGGCAGGTGATGAATCCGCTTTGGCTGCATTAATTAATAGGCATCAATCTAAAATTTACGGTTTTATATTTTCTAAAATAGCGGATAGAGATTTAACCGACGATATTTTTCAAGACACTTTCATTAAGGTAATCAAAACCCTTAAATCCAATTCCTATAACGAAGAAGGAAAGTTTTTGCCATGGGTAATGCGCATCGCTCATAATTTGATTATTGATCATTTTAGAAGAAATAAAAAAATGCCGATGTTTCGAGAAACGGAAGGGTTTTCTATTTTTTCGATTATGACCGATCATTCGCAATCCATCGAAAACAAAATGATTTCGGATCAAGTCGAAAAAGATCTTAAAAAGCTGATCGAAGAATTACCCGAAGATCAAAAAGAAGTTCTGGTAATGCGAATTTACCAAGACTTGAGCTTCAAAGAAATATCAGAATTAACAGGTGTTAGCATCAATACTGCATTGGGAAGAATGCGTTATGCGCTGATTAATTTGAGAAAAGTCATCGAAAAGCATCAAATTATATTGACGAATTAATACTAAATTCAAAAATACCACGTTGTAGTAATAAGAAATACAAAAACTACACTATGGCAAAAATTTACACTAAAAAAACGGTAGTCACCAAATCTATGAAACCTAAAAAAGAAACGATTTCTTTTTTACTGAATTACTCCAAAGCATTGAGCTTTATTAAAGTGGGTAACATGAATATTGAAACCGTAGCAAATTAAAGAAATCCCGATGAGCAATTATCGGGATTTCTTTTTGACAATCCTTTCCAAAACCTTTTTTCTTCCTATGGTTTTGGTAATGATATCCTTTTCCAAATCCAAGCCACGAGCAGGCGAATATTCTCGCCCGTACCAAATAATCTGCAAGTGCAGTTCGTTCCATAAAGCTTCTGGAAATAAGCGTTTGGCATCTTTTTCAGTTTGAACTACATTTTTCCCATTGGTAAAATTCCAACGATACATTAAGCGGTGAATATGAGTGTCTACCGGAAAAGCAGGTACTCCAAAAGCCTGACTCATCACCACACTGGCAGTTTTATGGCCCACTGCAGGCAACGCTTCCAAAGCTTCAAAACTTTGAGGAACTAGTCCTTCGTACTTCTCAATCAATATTTGCGATAAGCCATGAATTCCCTTCGATTTCATCGGCGACAATCCGCAAGGGCGTATGATTTCTTTAATTTCTTCCACTGTCAGTTGCACCATAGCATAAGGATTATCCGCCTTAGCAAACAACAAAGGAGTAATTTTATTGACCCGAACATCAGTACATTGCGCCGACAACAAAACGGCAATCAACAAAGTATAGGGGTCTTTATGATCTAGCGGAATTGGAATCGTAGGATAGCGCGCTTTTAACGTATTTATAACAAATGTTACCCGTTCTTGTTTGGTCATTTTTGTATTTTTATGCCAGTAAAAATAATACAATTTTAGTGATGTGCCTAATCCAGCTTTCCGTTACAACGCCGGAATTTTAAAAACTATTTTTCTAAACAATCGCTGCAGCTTCCGTTGGTCGCTGCCCCATTGCAAGAAAAATTAGTTCCAAAAAATCCGGGGTTTCCACTGCAATCTGGGGCAGACTCGTAAATCCAATACCGTAAATCCAAACTATGACAACATTAAAAAAAGGCGATCAAGCGCCACCATTTACCGGAAAAGATCAAGATGGAAACCTACATACTTTAGCCGACTATAAAGGCAGAAAGTTAGTGGTTTTCTTCTATCCCAAAGCCAATACGCCTGGATGCACCGCTGAAGCTTGCGACTTGAGAGATAATTTCGCTCGGTTTGAAGCCAATAATTATGCGTTGTTAGGAGTAAGTGCCGACAACGCCAAAGCACAAGCCAATTTCAAAAACAAATTTGAGTTTCCTTTTCCGCTCCTAGCCGATGAAGACAAATCAGTCATTCAAGCCTTCGGTGTTTGGGGCCCCAAGAAATTTATGGGAAAAGAATACGATGGCATTCATAGAACGACCTTTGTTATTAATGAAAATGGGATTATAGATGAGGTCATTTCCGAAGTAAAAACAAAAGACCACGCCGCTCAAATTTTGAAATAGTAATTTATTGAGCCATGAAAAAAAGAGCCATTAAGCAAGAGTAAATATCTTGAATCTTGGCTCTTTTCTCTTTTTTTAATCTAGAGCTCCTTGCTGTCTTCTAGGACTTCATTAGGATCATAGCCAAACAATTTGTGTTTCTTAATAATTTCCGCAATACCAGCTGGAAGCATGTTTTCCCAACCCGATTTTCCGTGATGAATCATTTTCAAAACTTCTCGTGAAAATACCTGCAAGTTGCTTGGGTCAAAATCAATGATGTCAACCACTTTACCATTAAACTTGAAGAACTTGTACAATTCTTTCATTCTAGGATGTACCTTGAGGTTTTCGGAAGTGATAATTTCGCCATCTTCCCCTAACATTGGATACAACAATACTTTTAAATCGCGGTAGAATAGTTTTCCAAACGCTTCCAAAATACCACCACTCAAGTGACGGTAGTATTTCTCGTCAAAAATGTCAATTAAATTATTCACTCCCATAGCCAATCCCATTCGGGCTTTGGTATAGTTAGAGAAATATTCCACTACTTTATAATATTCTTGGAAATTGGATATCATCACCGTTTGCCCTAAAGAACAAAGCAATTCGGCACGATCCATGAAATCTCGTTCGTCAATTTCACCTTCAGAACGAAGGTTCGAAAGTGTGATTTCAAAAATTACTAATGTATTCTCTTTTTCCACTTTGCTTTCATTGAGGAACATCTTCAAAGATTTCTCATACATGTCCATGTTCACACTAGTAACCGGACGGAAACTCCCTCTTAAGGCTAGGATATTTTTTTTGTATAAGATTGCCGCTGGTAGTATGTTCTTTCCTTCGGGATCAAACATTACCGCATCGGTCATGCCATTTTTAACCAGTTGTAAACTCATTAAACGATTGTCGACTTCAGCAAAACGGGGGCCTGAAAAATTAATGGTGTCAATTTCCAATTGGTCTTTTTCCAAATGGTCGTATAAATAACGTAATAATTTTTTAGGATCGTTGTATTTATAGAAGGCACCATAAATTAAATTTACTCCCAAAACCCCTAAGGTTTCTTGTTGCAAACGGGCATCGGTTTCTTTGAACCGAATGTGAATGATGATTTCGTTGTAATCTTCTTCCGGGTCAATTTGGAATCGGATTCCAACCCATCCATGTCCTTTAAATTGCTTGGCAAAATCAATCGTAGCTACGGTATTGGCATAACTGAAAAACATTTTATTAGGGTGTTTTTCGCGGCTTAGTCGTTTTTCAATTAGATCTACTTCATGCGATAGCATTTTTTTAAGGCGACTTTCGGTAACATAACGCCCGTCATCTTCAATTCCATAAATCGCGTCACTAAAATCTTTGTCATAAGCCGACATGGCCTTCGCAATAGTTCCGGAAGAACCACCAGATCGAAAAAAATGCCGAACCGTTTCCTGCCCAGCTCCAATCTCAGCAAAAGTTCCGTAAATGTTCTCATTTAAATTGATGCGCAAGGCCTTATCCTTTATAGAAGGAATCTGCTCAATGACTTTGTCACCTTTTAATTTAATCTGTTTATCCATTTTTAGTAGGTAATGTGGTAATTCCATACAAAGTTAACAAAATAGGGCTTTACCAAAAGAGAATTATTGCTATTTTTGTAAAAAATAATAACATTGTTGAAAGCCTATTTTTTGGGTACTGGCACCTCGCAAGGCATTCCTGTAATAGGAAGCCACCATTCGGTGTGTTTAAGTAGCGACAGTAAAGACAAACGATTGCGTGTTTCGCTTTGGATTCATTGGGAAAACTATTCCTTTGTTATTGACTGTGGTCCTGATTTCAGACAACAAATGCTAGTGTCGCAATGTACAAAGATAGACGGCATTTTATACACACACGAACATGCGGATCACACCGCGGGATTGGATGATATTCGACCGTTTAATTTTAAGTCGGGTCCTATACCAATCTATGCCCACCAACGAGTAATCGCTAACTTGAAAAAGCGTTTTGATTATGTTTTTGAAACCGAAAATCGATATCCGGGAGCACCATCAGTTACTCCAGTAGAGGTAGTCAATAATGAGCCGTTTATGTTAGGAAATAAGAAAGTAGTTCCGATAAATGTTAGTCATGGAAGTCTGCAGGTTTTTGGCTATCGGATTGATGATTTTGCTTATTTAACCGATGTCAAAACCATAGCGCCTTTAGAAATTGAAAAACTAAAAGGAGTCCAAGTTCTTGTTGTGAATGCGCTTCGTATAGAACCACACCATTCCCATTTCAACTTAGAAGAAGCCTTAGCTTTTATCGCATTAGTAAAACCAGAAAAGACTTATTTAACCCATATTAGCCACTTGTTTGGGTTTCACGAAGAAGTTCAAAATAGATTGCCCGAGAATGTTTATTTAGCATATGATAACTTAGAAATTTCCCTTTAATTATGAAAAAATCACTTTTCCTGTACCTGTTTATTTTAGCGGTGTTGATGAATATTTTCACCTACATGTATTTCAGTAAAAAAAATACTTTCGAAGAAACGCAATTCGGTAAAACGAACACTAAGTTTCGAGACAGTTTAACTTCGGTCACTTCGAAATTGCTCGATGCTAATTATTTTTCATTA
Source organism: Bifidobacterium breve (assembly GCA_943326765.2). Taxonomy (GTDB): domain Bacteria; phylum Bacteroidota; class Bacteroidia; order Flavobacteriales; family Flavobacteriaceae; genus Flavobacterium. The sequence goes on along the minus strand of CALPUN020000053.1, from coordinate 9,170 downwards.
GAATTTAATGAAAACGCTCAAAACTATTTTGATAAAACCGACTCCAAAAAATTCATCCCTTACGAGAAATTGATTCCGTATGTAAAAGAGAAATTGATGGACTTCAATGACAATCCAAAAGGGAATCCTTATACGGGTCAAGACCAAATTGGTGTGCAAAAATTCATCATTAATAAAGCAAAAATTCTAAACCACCGATGGATTATTGCCGATTATAACGATGGTGAATATTGGGGAGAAGTACTGTTGAAATATTTTATCAATGACGATGAATCGGTTTCTTTTGAAGTGATTCAGTCGGTCTTATACCAAAAATAAGATGAAGAAAGGGATTGTAATGATAGTAGTTTTGTTTGGAATTTTTTCTTGCACCAAGAAATCTGAAACACAAGAACCCGCACCAATTGTAGACTCAGTAAAAACGCCAATAGTGGGCTCCGATCAAGACCCGCACGGTTGTAAAACTTCAGCGGGATACACTTGGTCAAATTTAAGAAAGGAATGTGTCCGTATTTTTGAAGTGGGAAAACGGTTGGATTCCAATCAGAAAGATACCATGAGCGCCTTTGTGATTTTTGATGAAACTGAAAATAAAGCGGAGTTGTTTACTATTCTTGAAAAGGAACCTCTAATTCTAGAACGTGAAAGCAAAAATCGTCCGTGGGTTAATAGCGACTGGCAATTAAGCAAGTCCAAGGGGTTTGTTTTGAAAAAGGGGAATCAAGTACTATTTTTAGGGAAATAAACTACCCATTATGTTGCAGCCAATTCTTAAAATCATAAAAATTTTCAGGTGCCACACCATGACCGATAGGGTATTCTTTATAGACGGTTTCAATTCCCAATTGGCCTAAAATGGGTTTGGCTTTTCGAGCCCAATCTACAGGAATAACTTGATCAACCGTTCCGTGTGAAGCAAAAACTTTTAGATTTTTGAAATCATTTTGTGCGTAATCCGAAATAGCCATATCCAAATTCAAATAGCCACTCATGGCTACTACGTGCTGCACTTTTTGAGGATACGATAAGGCAATGGCATAACTCAAAATAGAACCTTGACTGAAACCAATCAAAGTAACGTCTTGCTCATTAATAGGATATTGGGCAAGCAACTCATCTATAAATCCAGCCACTACATCTCGGGATGTTTTGGCTTGTTCCAAATCGGAAAATTTGTTTTCATCGGCATCAAAATTAATCGCATACCAAGCGTAACTCCCATACATTAAATCGTAGGGCGCTCTTGCAGAAATCACATAGTATGCATCAGGCAGTTCGCTGGCAAAAGAAAACAAGTCTTCTTCATTGCTGCCATAACCATGCAGTAAAAGCAATAAGGGATTTTTATCAAGTTTGATTTTGGGTTCCCGAATCAAATAGTGTAACGATAATGCCATAGGGAATTAAATAAAGTGAAAGGTTTTTTGAAATAGATTTCCCAACAATGGTATCGGTTTTTGACTTCCTTGAATTGCAGTAAAAAAACCATACGACCAAAGTGCCGAAACGAAAATCCACATGGTTCCCGAAATCATCAAACTATCAAAATTACTCACGATTAATCCTAACGATAAGAATGTAATAGACAATCCTAGCGCTTGTCGGATATGAAAGGATGCAAACGGATTCTTATTTTCCGAGTTCATCGAAAGCGCAATCAAAACGCCGATAATTAAAATATAACTAGTGATTGCGGCTGTTTTTCCTTCTTCTGTTGTGCTATTCATGGTTTATATAACTAATTTTCCTTGATTGTAAATACCGTATACTTTGCCTTTCATAGGCTGGCCCAAGAAGGCCGAATTTTTCGACTTGGAAAGAATATTTTCTTTGGTGAAAATCCAATTTTCTTCTGGATTGAATAAAGTCAAATTGGCTTTTTTGCCTATTTCGATTCCGTCGTTTTCGAGTTCAAAAATACGTTTTCCAGCAGTTAGTTTTTCGATGATGGTTTCTAAAGGCAATACCGAACCTAAAGCTCCAAAAGCACTTTCTAGTCCGATAGTTCCGTTTTTAGCCAAATCAAATTCCATCTTTTTATGTTCAATATCGATTGGGTTGTGATCCGAAGTAATCAAATCAATCGTACCGTGAAGAATTCCTTGAACTAATGCGTCTCTATTGACTGCAGTTCTCAAAGGCGGACTCACTTTAAACCGAGTATCAAAACCTGCTAACGCTTCGTCTGTAAGTGTCAAATGATGCACGGATGTACTGCAAGTTACCTGCAATCCTTTGGTTTTGGCTTCTTGAATTAAAGCCACTGATTTTGCAGTGGATATCGTCGGAAGGTGTAATTTTCCACCCGCATATTCCAATAAAAATAAATTCCTAGCCACTTGTAGTTCCTCGGCTAAATCTGGAATTCCTTTTAACCCCAATCGAGTCGAAACAATTCCTTCATTGGCAACGCCGTTTCCACTGATAGCAGTATCTTGGCAAAATGCAATCACCAATCCATCAAAATCTTGGGTGTATTGTAACGCAATTTTTAGCAAGTTGGGATTGTCAGTATTTTTGTTGTAATCGCCAAAAGCAATCGCCCCAGCATTTTTCATATCATACAATTCAGCCAAATCTTTCCCCAAGCTTTCCTTGGTTAAGGCTCCAATGGGATACAACTGAGTAGCCGAATTTGACGCTTTCGATTTTACAAAAAGCACTTGCGATTGGTTGTCGATTGTAGGGTAGGAGTTGGGTTGTAATGCAATGGCAGTAAACCCGCTTTTCGCCGCAACTTCCAAGCCATTAGCAATTGTTTCCCGATCTTCATATCCAGGTTCTCCTAGGGAAACACTCGAATCGAACCAACCTTGTGAAACGTGTAAATTTTGCAAATGAATTTCTTCAACAGCATCAGGGTTAGGTAAATGGGTTCCTATGTGTCTTAGAACCCCATTCTCAATCTGCAAATCAACAATTTTTTGGTGAAAAGCACTTTTAGGATCGATAATTTTAGCAGCTCTGAGGATTAATTTCATTTGACTAATTTTTGAATGAGTACTTCAGTGACTAAAAATAATAAGGCGAAAATGACAAACCATTTCCATAAAGTGTTGTTGGCTCGATCAGTTTGGAGCGTATTCAAAACGGTTTCAATAGATTCTTTTACGTTGAAATCGCTCAACAAATTTTCAGGATTTTCGGTGAGGCTACTTTCGGAACGATTGTAATTAAAACTCAAATTTTTAAGCAGATCGTCTTGTTTGTAAACCCCAAAATTACCTGCTAGTTGCGGAAACTCCGAGCAAGTTATTTTGACTTTAGTATTCAAAATTTGTTGAATCGGAATAAAATTTTCGTCTTTGTTTTTGATAGTGAGGATTTCCTCTTTACCCAACAAAGCATCTATGAAAATGGGGGTTTGTTCGCCAATAGTATAAGCTGAAACCCCTGTTTTTCGAATGCTTTGTGCCATGTTATAAAAAGTAGGCACAATCAAAGGCGAATTTTGAAAATTGGAATTCTTTTTATTCAAAGCAGCGGCAAAAACATATACCGAAGAAATTGGGTTAGGAATCGAAGTCAAAAATACACTTTGGTCTTCATAACTCAAAATGGCCGGATGTACTGAACTAATTCCGAAGGATGATTGCGTTTTGGGATATTGAAAGTTAGCGACTTCCTTTTCAAAAACACTACTAAAAACAGGATTGTTGAATGCAATTTTAGTAATCAGTTTCTCCGAATTTTGAAGCGATTGAAATTGTACCTTTCCAAAAAGACTCATGAAATGGGTACTATTAGCGACCTTACTATCCATTGCCGGAATAAAAATCAAATTGCCCCCTTTTTCTATAAATGATTTCAGGGTTGTTTGGAGTGCTTGCGGTACATCGGGAATTTCATTCACAATGATTGCATCTTGTTTCTCGAGAATATTATAATCCAAACTGGATAATGTTGCCGCGTTATAATTGAATTCATCCGAAGTATAAATTCGAGACAAGAAACTATTTTTATCGGCATCGCCAATACTTAAAACGTTTAACTTCTCGGGCTTTGAAATACTAAAATAAAACGTATTATCATAGGCTAAACTGTTGTCTGTAATAGTAATATAACCATGAAAATCTTCTTTTGGAATCGTAAAATTCAGAATTTTTTCGGTAGAATTTAATTGGGCAATCGTTTTGGCAATCAGTTTGTTTTTGTTGTATACTGCAATTGGAAGGTCTTTAAAATCGGTTCCGTAACCTTTTAATTTGACCCCAATTTCATAAAAATTATCCAAATTTTGTTGAATAAAAACACTATCGATCGCAACATTGTTTTTTTGTTCGGCTTTGGGAACGACAAAAAGTGTGTTCCAGTTCTTATCGATACTTTTCAGTTGTTTGGCTTGTAATCCGTTGGCATCAGTAATGATGATCACATCTTTGTTGAAAACCGAAGGATGCGATTTGATTTTTGCCATGGCGCTTTCCAATGCAAAGGGTAGTGGACTGTAAGTTAAATTTTGCAATTCTTTTTGAATCGATTTGATATCGGTATTCCAAAACGTTTCAGCATTCGTAATTAGAGAAAAGGGTTGATTTTCAGGGGTATGCTCTAATAAATCTTCTACGGCTCGTTTTAGCAATTCCCCTTTCTGACCTTTGGCCTGCATGCTGTAGGAATTGTCTAAAACCAAATACAATTCGTTGGTGCTGTTCTTGCTGTCTTTGGCTTTAAAAAAAGGCTGGGCAAAAGCAAAAATTAAGCAAGTCAACAACAGCAATCGGGTAGCTAACAAGAGCCATTTCTTAATTTGAGAACTTTTCCGAGTTTGGATGGAGATTTCTTTTAAAAACCGAACATTGGTAAAATATTCTTTTTTAAAACGTCGCAATTGAAACAAGTGAACCAATATTGGAATAATCAGTAAAAATAGGAAGTAGAGAATTTCCGGATGTTTGAATTGCATACTGATTTTAGTTGAGTTCCGTGATTTTCAGTTGTCAAAAATAACAACGAATTATCAATTATTAATTATCAATTGTCAATTATTTTTTGTCTTTTCGTTTTTTGTCTCTTGTTTTCAACATATTTCGATTAACCGAACCCGAAATTTTCTTTTTTGTTTTGGATGGGCCACCCAAATTAACTTTTTTGTTCTTTTTGGCTTTGTCATGAAAAGCACCTTCGCCATCTAGTTTGGGTTTTTTCAATAAAAACTTAATAGGCTGTTTGTCTTTTTCAGGACCGATTAATTTTAGAGAAATTTCAACATCCGCTGGGAAATCTAAGCTATCAATTTCATGATTCATTAAGACTTCGGCCTCTAATTTGAATTCTACTTCTCTTGGAGTAAACAAACTGATGGCAGTTCCAGTGGCATCAGCGCGACCTGTTCTCCCAATTCGGTGCATGTACAGTTCTGGAAGTTCGGGCATTTCAAAATTGATGACATGGGTGATATCAGAAATATCCAATCCTCTCGCCATAATATCGGTGGTGATAATCCCTCGCAAATTTCCTTCTTGAAAAGAAGCCATGGTATTCAATCGGTAATTTTGAGATTTGTTCGAGTGAATTACACCAAATTGTCCTTCAAAAGCCTCATCGATGCTCTCGTGAAGCATGTCGGAAATCTTTTTATTATTGACAAAAATTAAGACCCGACTCATGTCTTGATTTTCCTCAAGCAAATATTTTAGTAAGTTTATTTTGGTGTTGAAATTAGGGACTGCATAGGAAAGTTGCGTGATATTTTCTAACGGAGTTCCCGAGGAAGCCAAACTTACTTCTTCTGGAAAATCGAAATAATCGTTCAAAATAGCATCCACTTCGTCAGTCATGGTAGCCGAAAACAAAATGTTTTGCCGTTTCGGTTTCATCATGGCCAAGATGGAAGTTAGTTGTGGTCGGAAACCTAAATTCAGCATTTCATCAAATTCATCAATCACTAATTTGGACGTTTCATCAAAACGGATAATATTGTCTAATGCCAAATCCATAGTCCTTCCGGGGGTACCAACTAAAATATCAATGCCTTGATATACCGCGGTTTTTTGAGTATTGATATTGACACCACCGTAGATGCCTAAGGTGCGAACCGACATGTATTGGGTGAGTTTTTCCACTTCTTCCACAACTTGAACGACTAGTTCTCTGGTAGGAACCAATACTACTATTTTGGGAGTATGCGTAGGTGTAAATTTGTAAAGTTTCAAAAGCGGCAATAAGTACGCAAAAGTTTTACCTGTTCCGGTTTGTGCAATTCCCATCATGTCTCTTCCCGACATAATTACTGAAAAGGATTTTTCTTGAATTGGTGTGGGTATAGAAAAACCTAATTCATCCAACGCTTTTTGAACGGATTTGGGTAAGTTGAATTGCTCGAAGGTACTCATAGGGTGCTATTTTGCGCAAAGGTACAGTATTTAAAGCACTAGGCAATGCTTATGCTCCTTAAGCTATCCGTGAAATGCAGCAAACGGTTTTTCTTTATGAAGCATTCTTGGCATTAGTAAGCATGGTTTGATATACAATGCTTGAAATTTGTTGGATGACTTCGGGTAATTTTTTGTAGTCCCTTCCTTTAGTCATTATGGTAATCAAATACGGATTATTGTCAAGATAAATTATAGCAGATTCGCTCAACTGCTGTTCCTCTTGGTTACCGTCTTCCCCAAATTTATGAGCTACCTTCACGCCAGAAGGCAAACTGTTTAAGATACCCGCTTTGTAATTGCATTTGCTTAGCAATTCGGTTGCAAATTCCGAATTTTCAATATTTAGATAAGAGGCATTGTAGAGTGTTCGCATAAAAAGCGAAAATTCCTTTGCTGTTATTGGGTAATTTGATTTTTTCCAATCGGGTTTTACCAAACCAAGATCGGTAAATAGTGCATTGAATATTTTTAAATCCATTTCCGAATTAAGCAAAGCCGTGGCATTGTTATCCGAATATTGGATCATGTAGTTTAACAATTCTCTTATAGTATAGCTGTGCCCTAGTTGAATTGATTTGGAAAGAATATTAGGATGTACATCAAAATTAAACGGGTGGTCAAACGAGATTGTTTTGTTTAATACCCCTGGGTTTTTTTCGTTCATCTTGAGAAAAGTAATTAACTCAGGAACTTTCATTAGCGACCCCGGGAAAAACTTTTCCTCTTCATTGATTTCAATCCAATCGTTTTGAGTGAATGTTTTTACATAAAGAGAAGCCGAGTTAATACTTCCTTGTTTCTTGTAATTGTCAATTAATGAAAGGATGTTTTGTTTTAGTGGGTTTAGGTCACCCGATTCGCATTCATTGTCTACAAATAGCAACGGACTGATATAATTGAACCCGCTTAAACGCTTTACTTTATAGGAACAATCTGAAGCAGAACCAGTATATAGGGAGGAAGCTGATTCATTGGAATCCATTGTGCTGGCAGCTTTCTTTTGATATTGCAAAAAGAAGTAGGTTAATGCATTTGTCAGAAGTAATGCGACTACAAAAAGTATAAAAGTGTTTTTTTTGGATTTTATTAAATTCAAAATTTTCGATGTTTAATATTAAAAAATGTAAAGATAACTATTAATAAACACAACAATTTGTTGATTTATTAATATTTACTTAACTCTTACGAATAGAAAGAGGATGTTTTATTATTCGCTTAAAGGATGTTATTTTGGTTCATAAATATTAAAACCCTTCAAACACACCCAAACCAAAGAGTGCGAAATCATACTTTACGGGATCAATTGGGTCTAGTTGTCGCAATTGATAATCGAGTTCTGCTAATGCTTTGCCATCATTTTGCTTACGGGTGAGCAGTCCTAATTTACGAGCTACATTTCCAGAATGTACGTCTAACGGACACGATAATTTGGAAGAGGCAATGCTTTTCCAAAGACCTAGATCGACACCATTTCTATCTTGCCGAATCATACAACGCAAATACATGTTTAAACGGGTAATTAGAGTTGTTTAAGTTTTACTTGTAATAAGCACTATATTTGCCCTGTAAAATGGAATATCTAGATGGGGTTAAACAAGATAGAGCTTAAAGAATTTTTAGATGAAAAGGTCAATCAATTCAATACAATCGACTTTATTGAACCCGACCCAATCAGCGTACCACATCGTTACTCTTTAAAAGAAGATATTGAAATAGCTTGCTTTCTGGCATCCTCCATCGCTTGGGGTAATCGTAAAATGATTACTAAGAATGGTCATCGAATGATGGATTTATTAGGAGACTCACCCTATGATTTTGTAATGTCACATCAAGAACATCAACTTGAACGACTTGAAACATTTGTGCATCGTACTTTTAATGGTGAAGATTTTAAATACTTTATAAAAGCATTAAAACATATTTATACCAATCATGGTGGATTAGAATCAATTTTTATTAAACACCAAACTGATGATTCATTGCAACCAGCTATACATGCACTCAATAAAATTTTCTTTGAGATTGAACATCCACAGCGAACCAGAAAACATGTTGCTGACCCAATGAAAGGCAGTGTCGCAAAGAGAATTAATATGAATCTTAGGTGGTTATGTCGTAAAGACAATACAGGAGTAGATTTTGGTATATGGGATATTAGTCCAGCTAAACTTTCTTGTCCTTTAGACGTACATTCTGGAAATGTAGCCAGAAAATTAGGGTTGCTGAACCGTAAAAACAATGATTTAAAAGCACTTGAAGAACTGGATAAATCACTCAGAGAACTAGACCCAATCGACCCAGTGAAATACGATTTTGCTTTATTTGGATTGGGTATTTTTGAGGGTTTCTAAACACCAAAACACTCGGTGATATCTAACCAAAACACCCTTTCAACACCCATAACCGTCTTTATCCTATCAACTTCAGCGCTGTTAAGCTTATCAGAATTCCCAACCATAAAATGATGCTTGGTCTTTTCAACTTGATGGGTTATGCTGATTTTAGTTTTTTTTATGTTATCTTATGTTGCTTAATTTAACCGAGATTCTAAATCATATGGCTAGTTTTAACTAAGTTGTTCGTTTACTTTTCATAACTTCGCTAGGTCGGTTATGGAAAAATAGATTTCCATAAGTCGCCACGGGCTCTAGAGTTGACCCTTGGCATTCATTACAAATAAAAATCTCGATACACTAAAATAAAAAAAATGAGAATAGTAACAATTATAATTGTAGTAATCGTTTTAGCGTTTACATTTTTGCAACTTTATTTTATAAATGCACAAAGAAATAT
>CALPUN020000052.1 GCA_943326765.2 Bifidobacterium breve | reverse complement strand
TTTCCACGTAACGTGATTTCACCAGTCATTGCCGTACTTTTCTTCACTCTTTTTTGAGTAAACAAAGACACAAGCGAGGTCAACATTGCAATCCCTGCGCTTGGACCGTCTTTAGGGGTTGCTCCTTCTGGAACGTGCAGGTGAATATTGTATTTTGATACCATTTCGGGGTCTAAACCAAGCAAAGTGGCATTCGCTTTTATGTATTCCAAAGCTATTGTTGCCGATTCTTTCATCACATTGCCTAAATTTCCGGTAATCGTCATGGTTCCTTTTCCCGGAGAAATTAGAGATTCTATAAACAAAATATCGCCTCCAACAGCTGTCCATGCTAATCCGGTAACCACACCAGCCACTTCATTGTTTTCGGATTTATCTCGTTCCATTCGAGGTACGCCCAAAATTTTCACGATATCCTCGTCGGTTAATTTTTTATTATATTCTTCTTCCATAGCTACTGATTTGGCTATGTTTCGAATGACTTGCGCAATCTTTGCTTCAAGACCACGAACGCCAGATTCTCTGGTGTAACCTTCTACAATTTTTTCCAATTGTTTCTTGCCAATAATGACCTCTTTCGCGGTTAGTCCGTGTTCTTTTAATTGTTTTGGAAATAAATGTTGGCGGGCAATTTCCACTTTTTCTTCAATAGTATACCCTGACATTTTGATGACTTCCATACGATCTTTTAGCGCAGGCTGAATCGCTTGCATGTTGTTGGAAGTTGCAATAAACATTACTTTCGACAAGTCGTAACCCATTTCTAGGAAGTTGTCGTAAAAGGCATTGTTTTGCTCAGGATCTAAAACTTCTAATAGTGCCGAAGAAGGATCTCCTTGATTGCTAATGGATAATTTATCGATTTCATCTAAAACGAAAACGGGATTAGAAGTTCCTGCTTTCTTCAAACTTTGAATAATTCTTCCTGGCATGGCGCCAATATAGGTTTTTCTATGACCCCGGATTTCGGCTTCATCACGCAAACCTCCTAAAGAGATCCGAACGTATTCTCTTCCTAAAGCCTCCGCAACCGATTTTCCAATAGACGTTTTTCCAACACCCGGAGGTCCGGTCAAACAAATAATGGGCGATTTCATATCGTTACGCAACTTCAAAACGGCTAAATGTTCAATCATTCTCTTTTTGACATCTTCTAAACCAAAGTGATCTCGATCTAATATTTTTTGGGCGCGTTTTAAGTCGAAGTTGTCTTTAGAATAATGGTTCCAAGGCAAGTCTAAAAACAATTCTAAGTAATTTCTTTGGATACCAAAATCAGGCGCTTGAGGATTCATGCGTTGCATTTTCGACAATTCTTTTTCAAAATGCTTTTCTGTTTTGTCATCCCATTGTTTCGATTTGGCTTTTTGGCGCATCTCGTCAATTTCCTCTTCTTGAGAAACGCCACCCAATTCTTCTTGAATGGTTTTCATTTGTTGGTGAAGGAAATATTCTCGTTGTTGTTGATCTAAATCAAAACGCACTTTGGACTGAATATCGTTTTTCAATTCTAGTTTTTGCAACTCGACATTCATGAAACGAAGGGTTTCTAATGCGCGTTCTTTTAAAGCGTTCATCGCCAATAAATCTTGTTTTTCATTCACCGACAAATTCATGTTGGAAGAAACAAAATTTACTAGAAACGATTGGCTTTCTATATTTTTTATAGCGAAGGTGGCTTCGGTGGGAATGTTCGGACTTTCTTTGATAATTTGAATAGCCAGTTCTTTGATGGATTCTAGAATAGCTAAAAATTCGGTATCGTGTTTCCCTGGTCGCATTTCGGAAACCTCTTTAACCATCGCAGTGATATAGGGTTTCTCAGAAGTAACTGCGTCAATTTCAAAACGCTTTTTTCCTTGAAGAATAACGGTAATATTCCCGTCGGGCATTTTCAAAACTCTTAAAATTTGAGCAACGGTTCCGATTTTATGAATATCATTTTTGGTAGGATCTTCATCGGCTTCATTTTTCTGAGCGACTACACCGATAATTTTATTACCTGCATAAGCATCGTTAATTAGTTTAATCGATTTATCGCGTCCAGCTGAAATCGGAATGACAACACCCGGAAATAAAACCGTATTTCGTAAAGGTAAAATGGGTAAAGAAGCCGGCAAAGGTTCTTTGTTCATTTCCTCTTCGTCCTCTGGAGTCAGCAGTGGAATTAATTCGGCTTCAGAGTCGAAATCTTGTAATGACAAAGTGTCAATGTTTAGAAAATTGGTGTGGCGCATCTTTAATTTGGGGTCATTATGACATTAAATTTGTACTTCTTGAGACAAATATAGGGGTTGTTAGTATTAAAATAAATTAAAATCGATGTATAACCGATTAATTCGTTAGGCTCATTAAAGAGACAAGTTTTGTGCCATAAAAAAACCTGAATACCAGGATTCAGGTTTTTCATGTATGCAAAACGAATTGGTTTTGCTACTCTTTTTTAATTGAAATAAGGATCATCTAGTCCGTAGTTAAAAGTTCCGTTGGTAACATCAAAAGTTCCTGTAGATACTCCATTTATGATTTTTTCATAGCTAAATGAAAACGTTCCTTTGATTCTTTTGGTAGTCAAGTTGAACTCCGTTACGGTAATAGTACCTCCGGAAATATTATTGGTAATGGTATTGGATCCCGAATTGGTTAAAAAGTACACTTGACTAAAATTGTACCCATCAAATCCGGCACGCTCGGTTAATGAATAAGTGCCTGGTGCCCATTGAAATGTTGGGATATACAAATCGATTTCTTTAATAGTGCTTAAATTATCGGTGGTAACCCCTTGTATCCAAATGTATCTTGGGTCACCCAAAGGGGCTCCATTATTCATCACGTGAATATCAGTAGGTATAAAGGAATACTGATAAGGAACCATATAATTGTATTGATTGGACTCTATAAAAGCCGTCATTAATGCAGGCGTGTTGTCGATTGCTTGAACAGATGAAATCGTGTACGGACCTACCCAACTACTGTTTTCAGTAGGCGAACATTTCGCTCTTACATAAAAATCATACGAACTTGTTAGTAAGCCTGAAATCGTTTTTGGTTTTGTTGTTGTATTAACTATCGTCCCAGTTCCTAAATCAAATCCAGTAGTTCCGTATTGAATTTCCCAAGAAGTTTCGGCGCCACCTGCAGTCCAGTTTAAAGTGGCTTGTGTGGTTAACGTCGGATTACGAACAGCTGAAAGACTTGTAGGAGCTGAACAAATAGTTCCGGTCACTGAGGCTACTGAAATAGGTCCTGCCCAATCACTAGTTTCGGTGGCAGAACAATTAGAACGTACATAAAAATCATACCCAGAAGTAGTCAATAGGCTATTAATTGTTTTAGTAGTAGTTTGTGAAGTAATCGTTGTACCCGAACCTAATGTAAATCCTGCTGCACCATATTGGATTTGCCAAGATGTTTCATCTCCATTAGCTGCCCAATTTACGGTAACTTGAGTTGGTGTGGTAAGAGATCGAACCGCATGCAAATTGGAAGGAATAAAACATACAATCGCTGTAGAACCTGTAGCAACTGGACCTACCCATGAACTGTACAAGTTGCTAGCGCAAATGGTCCGAATATAAAATTGATAGTTCGTTGTAGACACTAATCCGGTTATCGTTGTGTTGGCGGTGGTGACCACTAAAGAGGTTCCTGTTCCCAATACAAATCCGGTAGTTCCGTATTGAATTTCATACGTATTTCCTACTACAGTGGCTGGCCAACTTAAATTTACCGAATTTCCATTGATAAAATTACTGACGGTCAAAGAGGAAGGTGAAGCACAATCCGAAGTGGGTGGTGTGTTAAATAAGGCTGGATCTATGGGTTCGTTTTCACAACTGAAAAAGAAAACTATTCCAAGAATCGCAATTAGAGATATTAATCTAGATTTTTTCATTTAAAAAATTTTTTCAAATATAATTAAATCATAAGTCGAATTTTAAAAATAAATAAATATTTTTATCAAAACTGCAACATCGCAAAAAACAGAACACCCTTGTTCTAAAATCACTACAAAACGCTTGTGCTTATCCACTCAAAACAACGAAGCACTTGTTGCTAGCTGCAAACAAAAAGATAAAAAGCAGATGGTTTTATCCTTATTTATTATTGAAGAATCCGGTTAAGAATAAATTACTGAAATAATAAACATCAGCGATCCTAAGAAAAAATACAGGAATGTGACTGATTCCAGAAGTATCTCAAAAGCATAAAATCAGGTTAATTTGAATCCGGTATTTTAGTTTTCTAAAGTGCCTTTTTGGGCACTCTTCGCAACAAAGCAACACCAATCACAAAGAACAACCCTAAGAAAACAATTGCAAATCTTGGGCTTCCTGTAATTTGATCAATAATACCATAGACACACATACCGATAACGATTCCGATCTTTTCCGCAACGTCGAAAAAACTAAAAAAGGAGGCCGTATCTTCTGTTTCGGGTAAAAGTTTGGAATAAGTAGAACGGGATAGTGCTTGTATGCCACCCATGACCAATCCGACTAAACCTGCCATGACATAAAAATGAATTGGTAACGTAATGAAATAAGCCAAAACGCAAAGCACCACCCAAAAACAATTGATGGTGATTAACGTCGGAATATTTCCAAACTTAGCCGAAGCTTTGGATGTTAGCACTGCTCCGATAATTGCTACCAATTGGATTAACAAAATACAAATAATCAATCCTATAGTGCTCTGACTTTTCGATTCCCATTGAATTTCTTGAGCCCCAAAATACGTCGCAATAAGCATCACCGTTTGAACCGCCATACTGTATACAAAAAAACCCGCTAAATATTTCTTTAAAGCGGTATTTTCTTCTAGTAAATGCCAAACCTTTTTCAGCTCTTTAAATCCATTCAGAACTACCGCTTTGGTAACTTTTCGATTGGAAGCATTCCCTTTTGGTAAGTAAAAATAAGTGTATTGACTAAACACAATCCACCAAATTCCGACCATCACAAAGGAATAGCGCATGGCTTTTATAGCAGCTGCTCCTTCGGTTCCTGAAATGTTGAAAATTTTAGGTTGCATTACCATTGCTAGATTGACAATTAGCAGAATCACACTTCCAATATACCCTAATGAATAGCCTTTGGCGCTAACGTGATCTTGTTGTTCGGGGAATGCGATATCGGGCAAATAGGAATTGTAGAAAACCAAACTTCCCCAAAAGCCAATCAATCCTAAAAAATAAAACAACAAACTGACGTACAGGTTTTCAAGGCTAAACCAATTCAAACCCACGCAAGACAAAGCTCCTAAATAACAAAAGAAGCGCATGAATGCTTTTTTATTGCCCACATAATCCGCAATTCCCGACAATAATGGTGAAATAAAAGCCACCACCAAAAAGGCGGCTGCCGTTACAAAGCTGATAAGTGCCGAATTCTTGAGTTCAGCACCAAAAACATGAATGTAATGATTCCTGTCACTAAATAACGCTTCATAAAAGATGGGAAAAATGGCCGATGAAATTACCAAAGGATAAACTGAATTCGCCCAATCATAAAAAGCCCATGCGTTCAATAATTTTTTACTTCCTTTAGGTAAATCAGCCATACTTTTATTTTTTACTTTTACTAGCACGAATTTATCTTTTTTTTGAAAAGAATGGCAAAATAAATTCTATTTTTAAAACAATTATTTCTAGAACAGTTCGCAAATAGCCTATTCTCTAGTTAAACTATATTTTAGAACGTACGTCTTACTCTAAATTTTTAATAAACCCTACCGTGAATAAAATACTTTTGCTCGTTAGTTTTCTTTGGTTTTTTTCAATTCAAAAGATACAATCCCAAGACTTATATTATCCTCCTTTAAGTGCAACGGCAACATGGGAAACAACCGAACCCGCAACTTTGGGCTGGTGTCCTGAAAGAATTGCTTCGATGTATACGTTTCTCGAACAACAAAACACCAAAGGATTTATCGTTTTGAAAGACGGTAAAATAGTTCTCGAAAAATACTTCGGAACGTTCACTCAAGACAGTTTGTGGTATTGGGCTTCTGCTGGCAAAACCATCACATCTTTCTTGGTTGGAAAAGCACAAGAAGAAGGCTATTTATCTATCAATAATAAAACATCGGATTACTTGGGAACCAATTGGACCAATTGCTCCTTACCACAAGAAAACAATATCAAAATTAGCAACCAATTGACCATGACCACTGGCTTAGACGACGGGGTTGCCGACAATCATTGCACGTTAAACAGTTGCTTAACCTATTTGGCAGATCCGGGGACAAGATGGGCTTATCACAACGCACCTTATACTTTATTGGAAGGCGTTTTAGAAAATGCGACGGGGCAACCCATCAATACCTACACCCAATTAAAACTAAAAAACCAAACGGGGATTACCGGATTTTGGACGACTATTGATGCTGACAATCTATTCATCAGTAAGGTAAGAAGTATGGCACGATTTGGTTTATTAATTCAAGGCGGTGGTGTGTGGAATGGAACCACACTTATGAACGACAGTTCTTATTTTAGTCAAATGTTGAATACCTCGCAAAGTCTTAATAAATCCTATGGGTATTTGTGGTGGTTGAACGGGAAGCAAAGTTTTATGGTGCCCACCAGCCAATTGGTTTTTCCTGGATCTTACGCGCCAGAGGCTCCCGCTGATATGTTTGCTGGAATAGGAAAAAATGGTCAAATTGTAAGTATCGCCCCAAGTCAGGGATTGGTTGTGGTGAGAATGGGAAATCAACCCGATGCCAATGAAGTTCCTTTTATTTTGTGCAATCAAATTTGGCAACAAATCAACAATTTGAATTGTGATTTGGCACTACCAAATGAAACCAAAAACAACCTTGTTATTGTTCCCAATCCAGCGAATGACAGAGTAAATCTATCGAATCTTTCCGATGAACCTTACGAGGTATTCATCACTGATTTGTTGGGTCATGTCGTACTTCATAAATACAATCCGAATTCGTTTTCTGTAGCTAATTTGCCCAAAGGAATTTATTTTCTGACGGTACATCAAGGCTCCAAAAAGTTTACTCAGAAGTTGATTAGGAATTAATACTCCAACACTATTTAAAAACAATTCCCAATTTAGCGGCGTTGGCTTTTGCTTCAGGAATTAAACTTCTTAAATTGGCTATTCTTGTCGCGTCAGACGGGTGAGTACTTAAGAATTCGGGTGGTTTTTGTCCAGAAGCTCCAGAAGCCATTCGTTGCCAAAACTCCATTGCTTGATCCGGATTATACCCGGCAATGGCCATCAGTGTCAATCCAATTTTATCCGCTTCACTTTCATGGCTTCTACTAAAGGGTAGCATTACTCCTACTTCAGATGTTATTCCATAAACTTGTTGCCAAAGCTGTTGCGATTCTTGACTTTTATTTCCGGTTGCCAATGCCACTCCGACAGCTCCAAATTGTTGCAATTGAGCGGTACTCATTCGTTGTGCTCCGTGATTACAAAGTGCATGGGAAACTTCATGACCTAATACCGTCGCTAGTCCTGCTTCGTCTTTGGTTATTGGTAAAATTCCCGAATACACTACAATTTTCCCGCCTGGCATACACCAAGCATTAACTTCTTTACTTTCCACCAATTTGTATTCCCATTGGTAACCGTTTAGGTATTCCGATTGCCCTGTGGCTCGCAACCATTTTTCGGCAGCCGCTCTAATTTTAGTTCCAACAGCCTCTACCATTCTGGCATCCGCAGTACCGGTTACTACTTTGTTTTCTTTAAGAAAAGTACCATATTGTTGAAATGATGACGGGAATAATTCACTATTAGAAACAAAGTTCAAACTGCTTTTTCCTGTAAAAGGATTGGTAGCACAAGAATAAATAAAACATCCAACGGCAAGTAATAGTAGGTACTTTTTCATAAATTCTATAGTTTAGTATGAGCAAAATTACAACTATAATAACTTTCGTTTTTATAAAATTGTCAGCAATCGTTAGTAAATCCTTATTGGTTTATTACCCAATAATATGAAGTTCTGAAAACTCTTTATCAATAATCAACGTGTGCTTTCCATCGAAAGCTACTTTTTCAAGGGATACAATTTCGTTATCGATTTCAATTCGCTTCACCTTAAACGGCAAACCGTGTAAATTTATTTTGAATTTAGTGTAGCTCGTTACAAACTTTCCTTCTTTGTGTTGTTGAATTATCAAGTCGGTTTCCTTTCCTCTTAACGTAAAAGTTACCAAACTAAAACGGCCTTTATTATAATCATATCCGTCTTGAGCGTCTTCGTAAAGCACTGATTTTTCTTTCCCTAATTTGAAATAAACATCCAACGTGATTTCATCAAATTCTAATTCTCCTACATATTGTTGCACCGGATATTTTGGAATAATCGCTCCTTCTTTAATGAATATTGGAATTTGATCGTAATCGGTTTTCACCCATAATTCTTTTCTTCCAGAAACCAATTCATCGGTCCAGAAATTATACCAATTCCCGACAGGAACATACATCCTTCTACCTTGTGCATTGGGTTCTAAAATCGGGCATACTAAAATTTGATTTCCAAAAAGGAACTCATCGGTTCTATAATGGGTTTGCGAATCTTCTTGATCGAAGTAGACCAAGGGTTTCAACATAGGAACCCCATCGTTGATGTATTCCCAAAACATGGTATACAAATACGGCAACCATTGGTAGCGCATTTCCACAAATTTCCTGGTGATGTTAACCACATCCACATCAAAAGACCAAGGTTCTTGATCGCCGTGATCGCCCGAAGAATGCGTTCTACAAAACGGATGAAAAACACCCAATTGAATCCAACGCGCATACAATTCTCCCGAGGGTTGTTCGGCAAAACCACCAATATCAGAACCTGTAAATCCCATCCCAGAAATCGACATTCGTTGCATTTGAATGTTGGCAATCCACAAATGTTCCCAACTGGCCACATTATCTCCTGTCCAAGAAGAAGTATAACGTTGTGCCCCCGAATAAGCCGAGCGCGTGATAATAAAAGGACGTTTTGGATATGAAAATTGTTTTACTCCTTCGTAGGTAGCTCGAGCCATTTGCGTCCCGTAAATATTGTGTGCTTTTCGGTGGCTACATGGATTTCCATCGTAATCGTGACGCACATCCATTGGAAATGTTTTTCCGGGAACTTCCATAACCGCTGGTTCGTTCATATCGTTCCAAACACCTTTGACTCCAATGTCGGAGATCAATTCTTTGAACAATCCTGCCCACCATTCCCGAACTACTGGATTGGTATAATCTGGAAAATTGCATTCGCCAGGCCATACTTTCCCTTTCATATAAGGCCCATCGGCTCTTTTACAGAAATAATCTTTTTCTAAAGCTTCTTTATAGACAAAATAGTCCGTGTCAATTTTAATTCCGGGATCAATAATCACCACGGTTTTGAAGCCATCTTCCGCCAATTCAGCGACCATTCTTTTTGGATCAGGAAAGTATTCTTTGTTCCAAGTAAAACATCTAAAACCTTCCATATAATCGATATCCAAATAAATAGCATCGCAGGGAATTTGCAACTCTCGGAACTTACTGGTTACTTCTTTTACTTTACTCTCTGGGAAATAGCTCCATTTACATTGGTGGTATCCTAAGGCCCAAAGCGGCGGTAATTCGGGTTTTCCGGTTAAATGGGTATACGTTGTGACGACGTCTTGCATTTGCGGACCGTAAATAAAATAGTAATTCATCTCCCCGCCATCGGCCCAAAAACTGGTGACGTTTCTTTTTTCGTGGCAAAAATCAAAAGTCGTTTTAAAAGTATTGTCGAAGAAAATACCGTATGATTGTTTGTTTTGTAAAGCAATATAAAAAGGCACCACTTTATATAAAGGTTCTTGATCTTTGTGAAAAGCATATTGATCGGTAGCAAAATTTTCGACTCGCTTTCCTTTTAAATTGGAATGCGATGCTTTATCGCCCATACCGTAAAAACACTCCCCTTCTTTAGAAGCTTTACTCATTTTTACAATATTACCCCCAAAAAAATAATTCTCTTCCCAATGAAATCCGAGCTCATCTTCCAAAATGCAAGTTTCGTCTAAATCAGTAATAGACACTCGTAAATCTTCTTTTTGAATGGAGCAAATTACTTTACTGGTTTTTATTTTATAGCAATTGGTTTCTTCAGTAACCTCCAAAAAATTATATCCATGAGATTGCGTCTTGTCGATAGCATACGAAAAATCTTTACTGAAATATCCTTTTGTAGTGTACCGAAAACGAATCAGACTATCGCGAAGTACCGTTATTTTTAGGATAACACTATTATCCGTATAAAAATAAACACTGTCGACCTCTTTTTTAAATTCTACAATTTTGGATGGATATAAATCGCCTTTGTATTCTAAATCGGTATTTGTAATCATAGCTTTTTATTAGTTATGCCGTGACTATTAAGGGGAGTCACAAAGATTTCAAACTTACAAAAATTGTTGGTTTGACAGACTGAAACAGCCTATTATTAACGAAAACGATTTCGCTTTAGACTACCGTATTTGCTGCAAATTTCCAAAACTTAAAGTGCCGAAACTTTGGAAATTTGGAGCTAAAATATTATGCGATTTTAAATACCGTAACACTAAGCGGAGGCAATAGCAAAGCAGCGGAAAAATCGCGGCAGTTCCACGGTTCTGCTTCAATATTAATGGCATTGGCATTGGTGACACCACTACCGGCATAAACCACATCATCCGAATTGAATACTTGGGTTAGTTTTCCTTTTCTTGGAACACCAATTCTGTAATTTTCTCGAACCACTGGAGTGAAATTACAAACTACAATCAAATCATTTTTTGGATCATTTCCTTTACGGATATAGGACATCACAGCGTTTTGATGATCGGAATAGTCGATCCATTCAAAGCCTTCTGGACTGAACTGTTTTTCGTGCAAGGCCGGATACGCTTTGTATAAAGCATTCAAATCGGTAATCACTTTTTTAATTCCGTTATGGAAATCGAATTGCAGTAAATGCCAATCGAGGCTCCCTTCGAAATTCCACTCGGCACTTTGCCCAAATTCAGCGCCCATAAACAATAGTTTGGTTCCGGGATGCGTAAACATGTAGCCGTAAAGCAATCGTAAATTAGCGAATTTTTGCCATTCGTCACCGGGCATTCTTCCGGCAATGGATTTTTTTCCATACACCACTTCATCATGAGATAATGGCAACATGAAGTTCTCACTAAACGCGTAGGTCATCGAAAAAGTCAAATCGTTTTGATGGTATTTTCTAAATACGGGTTCTTTTTGGAAATAGTGTAAAGTATCGTGCATCCAACCCATCATCCATTTCATTCCGAAACCCAATCCGCCCGCAAATGTGGGATGAGAAACCATAGGAAACGAAGTGCTTTCTTCAGCAATGGTTTGAACGCCTTCGAAATTAGAATAAACGGCTTCGTTAAAATATTTTAGAAAACTAATTGTGTCTAAGTTTTCTCTACCTCCGAAAATATTGGGTTCCCATTCGCCTTCTTTACGGGAATAATCTAGGTATAACATGGAAGCTACAGCATCTACTCGGAGTCCGTCAACATGATACTGTTGCAACCAAAAAATGGCGTTACTAATTAAGAACGCACGCACTTCATTGCGACCGTAATTGAACACCAAACTTTTCCAATCGGGATGATATCCTTTTCTTCGGTCAGGATGTTCGAATAAATTGGAACCATCGAAGAATCCTAAACCATGGGCATCGTCGGGAAAATGGGAAGGAACCCAATCGAGGATAACGCCAATTCCGGCTTGATGCAGTTTGTCGACCAAGACCATAAAATCTTGGGGCTTTCCGAAGCGGGACGTTGGTGCGAAATAGCCCACCAATTGATACCCCCATGACGGATCGTACGGGTATTCCATTATCGGCATGAATTCGACATGCGTGAAACCGGTTTCTTGAATGTAGTTTACTAAATCATCCGCGAGTTCTAAATAAGTCAAAAAATTGCCTTCACTGTTGCGTTTCCACGAACCCAAATGCACTTCGTAAACAGAATAGGGTTTGTCTAAGGCATTAGTATCTTTTCGGGTTTGCATCCATTTGCTGTCTTTCCATTTGTATTCTAAATCCCAAATAACGGAAGCTGTCTGTGGCGGATGCTCGCAATACAACGCAAACGGATCCGCTTTTTCGGTGATGATCCCGCCGTTATTGGATTGGATTTTATATTTATAGGTGGATCCTTTTTCAACGTCGGGAATAAATCCTTCCCAAATTCCGGAATTATCCCAGCGTACATGGAGTTGGTGCTCGCCTTGAATCCAATAATTGAAATCGCCCACAACAGAAACCGATTGCGCCGATGGTGCCCAAACGGCAAAATAAACGCCTTTAACGCCATCGACTTCCATCAGATGAGCGCCCAATTTTTCGTAAAGGCGGAAATGTTTTCCGGCTTTGAAGAGTTTAATGTCGAAATCAGTGAATAAGGAATGATGTTGTACTTTGCTCATGGTTGTGTTTTTTTATCCCTCGACTGCGCTTGGGAGGACAAGTACTATAATGGAACTTTTTGTCCAACAATTCTCTTTATGTCAAAAGCACCGCCATCGATTTGCGGCACTACATTTTCGATTACAATTCGGATTTGATTCTGCAATTTATGTTTTTTTTATGACTTCTAAATTTAGTAAAAATATAGAATAGAATAACTTGCATAAAAATTTATTTGAAATGACAATGAATACTCAGAAAGCCAACAAAACTTTGAAAATACCGAAGATAATTTTATTGACAACTAAATTTTTAGCGTTTATATCTACCAAATTGGTAGTGGCCTTTGCTGCCAAATTATTCACGACTCCTTTAAAACACAAAGTTCCCAAACGAGAATTGGAAATGGATCAGAAAAGCAAACAGGAAGTTGTGCTAATTCCATCTATTGGTAAAAAAGTCAGGGTATATCATTTTGGAGAAAGTTCGAAGAAAATATTGCTCGTTCACGGTTGGTCAGGAAGAGGCACCCAATTGGTGAAATTTGCAGAGGAATTCCTAAAATTAGGATATGCTACGATTAGCTTTGATGCGCCAGCTCACGGAAAATCAAAAGGACGAACCACATTAATGCCTGAATTTATTGAAACAATATTAGAATTGGAAAATAAATTTGGCCCTTTTGAGGCAGCAATCGGACATTCCTTAGGAGGCATGTCGTTGCTAAATGCAGTAAAAAAAGGATTGGATATTAACCGATTGGTCATTATTGGCAGTGGCAATATTGTAAAAGACATACTCGATGACTTTGTTCAAAAATTAGAATTGGAACCCAAAATAAGTGATTTATTAGAAACCCACTTTGAAAGAAATGACATCCAAACAATGAATAGTTATTCGTCATTCCATGCCGCACGATCCATTTCTATTCCAGTATTGATCGTTCACGATGAAAATGATGATGAAGTACCCGTGAAATGTGCCCATCACATTCATGAAAATCTAGAAAACAGTACGCTGTTAATCACTAAAAACTTAGGACATCGCAAAATCTTAGGCAATCCTAAAGTCATCGATCAAGTGATTCACTTTATAAAAAATCAAGCATGAAATACCCTATAGAAAAATCAGAGGAAGAATGGAAAGCCATACTCGGCTTGGAACGTTATAAAATCTTACGCCAAAAAGGAACCGAATTTCCCCATTCGGGAACATATAATTTGCACTACCAAAAAGGAACCTATTGTTGCGGCGCTTGTGGCGAAGCTTTATTCGAAAGCCATTCGAAGTTTGAGGCACATTGCGGTTGGCCATCGTTTGACGAATCGATCCCCGGAAAAGTAGAATATATCAAAGACACTACGCATGGCATGTTACGAGTAGAAATTTTGTGCGCGAATTGTGGCAGTCATCTCGGACATGTGTTTGACGACGGTCCAACGGAAACGGGACAGCGGTACTGTGTGAATTCGCTATCCGTCGATTTTAAGTAGAGGGGCGTGCCGGCTCTAAAAAACCTCTAGTACTGAGGAACATCGTGCGAGCCGTCGGGCTATACGCTGCACACGAGCGAAGCGAATTGACCGAACACATTTTATAATAAGTATTTTGTGAGGTAATCTTTTATGGCGAACAACGCCACAAAAGGATTTCCACTGCCATCCCTCACGCGGGCGAGCGGAACAAATTTAAAAGGGGTATACTTGCCACGGAATTATTTCACTTCTTGGCGACTTTGCGAGCCAAAAACAAAAAACCTCACTATCACTAGCAAGGTTTTTAAAAATTATATGTAATTGCTTTTGATTCTTCTCCACTATTGACAGCTGCGCGGACTATCAAATTATCAAAGAGTCTAAGGGTCTAATCCTTGAGACAACGCACCGACAAGCCGTTAAGCAAATATTTGCCACCTCCGTAGGCATCGGCGGTATTGAAATTCAGATTACGGATATATGAACTTGGAACATTGATGTTGAGGTAATTTGACGAACTCCACCAGAAACCATTGTTACCAACGTCGGAGAATACTCCATAGACGAAGTTAGTACGACCTCCACCCGGAAGACCTGTAAAACCGCTACTGTTTGTAGCTCCAGTATTAGGTGTATTCCACAATGTTGTTGCTTTCATCTCGCCTCCTGCTACACTTACTCCTCCCAAAAAGGTGACTAAAGTAGTCCATTCGTCATCACTGGGAACGTGATAACCTAATGGAGCCAACCCACGTGGGTCATTTACTGCAAACCCATTGTATAATTTGCCATAAATAGGACCATTAGCCGTATTGTTTTCGTAATAACACCAGGCACCTGTAGTGAGTTCTACCCAGGCGGCAGGGTCTTGAACTTGTGGGATATCGTCGCCGTTGCGGTATTTGCAAACATTTAGATTTTTTTGCATCCAAACTTGCCCGCCAATCGTAACTGTGAGATAGGGTGTCGTGGTGTCATCGCAAGGAGAAACAGCTGCTACTTGTAGTGGCAATTTTCCAGAAAAACTAGTATACTCATCGCTGTAGCTGTAATTTAAAAACGAATTAACTGGCAACGGAGCTGGCGTGCCTACAAATTTTACTTTGAGGTTCATTTGGCCATTTCCTTGCAGCGTGGCAGAAACCAATTGAAGATTGGGGTGGTTTACCGAGAATTGCATCCCTGAAAAGGCAGTGGCGTTTGCCTCAATGGCTACATTGGCGCTAGTACTGGGTAATTGAACAAGAGTAAAGGGTGCTATGTTTACAAATGGTAAATTATTCACCACTGGGATCACAGCGTTTGCAACTGTGATATAAAAATTCATTAAATTAAAACTGCTGAAAAATGACACCCAAACCGTTTGGGTTTTATTAGAATCACTGGCTATCAGTTTTCTTTTTAACAGGTTGAGCGTAAGTGTAGAAGCAACGTCGTTTTGCAAAAGAATGGAGGTAGAGGCAAGACGGTTATTATCTCCCAAAATACCGTTTACTGTAATGTTTTCACACATCACTAATTCTTCGAAAATCGGTTTTCCACATTTTATGGCTGCATATAAAGATGGCGCTAATAATACCAAACCAGCTAGTTGTCCAACTCCTGTTGGACTGTATAAAAGCGCAATACTAGCTCCACAGCCAATCACAGCAGCCCCAAAACAAACTTCATTAGGACCTGCGAGTCGGCCTGCATAGGTGCCCAAAAGTATACTGTCAAATAATAACTTGTTGGCTTTATAAATTACCGCCAACTCGGTTTTTTCAGCTTCTGAAGCTTGAGCAAAATAGGCAGTGAAACTATTTAAGGTTGCCTCGGCCTCTAACGCTTCTGGCGATCCATCTAAGTTTTGATTACATGTAGCCACATTGTCAAACAAAGGCGTTAGGGTTTCGGTAACCGATTGGGTTAATATGGTTTCTTTGATGTCATAATGAATAAGTGTATTATTTAATTCGGGAATTACCAGATCTTTTAATCCAAGTGAAATGGACGCAGGTACTAAAAATGTTAACTTATCATTGGCTGCTTTAGACAATTTAATTGCTACGCCATCCATTGTTGCATCATAAGATGGATTAGTTACAGCAATCCCTGTCAATGCTATTGTTACCACTTGAGATTTATATATTATACCACCTGTTTGGTCTACGGCG
>CALPUN020000051.1 GCA_943326765.2 Bifidobacterium breve | reverse complement strand
TTTCCGCCGGGACATTATATGTCGAGTAAAGACGGTGAGTTTGTGCAATGGTACCAAAGAGAATGGACCGATTATGATGCGGTGAAAGACAATGAAACCAGCATCCAAGCGATAAAAGTTGCTTTGGAAGCCGCAGTACACCGCCAACTCATGAGCGATGTGCCTTACGGCGTTTTGCTTTCGGGCGGATTAGATTCCTCGATTACTTCGGCAGTAGCCAAAAAATACGCGCAAAAACGAATTGAATCGGGGGATGTTGCCGATGCTTGGTACCCACAATTGCACTCGTTTTCGGTAGGATTAGAAGGTTCTCCCGATTTGGCTGCCGCTAGAGTAGTAGCCGATCATATTGGTACCATTCACCACGAAATTAAATTCACCATTCAAGAGGGTTTGGATGCGATTCGCGATGTGATTTACAACCTTGAAACCTACGATGTGACCACCGTACGAGCTTCGACGCCGATGTATTTAATGGCACGAGTAATCAAATCAATGGGGATTAAAATGGTATTATCTGGCGAAGGTGCCGATGAATTGTTTGGAGGCTATTTGTATTTTCATAAAGCCCCGAACGCGAGAGAATTTCACGAAGAAACGGTTCGGAAATTAGGAAAACTGCACATGTACGATTGCCTGCGAGCCAACAAAAGTTTAGCGGCCTGGGGAATCGAAGGACGAGTACCTTTTTTAGACAAAGAATTTATGGATGTTGCCATGCGCATTAATCCACAAGATAAAATGATTAACGGTGAACGCATGGAAAAATGGGTGGTTCGAAAAGCATTCGAAGACATGTTGCCTGCTAGCGTTGCCTGGCGCCAAAAAGAACAATTTAGCGATGGCGTTGGCTACAGCTGGATTGATACTTTAAAAGAAGTGGTGGCACGAGAAGTTTCGGACGAACAATTGGCGAATGCGAAATACAAGTTTCCATTGCAAACACCAACTTCAAAAGAAGAGTACTACTACCGTTCTATTTTCAACGAACATTACCCAAGTGATGCCGCTGCTTTGTGCGTACCCCAAGAAGCCAGTGTAGCTTGCAGTACCAAAATTGCCTTAGAATGGGATGAAGCATTTAAAAATATGAACGACCCTTCCGGAAGAGCTGTAGCAAACGTGCACGACGACGCGTACATCAAAGGATAAAAAGAACGTAATTAGTTTCAACGAATTTCACTATTTTGCACCCTATTCCTTCGTGTAAATTAGTGAAATTCGTTTTTTAATTTTGTATTGTATTCACCAATCCTAACATCCTTAAGGTAGTATGAAAATAGCGTTATCCTTTCAGTTTTTTGACTTGCCCTTGCAACATCCGTTTACCATTTCTAGGTATACAGTCACTGTTCAGAAAACGGTAGTAGTCACTATTACGGACGGAGTTCATACCGGCTTCGGGGAAGCAACAGCCAATCCGTATTATCACAGTACTCCAGAACGCCTAACCCAAAGTCTATTAAAAATAAAACCGTTTGTTGATGCTAGCGCCGATTTGCATCCCGCTATACTTTGGAACCAGCTCGCTCCAATGCTCCCAGAAGATTATTTTGCTTTGTGTGCGGTAGATATTGCTTATTGGGATTTTTATTCCAGAAAACATTCGAAAACGCTTCGCAGCTATTGGTCGGAGGAAAATGCAAAGACGCCAGTCACTTCCTATACCATCGGAATAGATTCTTTACCGGTAATGAAACAAAAAATACTGGAAAAGCCTTGGCCAATTTATAAGATCAAATTAGGAACCGCAAATGACTTAGCAATTGTAAAAAGCTTGCGCGAAATCACAGAGGCTGTTTTTAGAATTGATGCCAATTGTGCATGGACAGCTGAGCAAACCATCACTAACGCCAACATACTGAAAGAACTGAATGTAGAATTCATAGAGCAACCTTTAAAAGCAGAAGACGCTGCCGGGATGAAATGGGTAAGACAAAACTCGGTATTGCCAATCATCGCCGATGAAAGTTGCCAAAGAGAAGAAGATGTATGGGCTTGTTCCGAAGTCTTCCATGGGATTAATATCAAATTGATGAAATGCGGCGGAATTACACCAGCCTTGCGCATGATAAAAGTAGCTCGTGAAAATCGATTGTTAGTAATGGCAGGTTGCATGACTGAATCGACGGTTGGGATTTCCGGATTGTGTCAAATAGCACCGCTTTTAGATTATCTCGATTCGGACGGCGCCTTGCTCTTAAGTGCCGATATTGCTGAAGGTGTAACCTTTGATTTTGGAAAAATTGTTTACCCAAACGCCTTCGGAACCGGCGTGAAAAGGACGGCAAAATAAATCAACAAAATGTTAATAACTTCATGCCTAAATAAGGCATTTTACCCTTTATATCATTCCCGTTTTTATATATTTGCGTGTTAGACAAAAAATACATTTTTAGAGTAAATTTATATGAGCGAAGAAATCAAAAAGAACAATTATTCAGCAGATAGTATTCAGGCATTAGAAGGAATGGAGCACGTAAGAATGCGTCCATCGATGTACATTGGTGATGTAGGTGTAAGAGGATTACACCATTTGGTTTACGAAGTAGTAGACAACTCGATTGACGAGGCTATGGGAGGGCATTGTGATACCATAGGTGTAGCCATCAACGAAGACGGTTCGGTTACTGTTGAAGATAACGGTCGTGGAATTCCAGTAGACTTGCACAAAAAAGAAGGCGTTTCTGCTCTAGAAGTAGTAATGACGAAAATTGGAGCTGGTGGAAAGTTTGACAAAGACTCGTACAAAGTTTCTGGTGGACTTCACGGTGTCGGGGTTTCGGTAGTAAATGCGCTTTCAAAACATTTAAGAGCTACGGTTCACCGTGACGGAAAAGTGTATGAGCAAGAATATGAACGAGGAAAAGCCTTGTATCCTGTAAAACAAATCGGAGAAACTACTAAAAGAGGAACAGTTGTTACGTTTTATCCCGATGAAGTTATTTTTACACAAACTACCGAGTTTACGTATGATACTTTGTCAGCACGTATGCGCGAATTGTCATTTCTTAATAAAGGAATTACCATCACGTTTACCGATAAAAGAGAAGTAGATAAAGACGGAAATTTTGTTCAGGAAATTTTCCATTCCGATGAAGGATTGAAAGAATACATTCGCTATCTAGATGGGAATAGAGAACCTATCATTGCTCACGTAATTTCGATGGACAATGAAAAAGGAGAAATTCCGGTTGAAGTAGCTTTGATTTATAACACGAGTTACACAGAGAATATTTTTTCCTACGTAAATAATATCAATACTCACGAAGGAGGAACGCACTTGCAAGGTTTCAGAACTGGTCTAACCCGTTCGCTAAAGAAATATGCCGATGCTTCCGGAATGTTGGATAAATTGAAATTTGAAATTGCAGGAGATGACTTCCGTGAGGGATTGACAGCGATTATTTCGGTAAAAGTTGCGGAACCTCAATTTGAAGGACAAACCAAAACCAAATTAGGAAACAGAGAAGTTGTTTCTCCGGTAAGCCAAGCTGTGAGTGAAATGATCGAAAATTATTTGGAAGAAAATCCAAACGACGCTCGCATCATTGTTCAAAAAGTAATTCTAGCGGCTCAAGCCCGCCATGCAGCTAAGAAAGCGCGTGAAATGGTGCAACGTAAAACCGTTTTGGGTGGCGGTGGATTGCCTGGAAAATTATCGGATTGTTCGGAACAAGATCCAGCAAAATGCGAAGTGTATCTTGTCGAGGGAGATTCCGCAGGAGGAACTGCAAAACAAGGGCGCGATCGAAACTTTCAAGCGATTTTGCCTTTGCGTGGTAAGATTTTGAACGTAGAGAAAGCCATGCACCACAAAGTGTTTGAAAATGAAGAAATTCGAAACATCTTTACCGCTCTTGGAGTAACCGTCGGAACTGCGGAAGATAGTAAAGCTCTGAATTTAGAAAAATTGCGGTACCATAAAGTAATTATTATGTGTGATGCGGATGTCGATGGTAGTCACATTTCTACCTTAATATTAACGTTCTTCTTCCGATTCATGAAAGAATTGATTGAAGAAGGTCACGTCTATATCGCCGCACCACCATTGTATTTAGTTAAAAAAGGAAACAAAAAAGAATACGCTTGGAACGACAATCAACGCGATATTGCCAATGAGAAAATGGGTGGAGGCGCCGCTATTCAAAGATATAAAGGTTTGGGTGAGATGAATGCAGAACAATTGTGGGAGACTACCATGGATCCAAGTTTCAGAACTTTACGTCAAGTAAATATTGATAGTTTGGCAGAAGCCGATCGCGTATTTTCGATGTTGATGGGTGATGAGGTTCCGCCTCGTAGAGAATTTATCGAGAAAAATGCGGTCTACGCCAATATTGATGCCTAAACATTTTTTTAAAATACTGGTTTTTTCATCTTGTTTAGTTTCAGGTTCTAAAGGATTGTCGCAAACTGCGCAAACCGCTATAGATATCAACAACTTATTGAAGGATGCGGTGTGGTATTCTGATTTGTATATCACACCTGCAACAGACGCAGCAGTCTATCAAGCCTCATCGGCATGGATTGCGACGCCTCAAAAAAGAAAACGCTGGGATTTTAGAATCAACTTAAATACGAATCTTTTTTTTGTGCCCAAAGCCAACAGAAAATTCACCATTACTAATTCCGATTTTTCTTTTTTTAAAATAGAAAACGGAACTTCGGCAACCGTGCCAACAACGCTCGGAAATGACGATCAAATTTATCTAGTAGGAAGTATCGATGACGGTACAAATCAAAATGAAGTGCGCCTAAAAACGCCCGAAGGTTTGAATATGGAAACCGTCGTCTATCCCTATTTGCAAGCGTCGTTAGAACTTCCAAAAGGATTCGAATTGATTGCAAAATATTCCGGGTCAGTACAATTAAAAAAAGGGTATTACCAAGTATATGGCGCCGGTTTGAAATACAATGTAAGCCAGTTTTTGCCTAAAATGGAAGCGCAACAGTTTTACCTATCAGCTTTTGCTGGGTTCTCTAAAGAAGAAATCAGTTTTGACTTTTTAAACGCCCAAACGCAGATTTACGGTTCACTCGGACTTAATCAAATAATAGGTTTTGTAAATACCTATCAATTTCAAATGAACGCTTCTAAAAAATGGAAACACTTCGAATTAATGGCGGGTTCTATCACCAATGTGAGCGATATCAAATATGAAGTGGGTGGAGACGCCGGGGCGATTTCCCTTTTGTTCCCTATTCAAGCCATCGTAAACAACCGTTTGTCGGAAATCTATAAGAAAAAAACAAACTCGATTGGCGAAATTTCAGGGCGCTATCAATTTGGAAAGTTTTATACACAAGCTACCGTTGCTTTTGGTAAATTTGCCAATACAAACATCTCATTACAATACGAATTATAATAGTTTATAAATTAAATACACAACAACCATGAAAGTTACAATAGTAGGAGCAGGTAATGTAGGAGCCAGTTGTGCTGACGTGATTTCTTATCGAGGAATTGCCAGCGAAGTAGTCGTTTTGGATATCAAAGAAGGTTTTGCCGAAGGGAAAGCTATGGATATCTCCCAATGTGCTACGAATACAGGATTTAATACCAAAGTGACTGGTATTACCAATGATTATTCGAAAACAGCCAACAGCGATGTGGTAGTAATCACCTCTGGAATTCCAAGAAAACCAGGAATGACAAGAGAAGAATTAATCGGAATTAATGCCGGAATCGTGAAGTCGGTTGTGGATAATGTTTTAGCGCATTCTCCTAACACCATTGTAGTAGTAGTTTCCAATCCGATGGATACGATGACTTATTTGGCTTTGAAAGCTACCGGTTTACCGAAAAACAGAATTATAGGAATGGGTGGTGCTTTAGACAGTTCTCGTTTTAAATATTATTTATCCAAAGCCTTAGACAAACCAGCAAACGATGTGTCAGCAATGGTTATTGGCGGACATGGCGATACTACCATGATTCCGTTGACGCGTTTGGCTTCTTATAATGGAATTCCAGTTTCTGAATTTTTATCACAAGCCGAATTAGAAAAAGTAGCTGCCGACACGATGGTTGGTGGAGCGACTCTAACCGGATTGTTAGGAACATCCGCTTGGTATGCACCAGGAGCTTCTGTGGCCTATTTGGTAGATACTATTTTGAACGATCAAAAGAAAATGATTGCTTGTTCTGTTTTCCTAGAAGGGGAATACGGACAAAGCGATATTTGTATCGGCGTACCTTGTATTATCGGTAAAAATGGAGTGGAACAAATCTTAGATATCAAACTAAACGACGCGGAAAAAGCAGCTTTTGCTAAAAGTGCCGATGCGGTTCGCAACATGAATGCTGATTTGAAATCAGTGTTGGCGTAACATTTTATACATAATAAAGAGAAGACTGCATCTTTGCAGTCTTTTTTTTAAGATTAATCTCTAAATAAATTGGTTAATCCTAACGTAAATTATATATTTGCTCGTTTTAAAAAACGGGAAGGTTGTTGCGTTTGCATATTTTATTTTAAAATATAAAAAATACATACGGTTTTAACGCTTATTTAAAAAATTAGAAATAAAAATTAATTAATTATTAGTAATAATGCAGAATAGAGGACTAGTTAAATTTTTTGCAATTTTATTTGCTTTGGTAAGTATTTACCAACTTTCTTTCACTGTCGTGTCTCATAATATTGAAAAAGAGGCTAAGATTTATGCGAAAGGAAATTCCGAGAAAGAATTAAAGTATTTGGATTCGATCGGAAAAGAAAAAGTATTCAATCTTGGATTTACCGATTTCACTTACAATGAAGTGAAAGACAAAAAAATCAATAAGGGGTTAGACCTTGAAGGTGGAATCAACGTTCAATTGCAAATCTCGGTGAAAGACATCGTTAAAGGATTGTCTAATAATTCTAAAAACCCAGTTTTTAACCAAGCATTAGCCAATGCTACAAAAAACCGTCAAGGGAATGAAGATTATTTAGATGTATTCTTCAGAGAATTTGAAGCCGCTTCTAACGGAACTACCAAATTAGCTTCTCCCGATATTTTTGCTAACAAAAACTTGGGCGACGAGATCAACTTCAAGATGACCGACGATCAAGCCAAAAAAGTAATTCGTAGAAAAGTAGACGAATCTATCGAAAGTGCTTTTGAAGTTTTAAGAAAACGTATTGATAAATTTGGAGTAACACAACCAAACATCCAAAAATTAGGACAGTCTGGAAGAATTCTTGTAGAACTTCCAGGGGCTAAAGATGTAGACCGTATCAAAAAATTATTGCAAAGTACCGCTCAATTGGAGTTCTGGGAAACGTACAAAATTGATGAAATGGGTAATTTCTTAATGGCGGCTAACAATGCCTTGAAATTAACGGATAAAAATATAGCTCCGGCAACGGCTACTAAATCAGCAGTAAACGATTCAATCAACAAATTGTTGACCGATGATAAAGTAAAAGATTCTACGGCTACCAAAAAAGACCTTGGTCCTTTGTTAGAGAAATTTGTAGCTCAAGGTGGTGGTCCTGTTTTAGCAGTAGTTGATCCTAAAGATACCGCTTCTATCAACGGTTATTTAAAAAGACAAGACATCAAAGCGTTGATGCCAGCAGACAAGCGTTATGCTAAATTTGTTTGGGGAAAACCAGCAGTTGATGTGGACGATAAAACCAAAAAAGAAGTAACAACCGTTAGTTTGTATGCTTTAAAAGGAAACAGAGACAACCAAGCTTCGATGAGCGGTGGTGTGGTAACGGATGCTAGAGATTCTTTCGACCAATTAGGAAAACCTTCTGTAACCATGCAAATGAATGGTGCTGGAGCTAAATCTTGGGAAGAATTAACCGGAAAAGCATACAGTACAAAAGGATATATCGCTATTGTTTTGGATGATATCGTTTATTCAGCGCCAGGGGTTTCTAGCGGACCCATCTCAGGAGGTCGTTCTGAAATTTCAGGGGTATTTGATGTAACCGAAACTAAAGATTTAGCGAACGTTTTAAGAGCCGGTAAATTACCAGCCGCTGCCGAAATTGTGCAGTCGGAAGTAGTTGGACCATCCTTAGGACAAGAAGCGATTGACAATGGAACCACTTCCGCCATTATCGGTTTGTTAATCGTATCGCTTTGGATGGTAGTTTACTACGGAAAATCTGGTTGGTTTGCCAATATCGCTTTAGCAATTAACTTATTGTTCTTGTTCGGTATTCTAGCCAGCTTAGGAGCGGTATTGACTTTGCCAGGTATTGCGGGTATCGTTTTAACTATGGGTACGGCAGTCGATGCGAACATCATTATTTATGAACGAGCCAAAGAAGAACTGCGGCAAGGTAAAACTATAGAAGAGGCTGTGAAAGCATCTTTTGGATGGAAAGGTGCCATGCGTTCTATTGTAGATGCTAACGTGACACACGTGCTAACCGGTGCTGTATTATTGATTTTTGGTACAGGGCCAATCCAAGGTTTTGCTACTACTTTATTAATAGGTATCGCAACTTCATTATTTACCTCTATTTTCATCTCAAGAATCTTATTGGATTGGAGTTTGAGCCGAGGAAATAAATTGAGTTTCTCAACCGGATTCTCTAAAAACTTCTTCACCAATTTCCATTTTGATTTCTTAGGAATTAAAAAATACACTTACATTTTCTCATTGGTAGTTTGTATTGTAAGTATTGTTTCCCTTTCTACACAAGGATTGAATTACGGAGTAGATTTCAAAGGAGGAAGAACATTCCAAGTGCGTTTTGAAAAAGCTGTTTCTGCCGAAGTTGTTCGCCAAGAACTATTAAAAGCATTTGATGGAAGTGCCGAAGCCAAAGTGTTTGGTAAAGACAACCAATTGAAAATTACTACAAAATACAAAGTAGACGAAGCAGGTTCTGAGGCAGATGCAGCAGTGAATAAAATCTTGTACGATAACTTGAAAAAACATTATGATGCCAACATGACTTACGAGAAATTCGTAAACAGTTATGATGGAAAATTGTACGGTATTTTACAAGCATCTAAAGTAGGACCAACAGTTGCGGATGATATCAAAACCAACTCGTATTGGGCCGTTTTGGGAGCGATGCTAATTGTAGGACTCTATTTAGTAATCAGTTTCAGAAAATGGCAATACAGTTTGGGTGCGATTGCAGCGGTAGCGCATGACGTTATTTTTGTATTGGGAATCTACTCCTTGTTATGGAAATACATGCCATTCGGTATGGAAATCGATCAGCACTTTATTGCGGCGATTCTGACCGTTATTGGATACTCCATGAACGATACTGTAATTGTATTTGATAGAGTTCGGGAGTATTTAGGTGGTAAAGCAAAAGGGAATTTTAATTCTATTGTAAACCAATCTATTAATTCTACGATGTCAAGAACAATCAATACTTCGTTAACGATGATCTTGGTATTATTAATCATGTTCATCTTTGGGGGAGAATCTATTAGAGGATTCATCTTTGCGATGTTGATTGGTATTGTAGTGGGAACTTACTCGTCGTTGTTTATTGCTACCCCAGTATTGGTAGATACCATGTCGGAAGCAGAGCACAAAAGAATTGAAGCAGAGCACAACAAATAAATTGTGCTCACCCTTATAAATGGAAACCCGATACTTGCTATCGGGTTTTTTTATGCTTTGTGGTGAGCGTTAGGAAGGAAACCGTTTTTAAAGGGGTCTCGCAAAGGCGCAAAGGTTTCGGTAGCAACAGGTAGTTCGAGAATGGAACTTACTCAATTGAAAATTATTTTGTTACAGATTTTTAGAGAGGAGACATCTTTAGAAAAAGAAGTCATCCTTTGTTAGTTTGAGATTTCTGGAATGCAGGATTTCCTAGCCCTGATGGTAGCGGCATCTCCCGATTTAGAAAAACACAGCGCTAGCTGTAGTTTTTGTTAATTGGGAATACAGCGGACAGCAGGAATAGCTTCAAAAAAAAAGCCACTAACTGGAGTTAATGACTTCTTCTATATTGAAACGAACGTTTTATTCTTCTATGGGTTTTTCGGCATTGAAAATAAAGTACAAACCAACAAAGATGAACGGAATGCTTAGCCATTGTCCGGTAGAGAACAAACCTAAGTATTCTTCGATACCCCCTTGGCTTTCTTTAACGTATTCTACGACGAATCGAACCGACCACAATAAAACTAGGAACAATCCGAAAAGGAATCCTAAACGTTCTCTAGCGTTGGTTTTCCAATAAGCAAAGAATAATATAGCAAACACAAAGACGTAGCAAATAGATTCATACAATTGCGCAGGATGTTTTGCAGGCACTTCTTGCAACACGGCAGCAAATTTTGGGTCGTTAACGATGGCATGAAAAGCTTGTTTTGGGTTCGAGATTTGGGTGCGTATCACCGCATCTCTTGAGGTGAAATGATCTTTTACAAACCGGATTCCGTAGGCGGAAGTGGTTTCGTTTCCAACAATTTCGGAGTTGAAAAAATTCCCAATACGAACAAAAATAGCGCCACTCGCTACGGGAATTACGACACGGTCTAAAACCCAAAGCAACGGTCTTCTCATAATATTTTTACTGAAAAAATACATCGAAATGATGATGGCAATAGCAGCACCGTGACTCGCTAATCCTTGAAAACCAGTAAATTCGAATTTGGGATCAAATCGGAAGGGCAACAAGATTTCGGATAGGTGGTTGCGGTAATACTCCCAGTCGTAAAAGAAAACGTGGCCTAATCGTGCCCCTAGCAAAGTAGCTAGAACGGTCCAAATAAAAAGGGAGTCTAATTTCTCTAGCGATTCGTTCTCGCGTTCGAAGATGCGTTTCATGATATACCATCCTAAACCAAAGGCAATTACGAACATGAGGCTGTAATAACGGATTACAAAAAAGCCAAGATCGATGCCCTCGGATGGGTTCCATACAATGTTTAATGCTGCTGTCATTTGTTTTGGGGTTAGTTATTTGAAGGTAAAAATAAAGATTTTATAGAAACTATGGCTGAAAACTCTTAATCTTTATGATTACATTTTTTTTCAGGGACAGGATCGTAGCCACTGCGACCCCATGGATGGCAACTAGTGATTCGTTTGATTGCCAAATAACTGCCATAAAATACGCCATGAATTTGCAAAGCTTTATAAGCATAGCTGGAGCAGGACGGTTCAAAGCGGCACGTGGCTGGTGTAAATGGAGAAATGGCGACTTGGTAAAATCGGATTAGTAGTAAAAAAGGATAGTGCAGGATTTTAAAAAGCATTTGTTTTGGAGTTAGTATACTGCCTAAACCACGCTAAAAGTGGTTCCTTCTTTTCCGTCTTTTAGTTGAATACCAAGGACAAGCAATTGATCTCGAATTTGATCCGATAACGAAAAATCTTTGTTAGCTCTCGCTTCATTGCGCATGCTAATGAGCATTTGAACCACGCCTTCCAATTTGTCGGTATTGTTACCCGATTCTTTTTCATTCACCAAACCTAAAACATCATAAACAAAACTGTTCATGGTTTTGGTCAGCAGCTCTAAATCCATAGCGGTTATAGTCGCGGACTTATCATGAAGTATATTGATAAAGCGGACACCTTCAAACAGTTGCGCAATTAAAATCGGACTGTTGAAATCGTCGTTCATCGCATCGTAGCACAATTGTCGCCAAGATAGAATGTCTAAGGTAGAAGCAGTGCTACTTGGAATTTCTTTCAAAAGTTCCATAGCTTCCATCAAGCGGTTGAATCCTTTTTCGGCGGCAGTAATAGCGTCGTCAGAGAAATCGAGAATGCTTCTATAATGCGCTTGCAACATGAAAAATCGAGCTACGCTTGGTGAAAAAGCTTTGCTCAAAAACGGACTATCACCTGTTAGAATTTCTCTTGGCAATATATTATTTCCAGTAGATTTTGCCATTTTCTTTCCGTTTAAGGTCAGCATGTTGGCGTGCATCCAATAATTCACAGGCGTTTGCCCGGTACAAGTTTCATTTTGAGCAATTTCACATTCGTGGTGTGGAAATTTTAAATCCATGCCGCCACCGTGAATATCAAAATGATTGCCTAAATATTTGGTACTCATGGCGGTACATTCCAAATGCCAACCTGGAAAACCATCGCTCCACGGCGAAGGCCAACGCATGATGTGTTGTGGCTCGGCTTTTTTCCAAAGGGCAAAATCTTGTGGGTTGCGTTTGTCGGATTGTCCATCAAGGTCGCGCGTATTGGTTAACATTTCTTCAATGTTTCGGCCACTTAATTTCCCGTAATGATTGGTTTTGTTGAATTCGACTACATCAAAATAAACCGAACCGTTGGCTTCATAACCAATACCGGTCTCGATGATTTTTTTTACAATTTCAATTTGTTCAATGATGTGCCCTGAAGCGGTCGGTTCGATGCTTGGTGGCAAAAAATTAAATTCGTTAAGAATTTCATGAAAATCAACGGTGTAGCGTTGCACGACTTCCATAGGTTCCAATTGTTCCAAACGCGCTTTTTTGGCAATTTTATCTTCGCCTTCATCACTGTCATCTACAATATGACCTACGTCGGTAATATTTCGAACATAACGAACTTTGAAACCCAAATGCAACAAATAGCGAAAGATTACATCAAAAGACATGAATGTTCTTACATTTCCTAAATGGACGTTGCTGTATACCGTTGGTCCGCAAACATACATGCCCACATTACCATCGTGAATGGATTGGAAGGTCTCTTTCTCTCCAGAAAGCGAGTTGTATATTTTTAAGGTCTGATTTTTATAGGTCGGCATGGTCTTTATTTTAGGAGCTAGTTCCTGCTTTCCGTTGCAATCTTTTGTGCCGAACGCCGGCACAAAAGGATTTCCACTACAATCAGGGCTAGGCTATTGTGTTCAATTAAAATTTAGTATCAAATTTAATATATTCTAAAAGTTCGCGTCGTTTGGCTTCATTTTTAAATTGACCACCGTATTCTGCGGTAACGGTACTGCTTTCTATATCGCGTATTCCTCTAGAATTCACACACAAATGTTTGGCGTCAATGATGCAAGCCACATCTTCGGTATTTAAAGCTCTTTGTAATTCTTGCACAATTTGCATAGTTAATCGCTCTTGCACTTGAGGTCTTTTGGCATAATAATCTACAATCCGATTCATTTTGGAAAGACCAATTACTTTTCCGTTCGATATATAGGCAACATGCGCCCGTCCTACGATTGGCAACAAATGGTGTTCGCAAGTAGAATAGACCGTGATGTTTTTCTCCACTAACATTTCACCGTAGCTGTAATTGTTGTCGAAGGTAGAGCAACTCGGTTTTTTATTAGGGTTTAATCCCCCAAAGATTTCTTTGACAAACATTTTAGCCACTCGATTAGCAGTTCCTTTTAGGCTGTCGTCGGTTAAATCCATTCCCAACGTTTGCAAGATGCTTGCCACATCTTTTTTTATGGATTCTATTTTTTGTTCATCAGAAAGATCAAAGGCATCCGATCGGATAGGATTCGTGGCTTTAGAGGCGATGTGACCGTCACCAATTTCGTCTTGAAATTCTTCGTTTGTTGTCATTTAAGAAAGGATTTGTATAGCTTTTTTTTAAGCTCCAAAGATAAATAATTAATGTCAAAGAAATTCTAGAGGTGTTAAATATTAATTTAATCGAAATAGAAGTAAAAAGATTGCTAATTTTTTGTAAATTTCGCTGCCAAATTTTTTTTTAAATGAAACACTTTTTACTCAGTTTTTTTGCCTTTTCATTAGGAATAACCAATATATTTTCTCAGAACTTGATACTAAATGGTGATTTCTCTAATGGGAACGCTAGTTTTTCTTCAGGCTATCAATATGCCGCTACTACAAATGTTGCAAACACACAAAGTCATTACGGAATAACAACGAATCCTAATAGCTGGAATGTAAGCTATAGCAATTATGGGGATCCTACTTTTGGAACTGGAAATGATTTTGCGATTGATGATGTGGCTTTCTTTGTAGCGCCTCCTTCGGCAACTATTGCTGGATCTGATTCGGTATGTTTATACAATGTGGGATCTTTTATCGTTTTTACGGGAATCGGTGGTATAGCGCCCTATACCTTTACCTATAATATTAATGGAGGAGCCAACCAGACCGTAACCACAACATCGGGAGACAACGTTGCTGTGCCGGTATCTACCGCTTTACCAGCCACTTTAATTTATAATTTAGTCCGTGTATCTTATGGTTCCAGCCCTGTTGTTTCTCAAAATCAATCGGGAACCGCTACAGTAATTGTGAACCCTTTGCCAATAGCAACGATTTCGGGATCTGGTGTGGTGTGTTCGGGAGCCACTGGAACTGTAAATTTCAATGGAACTCCTAATGCCACAGTTACTTATACTGTTGGAGGAGGGCCTAATCAAACTATTCCCTTGGATGGAACGGGGAATGCTTCTTTGGTTTCACCGGTATTAACCTCAAGTAGTACGTATCAATTGGTTAGTGTCGCTTCCAATGGGACACCCAATTGCTCCCAAACTTTGACGGGTGCTACTACTTTAATTGTACCAAAAGCTACTATCTTTGGTAGCAATACGGTAAGCCCTGGTGATTCCTCGAACATAACTTTTTTTGGATCGCCTCCTGGTGCCACGGTGAATTTTACGTCGTCACTAGGTGCCGCTAGTATTGTATTGAATTCGCAGGGAATTGGATACTATAATGTTCCGTATTTAGTAGCAACAACCGTTTTTTCGTTAGTGAATGTCGTCAGTGGTTCTTGTACATCTATCGTATCTGGAAGCGCCACTATTACAGTGAATTCGATCTGCAGTATTCCAACCTTGCCATTAGCCAAAGTGACCATTGATGCACCACAACCGGTTTGTAATGTGGGTGAGTGTACCGATTTATTAGCACATTATTACCAAATTGCTTCCACAGGAGATTATAATGTTTGTTCTATTCCTTACGCGCCTTCGTTTCCATTTACAGGAGGAATAGTTATTCCTGCTACAGGTGATGATAGTTGGTCTCCACAAGTGACACTTCCGTTTTCCTTTAATTTTTATGGAGTATGTTATAACAATGTTTTAGTTGGAACAAACGGTGTTATTACTTTTGACTTAGTAAATCAAGCGCCTTTAGGGTATTGTAATTGGCCCTTCACTGCGACGATTCCTGGTGCTGGTTTTCCAATTCGAAATGCTATTTATGGAGTTTATCAAGACACCGACATTCGAACAGTAGCTGATGGTGGTTCTGTAGTAAACCCTGCAGTTCAAAATGTAAATTATTATGTATTGGATACGGGAGTAAATGCAGCACCGAATCGAGTTTTTGTGGCTAATTTTAATGAGTTACCCCAATATCAGTGTGGCACTACTGTTGGTCTTCAAACCAGTCAAATCGTAATTCATGAAACAACCAATATTATAGATGTCATAGTTAAGAAAAGGACTTCTTGTACATGGAACTCAGGAAGTGGTTTGATTGGAATTCAAAATCAAGCCGGTACTTTGGCCAAAGTGCCACCTGGTAGAAATACTGGTGTTTGGCCAGCCACTAATGAAGCTTGGCGTTTTATACCTAAAAGTGTGCCTTTAGTTCCAACTGAAATTCGTTGGGAATTGAATGGAGGTCCAATTGCAGGATCTGTAAATCAAAACCCACTTACTGTTTGCCCAGTTGGTCCTGTGACTTATACAGCAATTGTTAAATATAACAATTGCGGCACTGTTGAAGTTAGAAAAGACATACTTGTGGATGTTGCCCCTCCATTACCAGTACAATCTCCTCAAAATATTACCATTTGTTCCTCGGCACCACCGCCCTATACGGTTGATATTAATCAAAATGCCTATATCTTAAGCGGCGTTCCTTTAGCAGATCAAGGAAATTATAGTATCAAATATTATGAAGATATTAATGATGCCAAAA
Organism: Bifidobacterium breve; assembly: GCA_943326765.2. GTDB lineage: Bacteria > Bacteroidota > Bacteroidia > Flavobacteriales > Flavobacteriaceae > Flavobacterium. The sequence continues at coordinate 325 of CALPUN020000051.1, read as the reverse complement.
ATGATACCCCAAACAATATTAACTTTATTTCAGACACGGCATTAACAACTTTTACATTCAATACGCCACCACCTAAAACTATTTATGTACGCTTGGAAGACATAGTAGTTACAGGATGTTACAATATCAGGTCCTTCACTATTAATATTGGCGCACCCTCGGGCACGATTTCCTATCCTTCCAATCCGTATTGTAATAATATAACCACCCCCCAACCGATCACTAATAATTTATTAACGGCTGGCGGAACTTATTCTTCCTTGCCAGCGGGATTAACGATAGATCCTGTGACTGGATCGATTACACCCTCTACAAGTACAGTGGG
>CALPUN020000050.1 GCA_943326765.2 Bifidobacterium breve | reverse complement strand
TTAGCGCAAGAAAAGAAAGCCAAAGAATCGAAGAACGTGATTCCAATTGGAAGAAGTTACTCCGAGTCGGCTCCAGTTATTTCAATCAACAAAGACAATGATTTCCGATCTGTATCTTTAAACGATCAATTGTCAAAAGGAATTACTATCGGACTCAACGATCGCATTGCTTTCATGAAAAATTTGTTTGCCAATAGCAGTGAAGATTACAATCGGGTGTTGTCGCAACTAATTACTTTCGATAACTTTCAAGAAGCTCAAGATTTTATTGACAATATGGTCAAACCCGACTACAACAATTGGGAAGGGAAAGACGAATACTCGCAACGGTTCATGGAAATTGTAGCGAAAAAATTCTCTTAATTTAGAGGTTGTTCGAATCCTGATTCCACCAATACGCTGCGCTAGTTTAAGGGGATGGTCTGTGAAATTTTTTTAAATCGGTTTGTTTTATTTAATACCAAATAAAAGTAATGTCGAAATTATATATCGTTCCAACGCCTATTGGAAATCTGGAAGACATGACTTTTCGAGCCATTCGTATTCTCAAAGAAGTCGATTTGATTTTGGCAGAAGATACTAGAACGAGTGGCAAACTCTTGAAACACTTCGAAATTGGCACACACATGCACAGCCATCACATGCATAACGAACACAAAACCGTTGAAAATTTAATTTCTCGACTGAAAGCCGGAGAAACCATCGCTTTAATTTCCGATGCTGGAACACCAGCCATCTCTGACCCCGGATTTTTACTCACTAGAGCTTGTGTCGAAAATATGATTCCTGTAGAATGCTTGCCTGGCGCTACTGCTTTTGTCCCCGCCTTAGTAAACAGCGGGTTGCCTAATGACCGATTTGTTTTCGAAGGGTTTTTACCCGAAAAAAAAGGAAGACAAACCCGATTTTTAGCTTTGGCAGAGGAAACCCGAACGCTTATTTTTTATGTTTCCCCTCATAAATTAGTCAAAACATTAGTTGAGTTTGTTCAGTATTTTGGAGATGACCGGCCTGTTTGTGTTTGCCGAGAATTGTCGAAACTTCATGAAGAAAATGTACGCGGAACCGCTAAAGAAGTCTTAGCGCATTTTGAAAAAACGGCTCCACGAGGTGAAATTGTGGTCGTGGTTGGAGGAAAAATTATCGTTAAAGAAGTCAAAAAAGGAAGAGAATAATTAGTCTACTTTCAAATCTACAAAGGAGAAAGAGTTTCCACTAAACAAGCCTTTATCGGATAATTTTAAATCAGGAATCACTAACAAAGCCATAAACGACAACGTCATGAAAGGCGCTTTTAATGAGCTTCCTAATTCTTTGGCCATGCGGTCAATTTCTTCATATAATTTACCGGTTTCCCAGCCGTCTTTATCGCTCATGATTCCGGCAACAGGAAGTGCTAACGATTTTATATCCGCACCGTTTACCGCACAGATTCCTCCCGTATTTTTAATCAGTACATTCACCGCTTTACAGATTTCCTCATCGGAAGTTCCGACAACCACAATATTATGACAATCGTGCGCCACCGAACTAGCAATGGCTCCTTTTTTCAATCCAAAATTTTTGATGAATGCAATCGCTGGAGGAGTATTTTGGTAGCGGTTGACTACGGCCATTTTCAGGACGTCATTCTCTGGGTCCGAGATGATTTTTCCTAGATCGTATTTTGGTTGGCAATGAATTTCTTTGGTTATCAATTGACCTTCCAAAGCTTCAATGACTCTAATCTGGGTGGCGGTACTGGTCACTTCAAAATCGGCCACTGTTTTTGCTAAGGTATTGAAGTTGTTGGGCGTATCAAAAGCCACGTGTTTTATAAATGAAGTCCCATTTTCGGCTACTAATTCGCCATCGATATAGGTTTGTTTGACTTTAAAATCAATTAAATCTTCCACAACAATAAAATCGGCAGCATCGTTTTTTTGCAACAATCCGACTTTCATTTTATAATGCTCCACCGGATTGACGCAAGCCATTTGTAAGATTTTAAAAATGTCCATGCCTTTAGCAACAGCTCTAGCGCATAAGGCATTAATGTGACTCACAATCAAATCGTCAGGATGTTTGTCATCGGAACAAAACATCATGTTCTCAAAATGTTCGGGAAGCAAATCAATTAACGCTTCGAAATTTTTGGCGGCACTTCCTTCGCGAACTAGTATTTTCATGCCGAGAGATAATTTCTCTAAAGCTTCCTCGTAAGTAAAGCATTCATGATCGGTAGTAATGCCAGCGGCGATGTATTTTTGAATGGGTTCGCCACGCAATCCTGGCGCATGTCCATCAACAGGTTTGTTGAAATGCTTCGCCCAAGCAATTTTTTGCAAGACTTCCGGATCATCAAATAAAACGCCGGGATAATTCATCATTTCAGCTAAATAATAGATGTCGGGGGAGGCCATTAATTCTTTAATTCCATCCGAATCAATCACGGCGCCAGCAGTTTCAAAAGAGGTAGCCGGAACGCAAGATGGTGCCCCAAAATGGAATTTCAACGGCACTTTTTTACCATTTGCAATCATATAATAAACGCCGTCTTTTCCTAGCACATTGGCAATTTCATGTGGGTCGGAAATTGTGGCAACGGTTCCGTGCAGCACGGCCAATTTTGCAAATTCGGAAGGAACTAACATCGAGCTTTCAATGTGAATGTGTGCATCAATAAAACCGGGGAGAATATAGTTTTTCACGTCGTGTTCTTTTTCAACAATGGAAGTGATTCGTCCGTTTGCTACTAAAATCTCCCCCGAATAAATACGGCGGTTCGGAATGTCTACGATTTGTCCTTGAATTTGCATGAGTCTTTTTTAATTTAGCCAAAAAATGGAGCAACAAGAAACGATTTTTTTTTGAAATGACCGTTTAAAAAGTGTATTTTTAACTTGACAAAGTAAGATTCTCAAAAGCAATTTCCATAAATTTTTAAGACCACGTTGCTTAAAAAAAGTAATTAATAATATCAGTTTCCCTAAAAAATAATTCTAAATTTGAATTGAAATTCAACTTATACACCACTCAAAATTTATCCTATGCGCTGGAACATCACTCCCAATCCCGAACCTGAAAAGGTTAAACAGCTTTCTGAAGCTTTAAATATAGATACGTTTGTTGCCAAATTATTGGTGCAACGAGGGATTACAACCTATGACGAAGCTCGCGAATTTTTTCGACCCACCTTAACCGATTTGCACGATCCTTTTCTTATGAAAGACATGGACAAAGCCGTACATCGGATTGAGACTGCCATTGCCAATCAAGAAAATATTCTGGTTTTTGGAGATTATGATGTCGATGGCACTACTGCCGTTTCCTTAGTTTCTTCTTATCTAAAAACGATTTATCCCAATATTGCCACTTATATTCCCGATCGGTATGATGAAGGATATGGCATTTCATATAAAGGAATTGATTTTGCTGACGACAATGATTTTTCGCTGATTATCGCCTTAGATTGCGGAATCAAATCGGTAGCGCATATTGCTTACGCGAAAGAAAAAAATATTGATTTTATCATTTGCGATCACCACAGACCCGGAGAAACGTTACCCGAAGCAGTGGCTGTCTTAGATCCGAAACGAGACGATTGCGATTATCCGTATGACGAGTTGTGTGGCTGCGGGATTGGTTTCAAATTGATTCAAGCTTTGGGAAGTCATAGAGATCAAACTATAGACGATTTTATTCCTTATTTAGATTTAGTGGCAACAGCAATAGCAGCGGATATTGTTCCGATGACTGGAGAAAATCGCGTGCTGGCCTATTTCGGATTGCAAGTGATTAATGCGAATCCACGACCTGGAATTCAAGCATTGATTAATCAAATAAAAAAAAATGCGTTGGATATTACGGATGTTGTTTTTATCATAGCGCCTAGAATTAATGCCGCGGGCCGAATCAAGCACGGCAATCACGCCGTAGAATTGCTGACCGAATTCAACTTACAACAAGCGCTACAATTCGCTTCCGAAATCGAGCAATACAATACCAGTCGAAAGGACTTAGATCAAAAAATTACCAAAGAGGCGTTGCTTCAAATCGAAACAAATAAGGAGGAAAGCCGTTTTACCACTGTTGTGTTTCAAGAAGATTGGCATAAAGGCGTTATCGGAATTGTAGCGTCGAGATTGATTGAAAGGTATTATCGCCCGACATTGGTTTTTACTAAAAGCGGGGCGTTTTATGCTGCTTCAGCTCGTTCTGTCATTGGGTTTGATGTTTATAATGCTTTAGAAGCCTGCTCCGAATATTTAGAACAATTTGGCGGCCATATGTATGCCGCAGGATTGACTTTAAAAGCAGAAAACTATGAAATGTTTAAAGCGGCTTTCGAAAAAGTAGTGCAAGAAACTATTGCTCCCGAAATGTTAACTCCAGAAATAACGGTAGATGCCGAGATTAATTTTAATGAAATTACTCCTAAATTAGTGCGTATTTTAAAACAGCTTGAACCTTTTGGTCCTCAAAACAGAACGCCCGTTTTTTTGACTAAGACTATTTTTGATTCCGGCTTCGGAAAAAAAATTGGCGCCGATGAAACGCATTTAAAATTATATGTCAAACAGAATCAATCCGAAAGTTTTTCGGCAATTGGTTTTAATTTGGGAAGTAAAATAGATCTTATAGCGAATAAAAAATCCTTTCAAGCCGTGTATTGTATTGAAGAAAATGAGTGGAATGGCAACGTATCCATACAATTGCGATTGAAAGACCTGCAATAATTTTACTTGTATTCTTTCAACTCGAAGGTAGTGCCGTCGAAAACACCATAAGTGAAATAGCCAATCCAATCACCCAAGTTGACGTATTCCGAATCTTCACCAACTTTAATAATCATCGGTAAATGCCGGTGGCCAAAAATTAAATAGTGGTAGTGTTTGGTTTCGAGTTTTCTTTTGGCGTACTGTACCAACCATTCGTTGTCCTCGCCTAAGAATTTTACATCGGCTTCGCCAGAAATTAGTTTGTTTTTAACCGAAAGATATTGCGCCAATGAAACGCCAAGATCAGGATGCATCCATCTGAAAATCCATTTAGAAAACGAATTCGTGAATACTTTTTTCATGCGTTTGTACCCTTTATCGCCGGGTCCTTTTCCATCGCCGTGCCCAATGAGGAAGGTTTTGTTGCCAAAAGTATATTCTTGATTGTCATGATAGACGGGGATGTTCAATTCTTTTTGAAAATAATCGGTCATCCATAAATCGTGGTTGCCCACAAAAAAATAAATCGGAATGCCGCTATCACGTATTTCGGCTAGTTTTCCTAGTACGCGCACAAATCCTTTAGGAACGACTTTTTTATATTCGAACCAAAAATCGAACAAATCGCCCAGCAAAAAAATAGCGGTGGCGTCATGTTTTACTTCATCAAGCCAAGCTACAAACTTTTGTTCGCGCGGAAAACTTAATTCTGGAGAGGGAGCTCCAAAATGTTGGTCGGACGCAAAATAGATTTTTTTATTGGGTGGAATTTGCATGAAGCTAAAATAGGAATTTAAATATTATCATTAGCATACCATTCGGCAAACGACGAGTCGGTTTCTTGTAATTTCAAAGAATGTAATTTGATGGAATCCGGCAATCGGTTTTTAATTTTTTGAGCAAAATCGATAACCATATTCTCGCTGGTCGGTTGGTAATTAACCAAGATTACATGATGGCCGCGTGTTTTCAATTCGTTGGCCAATTCGATATGAGGTGTAGTTTCATTGAAAACGGTGGCATGATCAAAATGGTCAACAATTTCTTCTTTTACAATTTTTTTCAAATCAGAAAAGTCAATCACCATTCCGAATTTTACATTAGTACGGTCGGTAATGGGCTGGCCAATAACCGTAACCGATAATTTATAACTATGACCGTGAACATTTTTGCATTTCCCGTCGTAGCCATACAGGGCATGTCCGGTTTCAAAACTAAATTGTTTGGTAATTCTGATTTGGCTCATGAAAATGATTTTGCGACAAAGGTATTACTTTTGCCCTAATTACAGCAGTTATTACTCTTTCAATAAGCTATTAAGAACCGACTTGGTTTCGACTAGTAATTTTAGGGATTCTCTTCAAAAGATTGAACGGCATTTTGCTCCGAAGCCCTTGCATTGATAACGGCATTAGTAGCATCAACAACAAAAGCAACAAAACTCACATTCGCCGCATTGGTAACATTTGCAGGCACAGCAACTGAAAAATGAGTGTTGATGGTTTTGCCAAAAGTAGTTCCGATTAAAGCATCGCCTAAAAGGGTAGTCAAAGGGGCTCTTAATACGTGATTATGTTCAAAATTAGGAATAGGATTCACTCCCCCAAAATAAGTGGTATAGTTGCGTTGGGGGTAAATCAAATGGTTTTCTAAAACGTAGACTACCAATTTTAAATTGGAAAAATTTTGCGCTAACTTCACCTCTACGTCCAAAGAAATAGCGCCATCAGCAACGGTAGATTTCATGGCGAGTCCAAGACCACAATTGTTACTGGTTAAATTAATTGCTTGTTGAATATTTGTTGGTTCCGGGAATGTCCAAACCGTAGTTCTGTTCAATCGGGATTGTGGTAATTCGAGTTCGTTGTTGGGAGAAATTAAATCTTTAAGCGGTTGAATCCCGGCAAAATGATACGGGTCATTTCCGTTATGAATTGCGATGGCCACCGCCTTGTCAGTTTGTTCGAAAACTTTTCCAATAGCATAAGAAACGCGAGCACAGTTGCCGCACCAAGTTCCGGTATAATCTTCAAGAAGCACTCGTTTTTTGAAAAGCCCTGTAATTGGGGGCGCATCAACGCTATCGTCTACTTTAATGGGGTTGTAAATCACCGAGGTGTCGCTGCAAGAAACGGCAAAAATGACGGCAACTAAGAGAAATAATTTTCTAAATCGGATCATAATACGAGTTGGTAAATATTTGAATTGCAAATAAAACAATTTATATTTTAGATTGATAATTATAATTTATTTATTTGCATTCCAACCAACATAAAAATGAACAAATTACAAGTGGTATTGCTTTTTATTGGATTTTCTGTTTTCGCCCAAAAACAACTGCCAAATCTTAGTCTGCCGAATTTAGAAGGCAAGTCTGTTTCTTTAAAAACCGATTTTTCTGAAAAGGATAAACTGTATGTTTTTTCTTTTTGGGCAACTTGGTGCACACCTTGCATCAATGAGTTGGAGGAATTAAATGATTTGCAAGCCGAATGGAAAAAAACGCTCAACATTGAAGTTGTTGCTGTTGCAACCGATGATTCGAGAACTCAAAAAAGAGTGAAACCGCTAATCAATGGAAAAGGATGGGAGTATAAAGTGCTATTAGACACCAATCAAGATTTTAAAAGAGCGCTTTCTATTGTGAATATACCGTATACGATTGTTGTAAAAAACAACATCATTGTCCACATCCAAAATGGCTATGTTCCAGGAAGTGAGAATGAATTATTAGCTAAATTAAAAACCTTGTAATTCATGAAAAAAATTATCTTTTGTCTGGTGCTTTTCGCAGCAATTCCATTTTACTCTCAAGAAAAACCAGAAAGTCAAAAAGTAAATTTCTTTGGAGGTTTTGAATCTAATTCGCAATGGTATTTGAATGATAAAACCTTACAGATTGCACATCCTAATGTGCCTTTGCGTTCTAACAATTATCTTTTTCTAAATCTGAAATATAAAAACTGGACCGCAGGAATTCAAGGCGAATCCTATGAAGATCAAGCCTTATTAAATTACAATCCGAAGTTGAATAAATCCGATGTAGCCACCTATTTTGTGCAATATAAAAACGAAAAAATGGATGTGACTGCTGGGTATTTTTACGAGCAATTTGGCAGCGGATTGTTGTTTAGAAGTTGGGAAGACCGCTCTTTGGGGATCAACAATGCGTTGCGAGGAGGACGGATTATTTTTTCACCAACTCCATATTTTACTTTAAAAAGTATTTATGGTCAACAGCGAACCGGTTTTGACGTGGCCAATAGCGATGTGTATGGCGTTGATGCCGAATTAGAATTGTCTGATTTGTTCCAATTTGAAACAACAGAATTGTCTGTTGGAGGAAGTTATGTTGGTCGAGAAGAAAAAACAAAAACGGTATTGAATCCGAATTTTAATAGCTTAACCAATGCTTTTGCTGGTAGAATCAACTTTACTCAAAACGCATTTTATTTTTCTGCGGAATACGATTACAAGTCGAAAGATGCCATTATTGAAGTTCGAAATCAGATCGAAAATGATTTTATTAAACCAGGTACCGCCTTGCTTTTAAATCTAGGGTATTCTAAAAAAGGATTTGGAGTTGATGGAACCTTTCGAAGAATTGAAAACATGAGTTTTTTCTCCGAAAGATTAGCAAAAGGGAATGCTTATAATGACCGAATCCTGAATTTTGTCCCAAGTTTAACCAAGCAACACCACTATAACTTGGCGAATATTTATGTGTATCAAGCGCAACCAAATGTCTTTTTAGGAGACGAGACGGTTTTAAAAACTGGCGAAATTGGTGGGCAATGGGATGTCTTTTATAACCTCAAGAAAGGGACCACTTTAGGCGGGAAACACGGCACTAAAGTAGCGTTTAATTTTTCTAACTGGAATGCATTAGGCGGTGAATTCTATCTTCCAAAAAAGGATTACAAAACCGATTTTATAGGATTTGGTAAAAAATATTTTTCCGATTACAATATTGAAATCACCAAAAAATGGAATGAAAAATGGCAATCTATTTTTTCATACATCAACCAATATTACAACAAGAAATTGATTGAAGAAACGGAAGGACTAGTTAAGACCAATATTCTGGCTGCCGAAGCAACGTATAAATTTTCAACCGCGAAGTCAGTTCGTGTTTTGGGAGAGCATATGTGGGCTGATTCAGACAAGAAGAATTGGGCAGCATCAACAGTGGAATACAATCACAATTCCAAACTCTCTGTTTTTGTGTCAGACATGTACAATTATGGTAATGACGACATTAAAATGAGAAATCACTATTATAATATTGGAACGGCTTACCGGCAGAATTCTACCCGAATTGCCTTAAATTATGGGCGCCAAAGAGGTGGTTTGGTCTGTGTTGGCGGTGTTTGTAGATTTGTTCCTGAAAGTTCTGGAATTTCTTTGTCGTTGAATACAACTTTTTAATTTATATTTGCACCGATAATTTGGGGGATTAGCTCATTTGGCTAGAGCGCTTGCCTGGCAGGCAAGAGGTAACCGGTTCGATTCCGGTATTCTCCACCAAATACTTCAAGCCTTACAGTAATGTAAGGCTTTTTTTATGGCGTCTAAGGGGAGCTTTGGTTTTTAAGGAGCTATTCATTAAGAGTAGTAATTTACTTTAAAGAAACCCCAAAAGCTTAAAAATAGGCCCGTAACTGAATGCTGCCGGTATGAATCGTTTTAGAGGTTTCGCTTTTTCGCCCTTGATAATTCACATTAACATCTAAAAATTGTGTCAGGTTTTTTTGAATCAACAACCGCCACGTCAAGTTTTGCCCTGGCTGTAAGCCTTCTAACATTTGAAAAGCAACCGGAGACAAAGCATTTCCTTTAAATTTATTTTCATACAACGAAAATTCTCCATTCATGGTAATTTTTTTATCACTAGCATAGGTAAAGGAACTGCCTATTCGAGTTTGGCCGAGTGTTTCAAACGAGCCAATTTTATTTTTTTTATTTTGAAATTCACAAAACACATCCCAGCTCGCATTTGGAGAGAACAAATAGGAAATTTTCGGGGCCAATTGGACCGCGGCAATAGTGTAATTCCTCGACACTAAAGTATTGGTGACAATTGTGGGGCTCCCCGATTCGGGGTTTTTAAAAACAAATGCTGAAGCTACTGTTTTTCCCGAAAAACCAAACAACCAAAACTTTTTATAAAGATGGGCGTACTGCAGTTGATGGGAGCTCGTGTTACTTTCTTGTGAACCGGTTAATAATAAAATTTTAGAATGACTATCTAAATAGGTATAAATTACAGAATGGTGTTGTTTTCCTCGATTGTAAAAGAAACTATTCCGAAAACTGGTATTCAATCCTAACAGTTTCTTATCGGAAGTGTTAAACGGATTCAAATCAAAATTGGAACCGTCACGTTCGATTTTTCGATCCATTAAATAGGACGTTTGATTGTAAAAATAAGACACTATTTTTTTAAATCCGGTTTCATTTTGCCATTGTATTGGGTTTAAAGTGATGGCTTCCGAAAACTTATTTTGGTGTGTCTTGACAAAAATTTGATTCGGTAAAAACACACGTACGTATTTGGCTTGATCCGGAAAAGGAGCAATTTCAAACTCTTGCAACTCTTGAATACCATTGCCGTTGTAATCATTCCATGCATAAACACCGCGCCCGGGATCGACCTGTAAATAGGTGAATTCTTGCTGGGCAATGGTTCCCGAATTGGTTTCATAAACGGTTGAATTTTGTATCAATTGATTCAAATAACGATCGGTATAAATAATTCTGGAATTCAAAGAAGGTTCGTTGCCTCGATTAGGGTCGGTGTAGTTTAGCCTTCGGTAATTTACAAAAACCGATAAATCCCGTTGTTCGGTTTGGAAGACTTTGGACTTCATGTAATACGATTGTGACGTGTTGACCCGATGCAACAATCCGTTTTGCAAACTGTCATTGTCGCGATGCAAATAGCCTAGTTCGGTGTATACTTTTGTGCTGTCTCCACGACCGACAAAGGCACCATACTCTATAAAGCGTTGGCTTAATGGAGAAAGCCATCGCGTTGTTTTGTTTTTTTCTTGATTGTCTTCCAGTCGCAAAGTAGTGCCCATCCAGTTTTTCTTGAAGTCAAATTTAACTTGCGATTGGCTTCGGATAAATTGAGAATTAGTAGGAGTCGCATTGCTTTTCATCACACTGTTTTTGCTTTGAATGTTCCAATGCTGCAGTTGAAAGTTTCCGATAGCACTGTGCCGGTTTCCCGAAAAACTATCCGAAAAAAGTAAGTTTTCAAATTGATAAGTCAGCGCTCCTTTTTGAGGTAAATTAAAATGCAATCCCGAAACTAAGAAACTTTGATTTCCGGAAACGGCCGTTAAATTCCAATCACGATCAAACTCAATGGTATACAACCGTTCGATTGTTCGGAATTCCTTTTGCACAAATTGGTAATTCGCAAAAGCATCGGCTTCCCATTTTTTGGTAAACAACCGTTGTTTAATAGTTACTTTTCCGGCTCCGCCTTTGTTGTCGGTATCATTTTTTGAAGAAAACAAATTCAAGTCGTTGTTACTAATCGCTGTTTCAAATTCAACCGCCGTTTTTTCAGAAGGATTGTATTTCCCAAAAAAGGTAGCAATCTGAATTTTTGTAGGGGCAATCAAACGCACAATCGGGTCGTAATTTCCTTGTTTGATTCCGTTCAAAGGAGGGACATATTCGTATATTCGACCAATAGCCGCGGCATTAGACAATACATAATTCCCTTGAAAATCCCCCATTAAACTGAATTTAACATTGTACAAAACGTCGGTAGGATTGTTCGAATATTCAAAAATTTCGACCGAGTTACGCTCCGTTTTTTTATAAAGCACTTTGTTATCAGAATAGCTGTCTACATAAGCCGACGAGGCAAACATGGCATTCGAATCATCACCAGCATTGACTAGTATTTGAGCTTGTTCTGCTGATAAATTTTGTTGCAACGGTTGGTTTTTAATGTCATTCTCTGAATAAACATTGGTGCCGACACTCCATTTTTCTCGTTCGTGAGCAACGCCAAAATAACTCACAAACCGACTGTAATTCCGATCCGAAAATTGGTATTCTACCGCAATTCGCATTTCGGAAGTGATCGGGAAAAGCGAGGTGAAAATAATTTCTCCAGCATTGTAATCAATAATGTAGTCGTTGTTTTCGCCACGTTTCAACAGCAATCCATTCACGTAAACTTTCTCAGAACCCGAAATCACCAAAATAAACAATTCCCCATTAGAACCGCGCAATTTGTAGGGCCCTTGATTTCCTTCTTGCCCTACAAAAGTACTTTTAGCATATTGCCCGCGAACCAGCGCAGCCGCCGCAAAAACATTGGTCTTGTTGCCTTCTTTTCCGAAGTTGAAATTGGTCGAAACCCCTTGTACCTTTTTGTTGAAATTTAGAAATCTCGATTTTCGATTCTCCAAAAACAAATCACCGCCACGAATACTCCATTGGTCGCTAAAAAGCTCGATGAAAATTTGGTCAAATTCGTCCAATTTTTGAGAATAACCGCCTTCTTGAAGCGGAATGTTATTGTCCTGAATCGAGGCTCGCAAGCTGACTTTATCGGAGATTTTTCCAGAAATCTGTAAATCTAAATTCGAATTGACTACCGCATTCTGATTGTTTCCAATGGTAATGCCGCGCGTAATACTCCCCGAAGTTGACAAGCCGTTGAAAGGCACGAATCGTTTCAGAGGATCGCGAGAGATTTGGTACAATTGCGATTGTCCTGTTTCTCCAGGAACAATAAGTCGCTCGTCGTAAATGCGGTACACTTTGGTTAAATACTCGGGAAATTTTAAAAACCGAACGGTTAAAGTATCGGCAGAAAAAGGATAGTTTTCTTTAAAAACTAGCGTTCCTTTTGGGAAGTTCATTTTATAATACGCGGTATCAATGGGCTCGGAATTCGAATTCAAAAGTTTAAAAAAACTCGAGTTAACACTTACCGAATCAATCCGAATGGTATCGCGAGTAGCTACAATTTTTTTGGCTTTGTACGGCGTTTGTATTTCTTGGGCCTGAAGACCATAGAAACATCCTACAAAAAGGCAAAAAAGTATTTTTTTCAACATAGAAACTATAACGCTATCCGGTCAAAAGTAGTGTGTTTTATTTGATATTTCAACGGTTTGTATAGTAGTTTTCTCTAGCGTTTCCTTATTTTTGTTTCACTTTATTTTTAAAATTGGATGCAAAACAAGTATTTTATTAAATCGGTTTCTTTAGTTTTTTTCTTTTTTTTGATACAGAGTTGCTCAAAAAACGACTCACAGTATCAAGCACTTCCAGAACCAGCTGTAGTTGTTGACTTGACGACAGTGCCTTATGCAGAACTTTCTTCATATCACTTTTTTTCGGGGGAGCTCAAAAATTTGAACCCAGCAGCAGGAGTTTTACCCTATCATCCCACTAGTGAATTGTTTTCGGATTATGCTTTAAAAAAACGATTTGTTTGGATGCCCAAAGGAACAAAAGCAACGTATGATACCGACGGAAAAATTCTCGTGCTCCCTATTGGTGCTGCTTTGATAAAAACATTTTATTACACTAAAGTACAACCTTCAAACAATACAAGAATAGTTGAAACGCGAGTTATGATAAGAAAAGCCACTGGGTGGATTGTAGCTGAATATCTTTGGAATACAGATCAAACTGAAGCTACGTTGCAAACACTTGGAAGTAGTTTGGCCATTTCTTGGAAGGACCAGTCGAATGTTCTCAAGAGCACCACCTACCGAATTCCGTCTCCTACGGAATGTACAATGTGTCATAACAACAACCTGCAAACATTTCCAATCGGAATCAAGCCGCAAAATTTGAACACGGATTATCACTATGCAGATGGTGTTAAGAATCAATTAGCGAAATGGGTTGCTTATGGTTATTTAGAAAATACAGTGCCCACAAATATTGTGTCCGTTGTAGATTATAACGATACATCGAAGGATTTGAATCTGCGGGTGCGTTCTTATTTTGATATCAACTGTGCCCATTGCCATCAAGATGGCGGTTATGCTAGCTTTTACGCGTTGCGCTTTCCTTTTTCGCAAACGACGACGTTGGCAAGTATGGGCGTTTGTCTAACACCAAACCATCAAGTCCCTGGCATGACGGGGCGCATTGTTGCTCCAGGAGATCTTTCTCATTCTATTTTGTTTTATCGAGTAAGTACTACCGAACAAAGTTACCGCATGCCCTTTTTAGGTAGAACCATTGTTCATGAAGAAGGCGTTCAGTTGATTCAAGATTGGATTACTTCACTTACAGATTGCGAGTAAAATTTATAAAAAAAGCCAACTATTCATAGTTGGCTTTCTTAATTTATATAAAAGGGGGCTTTTAATTTTTGATAATTTTTGCCGAGGCTTTTTGACCAGTGGATGAATTAAAGTTTATAATATAAGTTCCAATACTTAAATTAGAAACATCTAGTGATTGCTCTCCGGCAAGTAATGCTTTTTGAGCTACAATTTTTCCATTCAAATCGTATACTTCTAGTTGAACATTTTTCGAAACAGCAAGCTCGATTTGGTCGTGTACTGTGGTTGATTTTAATGAAATTCCAATGTTAGCTAGCGCATTAGAAAAACTTGCTATTGCTAAAGCATTAGTATAACGATAGGTCAAAAAAATCGAATTGCCCACTTCTTGGCCCTGATTATCTACTTGATAAAATCGGAACACAAAATCCATAGGGGAATTTTGACCGTCGCCTAGGTTGGTGTTGTAAAAATGATTCACGCCAGTATCCATGCTATTTGGAGCGATTGTCACTGGAGTACTTGGATATGAAGTGCCGCCGTGAACAGAACTCAAACAAACGTTTCCAAAGCACAATTCCATTCCACTGCCATCAGAATTTATAGTTTCTACACATTCAATTCGAACATTGATGCTAGAAGAAGAACTGTTATTCACTTTGAAATCTAAAGAAGCTTGCGGGTAAGTAGTCGTATTGTAACTAAAAATTTGATTGTCTGCAATAGTTACACCGTTCAAACTGACGCTCATTTGCGCTTGTAGCAAACCAATACAGAATAAAGCAGAAAGTAAAAGTATTTTTCTCATGATATTAAAAAAAAAGAGGAAACCCAAACAGATTGGCTTTCCTCTAATTAAACTATTATTTTATAATTATTTTTTGAGTTTGAACTGCGGCTCCAGATTTAATTTTTACCAAATAAATTCCTTTTTGGAAAGAGGTTAAGTTAAGTGGAGTTTCAGAAGTAACGTCTAGCAAAGATAAAAGTGTTTTTCCTGTAATATCAGTAACTTCAACGGCTACTGGAGTTGCAGAGGCAACACGAACCATTCCTTCAGAAGGATTAGGGAATACTTTAATAGAAGGACTGGCTTCAAAAGTAGTTGTTGCTAAAGCAGTGTCAACAGAGTAATTCGATTGCATCACCGATTTGTCTAAAGTACTTTGAATAAAAACCACCACATCTAAATCGGTAAATTCTTCAATATTTAATCCAGCTAGGGAACCTTGAAGTTGAGTAGCAATGGGTTGATCGTGCGCGAAATTCAAAAGAGTTCCGCCAGCATTTGGCAACATTTTCATCATTACATTTTTGAATTCGGTTTCTCCGTTTGATGTAGCATTTCCAGTAGTTAGTTTTTCAACTACGGCTACTTGTAACTTGTAGGGACCAGTAAGATATGGAATTGCATCTACATTCACGGTAATGTCAGTTCCAGTTATAGTATGTGTGGCATTTAAAATAAAGAAAGCCGGTCTTAATGAAGCAGCAGTCAAATCGCTTTGCAATAGAGACGTGCTAAAATTAGTTCCGTCTTTAGCATCAACAAATAATGTAGGAGCACCGCTAACACCATAATAAACAACTCGGGTACCCACTTCGGCAGTGTAGTAAGGGTCTCCAGTTCCAGGCCAGTTTACTTGATAATCGATGAATGCAAAATTTTGATGGTTGGGAGTATAAAATGGTGAAAAGTAAGTAGTGTTAAAAGAAGCACAAGGGCCACAAGTAGAACTTGAAAACTTCTCATACAAAGGAAATCTCGTGGTTGAATTACTAGCAATAGAAACCGATTTAATAATTTGATCATTACCTGCTTCATTGTCTAAAGTACCATTTGGATTGGAAACCCAAACTTTAATAGAATACAAACCAGGAGTCGCATTCCATTGATCAATATGAGTATACGGATAAATTTGACCCGGAGCTAAATTTAATCCGGTTAAGGATTGCGTATATATGGTACCACCATCTACTTGCCAATTTAAATCAACAGCATCAAGTAGGTTTGCACCAACGTTTTTTAAATTTCCGCTAATGTTAGTATTTCCGCTTGTAGCAGTAACCGCATCTAAATTAACCGAACTCATTTCGGCATCATTAGTTTGAATTTGACTCACCACAACATTATCTAAAAAGATATTGTTACCATAAGCTGATGTGCCTAATATTGAAATATACCCAACGCCAGTTACGGCAGTAGGGAGGTCAAAGGAATAAGAATACCAACCGTCTGCGGCTTCAACAGGGGCTAAAGC
>CALPUN020000049.1 GCA_943326765.2 Bifidobacterium breve | reverse complement strand
TTGGCTTTGTAATTGTTTGGCAACGACTGAATTTTGAAATAATGGCATTTTATATTAGTATGTAATTATAATTTCTAAATTTAGTGAAGAATAGTATTGTAAAAATCTATTCTATTTTTATTTTTTAACAGTTTACAAATTAGTTAAACATGTTTGCAAACACGCTCAAAACTATTTTAATAAGTTTGAATAATCCTCAGGAAGTTCGGCATCAATATCTCTTAAATATTTTTCTAATGCAGTCATAGTAGAATGCCCTGTAATAAGCATCAATTTACTTTTAGTTTCAAATTGGGAGCTACTTTTACGCATTTCTCTGTATAATTTAGTGATGAAAGTATGTCTGAAACTGTACATCCCATAATCTTTGTTCAGATTAAAATGTGTTTTCACAACTTCTTTAAATCGTTTTGAGAAATAGTCTCTTTTATTGTTTGGCTCTGTAATCCAATCTTGACCGAAACCAGTAGGAGTGAAAAGAAAACTATCGGGATTGTATTTTGACAAATCGGGTAAATCATCAATCAATATTTCAGGTATGATTTTGATTTTTACTGCCTTGTTTTTAGTCCTCAAATAAATCCTTTTGCCAATTAAATCGATGTCTTTAATCTTCAATTCACAAACTTCGATTGGTCTTAAAAAGTTATAAGACACAAATTTTATGAATAGTAAAAGTATTTTGTCGTTTTTTTCGAGAAAAGAATAAATGTCTTTTTGCATTTCAGAGGTATAAGTTTTATTTCGCTCTGGATTGGATTTTAAAACGTTTATTTTTTTAGCTATGTTATCCGTTATTATTTCATTGTCCTCTAAAACTTGAAACAATGAACTAAAGTCTGCTCTTGTGTTATTTCTATTTCTAGCACTCGAATTAATCAGTACTTCATTCAAATAATCATTCATAACCTTTTTAGTTATGTGAGTTATTGGTTTGTTTTCATCTAATGACTTTCTGAATTTTCTAATTCTTAGTTCAAAGTTTTTATATGAAGTATCTCTAATAGTATTCTTCTTTAAGTTTAAAGCAAATTCAAAAGCTTCTTTAATTGATAGAATTTCGGGGATTGCAATGTTTTCACTAGGTATTGCAATGGTTTTACTTGGGATTGCAATGTTTTCAGTAGGTATTGCAATGGTTTTACTTGGAATTGCAATGTTTTCTTTAGGAATTGCAATACTAGTATTTTTTCCTTTAGAAGTTTCGGATTGCTTTCTGTCGAGTAGTTCTTCAATATTATTAGTAATATTAGGATTGAAACCTCTTTCAAGTAAAAATTCAAGTGCAACACCCATTGCATTTAAGTAATCAATCCTTTCTTTTTTAGTTTTTAGCTTATTGACATTGCCTTTAATATTAGGCATTCTTTTTAGTTTGCCAGTTTTTGCATCTCTAAAACTATAATAGACATACCAACTTTTAGATAATGCGTTTGCTTTTTCGGATTCGTTAAGTTGATTCCATAGAAGAATGTTTACACCGCCTGTAAAGATTTTTGGAGCAGTAAAGTCTTTTTGTTTCAACAAGTTTTTTGAGTGATTAATTAGGGAATAGTGTTCTAAATCGTGTACTAAATCGTGTACTTTTTGTAAATGTAAAAATATTTTAGACATAAAAAAAACCGTTTAGAGTACCTAAACGGTTGATTTCCTTACTTTCAATTTTGTAGCGAGAGGGAGATTTGAACTCCCGACCTCAGGGTTATGAATCCTGCGCTCTAACCGACTGAGCTACCTCGCCAATAAGGGTTTGAATGCGGGTGCAAATATAAAACTTAAATCATAGGTTGCAAACAATAAAGAAGAAAATAATTTTATTTTAAAAAATGCTTTTTTATTGATTTAATATTATATATATTTCACAAAAATTAGCGCTCAAGCAATGGAATTAAAGTCAAGATACGAATTAGAATTTCCCATAAATTCATCACCTCAATTATTATATCAATATATTTCTACGCCCTCTGGTTTATCAGAGTGGTTTGCAGATAATGTTAATTCAAGAGGGGAGTATTTCACGTTTATTTGGGATGACTCCGAGGAGAGTGCTCGTCTTTCATCTAAAAAAACAGGAGAAAAAATAAAATTCCGTTGGATTGATGATAACAAGAAGGATACCGATTATTTCTTTGAAATGCGAATTCTGGAAGACGAAATTACTAAAGATGTCTCCTTGATGATAATTGATTTTGCTATAGAAAATGAATTGGATGAAGCAAAGTTATTATGGGAAAATCAAATTTCTGATTTGAAACATGTCATTGGATCAGCTTAAAATTTATATTATTACTCCTATATTTGCCCTAATTAAAAATTAGGGTTTTTTTATGGTCAATTTTAATGGTAAACTAGCGACTTCAGATGAAACCACATTGTCTGGTAATAGAGGTTTTCTTTATGGCGATGGTGTTTTTGAGACCTTGAGAGTTAGAAATGGAGCAATTCTGTTTTTTGAAGATCATTACTTCCGCTTGATGGCTACGATGCGAATTGTTAGAATGGAAATTCCAATGAATTTTACGATGGAGTATCTGGAAGAGCAAATCCTCATAACTGCTAAAAATAATGATTGTCTTGGGTCGGGAAGGGCTAGAATAACTGTTTTTAGAAATGAGGGCGGATTTTATTTGCCAAAAAGCAATGCAATTAGCTTTACAATAACTGCCGAAAATCTTAAAAAAACTGTTTATTCTTTTGATAGATCTCCTTACGAAGTGGATTTGTATAAAGATTTCTATGTTTCAAAACAATTGCTGTCGTCATTAAAGACTACCAATAAAATGATTCATATTACAGGAAGTATTTTTGCTCAAGAGAATGGGTATCAAAATTGTTTGCTGGTCAATGACGAAAAAAACATAATAGAAGCTTTACAAGGAAATTTATTCATGCTTTTAGATAATAAATTAATTACACCCCCAGTTTCGGACGGTTGTTTGAATGGAGTAATGCGAAAGAAAATTCTTTTATTAGCAAAAACAATAGAAAATATAGAGGTAGTAGAGCAGTCTATTTCACCATTTGATCTTCAAAAAGCTGAGGAACTATTTATTACGAATGTTATTGTTGGAATTCAGCCGATAACCAAATATCGAAAAAAAGAATATCGATTCCATTTGGCCAACAATTTAATTGAAAAATTGAACAAATCCGTTCAAAAAGACTAGTTTAATAAAGGGTTTTCAGGAGCATTAGACCAAAGGATGTAGTCGCCGCCAAGTTCAAGAATTTTTTCTTTCCAAAAATCAGTGGTTGATTTTCCAATGATTTTATTTTCATACAAATTTTCTGATAGAATCCACGAATTGGATTTCATTTCGTTCTCCAATTGTTGTGCTTCCCAACCAGTATAGCCTAAGAAAAAACGAATGTTGTCTTTTTTAATTTGCCCGGTGTTGATTAGGTCTCGCGTTAACTCAAAATCGCCGCCCCAAAAAATACCGCTAGAAATTTCAACACTATTTGGGATTAATTCTGGAATGTTGTGAATGAAATATAAATTGTCTTGCTCGACGGGCCCTCCATTGTAAATCTTGAAATTGGCTTCAACATCGGGAACCAAATCATTAATGGTGTATTTCAATGGCTTGTTGATAATAAAACCAACGGAACCCTCTTGGTTGTGATCCGCCAAAAGTATCACCGATCTATTGAAAGATAAATCTCCAATTATAGAAGGCTCAGCAATAAGTAATTGTCCTTTTTTTAATTTTTCCGATATCATTTGGATCACAATATTTATTAAATTTAAAGAAATAATATCAAATAAAAAAAATAATTATAGTAAAAAATAAAAAAAAAGTCTTCACAAGGAAGACTTTTAATTTATATAAAATAAACTACTACTAGTTTACTGATCCTTCTAAATCTGCACCAGCTTTGAATTTAACAACATTCTTAGCAGCGATTTTGATAGTTTTTCCAGTTTGAGGATTTCTTCCGTCTCTTGCAGCTCTTTTAGAAACTGACCATGATCCGAAACCTACTAAAGATACTCTCCCGCCTTTTTTCAAAGTACCACTTACGTTTCCTAAAAATGATTCTAAAGCTAGTTTAGCAGCAGCTTTTGTAATTCCTGCGTCAGCAGCAATAGCGTCGATTAATTCTGATTTGTTCATAATAATAGTTATTAATTGTTGGTTAAACATTATGTTAATGATAACAAATTTAATAGGAATTCCATACCACACAAGTGTTTTATTCTGTTTTTCATCGATTTGTTGATAACTCGATTGTTTTGTTGATAAAGCAAGTTCTTTTGGTGGGTTTTGTGGGTAATTTATCCTACTTCACCTTAATAAAAATGGGCTTTTTCAGTAAACTTACTACCATTCAACAATTCGGATACCGTCATTTTTTTCTTTCCTGGCAATTGAATACTCTGAATTTGAATATATCCATTTTGAACGACTACTTTCATTTCTTTTTTAGTAGTAATTATTCGTCCTATTACGTCCTGATGGGCTTCTGCTTGAAATTCGGCCTCATAAATTTTAACACTCCATTCCTGCGGATCATCTTTCATAAAACACCAAGCTGATGGATAAGGGGAGAGCCCACGAATAAGATTGTGAATTGCCGTACCCGATTTTGTCCAATCAATTTTGCAATTTTCTTTATCTAATTTAAGGGCAGTCTTACCATCATTAGTGTCATTTTGAAGAGTAGTGACAACATTTCCTTTTTCAATCAAAGCAAGCGTATCCAAAACGGTTTTACTGCCCAATACCATCAAGCGGTCGTGAAGTTGTCCGGCATTCTCATCATTTGAAATGGGTAATTCAGAACTAAGGATCATGGCACCCGTATCAATTTTATCGTCGATAAAAAAAGTTGTTACTCCGGTTTTGGTTTCTCCGTTGATTATTGCCCAATTAATGGGAGCAGCGCCACGATAATTGGGTAGAAGTGAAGCATGTAAGTTGAAAGTTCCCAATTCTGGCATTTCCCAAACAACTTTGGGTAGCATTCGAAAAGCCACGACAACCTGTAAATTCGCTTTAAGGTCTTGCAGTGTTTTTAAGAAATGCTCGTCTTTTAAATTTGTTGGTTGTAAAATAGTCAATTGGTGTTCTAAAGCATATTCTTTTACAGCCGAATATTTTATCTTTTGGCCGCGACCGGCAGGCTTGTCTGGAGCCGTAATTACTCCAACCACTTCATAATTATTCGTTAGAATAGCATCTAAAATGCCCACAGCAAATTCGGGCGTACCCATAAAAACGATTCGTAATTTTTTCATTATTTTCTTAAACAGTATTGATTGTTCGACGTTACGATAATAATCTCATTTTCTAACAATATTTGAAGCGCAAAGATAATAGCATTCGATTCAAACGCTGTCGCTTTTTCTAATTCCCTAGAACTTAAAGCTCCAATTTTTAAGAGCTCTAGAATTTTTTGAGTAACGGTTCCCACCTCAGGATTCGACTTTTTAGGAGCAATACAAAAGGAACAAGTCCCACATTCTGTAGTATTTAATTCCCCAAAATAGGAAAGGATCAATTGACTTTTACAGTGGGTCGTGTCGTTTACATAGCTCAAAACCGACTTTAATTGGGCTGTTTTCAAAGTATTCTGATTTTCAAGATACTTTGAAATCCGATTGATGGTTTTTTCGTCTTCCCGAATTTCATTAAACACCAAAGTGGCATCGTTGTTCTTAGAGTGGTAAGAGAGGATATTCTTTTCATTCAACTTCTGTAACACTTGATGAACTTCTGCCTCTGAATGATTCGATTTTTTTGCTATCAAAGCTAAATTGAAGGCAGTTGCCATATCATAAATTCCTGGGTAGGTCCGTAAAATCGTTAAAATAATTTCTTCGTCATTCGGATTCAAACTCATGTACCGAATCACTTCTTTAGACTCAATTAAAAATTGTAATGTAATTTTTTCTGAAAATTCTTGAGACAAACTTACAACGCCTTGCCGGTCTAAGAATTGAAGTCCATTATAAGTCTTTAAAGTAGGAAATCCATATCTAGAACAAAAAGTATTCAAATTAAAAGCAAAGCTTTCGTTGATGCCTTCTCCGTAGGCGATTTGAAAATAATTGCAGAGTTTTATATACATTTCCAACAGGAATTTTCGGTCAGGAAGTACATGAAGGAATTGGCTTTCGGCTTGAAAAACATCCGAAGGGCTGGTTAACAAAACCGCGAAGGATTTCTCTCCATTTCGCCCCGCACGCCCCGCCTCTTGGTAATAATTTTCTAAGTTTTCAGGCAGTTGAATGTGAATCACAGTTTTTACATTTGCCTTGTCGATTCCCATTCCGAAAGCATTGGTTGCTACAATCACTTGCACTTCTTCCTGCATCCACAACTGCATGTTCTTATCTTTTTCTTTAGCCGAAAGGCCTCCATGATAATAAGTAGCTTTAAATCCTAAGGTTTGCAACTGCTGGGATACATCCAAACACGATTTTCTATTGCGAACATAAACAATTGAAGGTTCTGGATTTTTTTTCAGAATTTGTTCGATTCGATACAATTTATCTTCCACTTCAAAAACCATATAGGCAATATTTTCTCTAGCAAATGATTTTTGAAAAATGGTGGGCTTATGCAATCCCAATTGAAGTATCACGTCTTCTTGTACTCTAGAGGTTGCCGATGCTGTTAATGCTATGAAAGGTACTTTTGGGAAATGGGTTTTCAACGCTGCAATTTTTAAATATGCTGGTCGGAAGTCATGACCCCATTGCGAAACACAATGCGCTTCGTCAATAGCGATTAAGTTGATGGGAAGGTTTTTAATGCGTTCCAAAATCCAATCCGATTGCAGTCGTTCTGGTGAAAGGTAAAGAAATTTGTAATTTCCGAATTGACAATTGTCTAATAGATCAATCATTTCTTCAGTTGGAATGCCCCCTAACAAGGCCATGGCTTTGATATCGCGCTGCTGTAAATTAGCTACTTGGTCTTTCATTAAAGCAACCAAAGGAGAAACTACCAAGCAAATTCCTTCTTGCAGTAAGGCCGGAATTTGAAAGCATATCGATTTTCCGCCACCGGTTGGCATCAATGCAAAGGTGTCCTGACCACTTAAAACCGAATCAATGATTTCTTTTTGAGGAGTTCGAAACGTGTCGTGTTTCCAATATTTTTTGAGTAGAGAGAGTGCTTCTGGCATGTACGATAGTATAGAGGGTTACTCTAAAGAGGATTGCCATTGCGTTTACAAAGAGAAAAATGCAATCTTATTTAGAAAGTTGATCTAAGATAAAAAGAATTCTGTTATCTACGTTATCTTTTGGAACTTCTATCAATTCGTAGCCGTAATTGTGATAGGTTTCGGTTAGGTGATTGAAGATCAACTTTGCTTGTTCGTAGTTTTCATAACGCTCATTATCGCTTACGTATATTTCTTCCCAAGGCGGTAAAATAAAAATTTTAGTATAGCGATGTTCTTTACATGCCGCATCAAAAAAAGCAGGGTAGCTGTCGCCAATATAATGCATATAGGCTAAGACATCAGGAATGCCACGATCTAAAAAAACTACATCATGGGATTCTAAAAGCGCATTTTTGAATTGTTTTTTCCGACCTTCTAAAAGCAGTTCGCTAAATAACAACGGGTTTTCTAGAAACAGTTGCTCAATGCCTTGTTTTTTAGCTTCCATAGTCACTTCGCGGGAAATCTCAGGATAGCAACAGTAATCCAAGGCTAATAGGCCATCTATAATTGTGGTTTTACCAGTTCCTGGCCCTCCTATAATGACAACAATTTCTTTTTGCACTTATTAGAAATAAGGCGCAAACTTACTCAATCTAATTGGAATTTAAAAACAATGGTTCGTCTTAAAAATGCGTTTTAATAAAAAATCCTAATTCCGAATTAATAATTCACTTTTGAAACCCTATATTTGCTTTTATTTTAATTTTTCAAATGGACAAGAATACAGAAGAGTTTTACGAAAGACTAAAAGCCGAATTGGATATGGCAAATACTTGGCCTGCCGAATATTTGTTTAAATTTATTGTCCCAACTGCCGTTGAAAAAATACAAAAAGTAGAAGAAGCCTTCGACTGTATGGGCGCCGTTATTAAAACGACCAAATCGAAAACCGGAAAATTTACTAGTTTATCTGTGGATGTACTAGTAAAAGATGCCCAAGAAATTATTGATAAATACCAAGAAGTAGCTACCATAGAAGGTATTATATCCCTATAATTATGAATTCAAAATATATCAAAGAGAACGCGAATGATGTCGTGTTTAACTTAGAGTACAATTCGGAAAGAATACATTTAATCATTCCAGAATACGGTCGTCATTTGCAAAAATTAATCGATCAGGCCACCGTTATTCCCGATCGAGAGGAACGCAATAAAGCGGCAAAATACATCATTCAAGTAATGGGAAGTTTAAACCCGCATTTGCGAGATGTTCCCGATTTTCAACACAAATTGTGGGATCAAATCTTTATCATGTCCGATTTTAAATTGGACGTTGATTCGCCTTACCCGATTCCGTCGCGTGAGGTTTTGCAATTGAAACCCGACGTCTTACAGTATCCTCAAAATTTCCCTAAATACCGTTTCTATGGAAACAATATCAAATATATGATAGATGTTGCCGACCAATGGGAAGAAGGAGAACTGAAAAGTGCCTTAATCAAAGTGATCGCCAATCACATGAAAAAATCGTATTTGAGTTGGAATAAAGACACCGTCAAAGATGATGTCATTTTTGAACACCTTTATGAATTGTCGGAGGGTAAAATCAATTTGCTTCAAAGCTCCGAAGAATTGTTAAATACGACCGATTTGATGCGGACAAATAAACGGGTGTCCAATAAAATTTTACCGGCCGGGCAACCTAAAATTCAGAATAACAAAAATAAAATAGGCAAGCCAAAGCCGTTTCAAAAAAAGAACAACAATCCAAAATAAATACTAGTAGAGATCAGGGTTCTTCATATCAAGGAGTCTAAAATCTAAATTCGTAAATCGCAGAGCAACAATGGGAACTTTTAAAATAGAAGGAGGCATTCGCCTAAAAGGAGAAATCACACCGCAAGGAGCTAAGAATGAAGCATTACAAATTTTGTGTGCCGTTTTAGTAACTTCCGAACCAGTTACAATTAACAACATTCCAGACATTATCGATGTCAATAAATTAATCACACTTTTAGGAAATTTAGGGGTAAAAATTAAAAGAAACGGTTTGGGTTCGATTACGTTCCAGGCTGATGAAGTCAATGTGGGGTATCTAGAAACAGAAGCGTTCAAAAAAGAAGGCGGTTCGTTACGAGGATCCATTATGATTGTCGGACCTTTATTAGCGCGCTTCGGGAAAGGATACATTCCGAAACCTGGAGGGGATAAAATTGGAAGACGCCGTTTGGATACCCATTTTGAAGGCTTTATGAATTTAGGAGCCAAATTCCGTTACAACCGTGAAGATCATTTT
Source organism: Bifidobacterium breve (assembly GCA_943326765.2). Classification (GTDB taxonomy): domain Bacteria; phylum Bacteroidota; class Bacteroidia; order Flavobacteriales; family Flavobacteriaceae; genus Flavobacterium. The sequence goes on along the minus strand of CALPUN020000049.1, from coordinate 6,940 downwards.
TACGGAGTAGAAGCGCCAGAAGGTTTAACAGGAACCGACATGCTTTTAGACGAAGCCTCGGTTACAGGAACGGCCAATATTGTGATGGCGGCGGTTTTAGCCAAAGGAAAAACGACCGTTTACAACGCAGCTTGCGAACCGTATTTGCAACAGTTGTGTAAAATGTTGAATTCCATGGGAGCCAACATCACCGGCGTTGGGTCGAACTTATTGACGATCGAAGGCGTTGAAAAACTTGGCGGTTGCACACACCGTATTCTTCCCGATATGATTGAAATCGGAAGTTGGATCGGTTTGGCCGCGATGACCAGAAGTGAAATTACCATCAAAGATGTGAGCTGGGATAATTTGGGAGTGATACCCAATACCTTCAGAAAACTAGGGATTACTTTAGAACGAAGAGGCGATGATATTTTCATTCCAACTCATGAGAATTATCAAATAAAAACCGATATCGACGGATCTATTTTAACCATTGCTGATGCACCATGGCCTGGATTCACTCCCGATTTATTGAGTATCGTTTTGGTGGTGGCTACTCAAGCCAATGGCGATGTTTTGATTCACCAAAAAATGTTTGAAAGTCGCTTATTCTTTGTAGATAAATTAATTGATATGGGGGCCAAAATTATGCTTTGTGATCCGCATCGTGCTGTTGTAATGGGACATAATTTTAAATCGCAATTAAAAGCAACCACCATGTCTTCGCCAGATATTAGAGCTGGAATTTCCTTATTGATTGCTGCGCTTTCTGCCAAAGGAACGAGTACCATACAAAACATCGAACAAATTGATCGCGGTTACGAACGCATCGACGAGCGTTTGAGAGCCATCGGAGCCAACATCGTTCGAGTTTAACTTTTTTATAAAAAATCTAATCCCAATGACGAACGAACAAACGGCTATTAAAGCAACGTATTTCAGTATCATTGGGAATACTTGTTTGGCCGTCATTAAAGGAATAGCTGGTATTTTTGGTAATTCGTATGCTTTGATTGCCGATGCGATTGAATCGACAACCGATATTTTTTCTTCCTTATTGGTGTTGTTCGGAATCAAATATTCTAATCGACCCGCGGATGAAAATCATCCTTATGGACACGGACGCGCTGAACCGCTAATCACTTTTTTAGTAGTGGGTTTTCTGATGACCTCGGCAACGATTATCGCGCATGAAAGTATTAACAATATTGGAAAATCTCACGATTTGCCAAAGCCATGGACTTTGATTGTTTTAGGAGTAATTATCATTTGGAAAGAATATTCTTTTCGAATCGTAATGAAAAGAAGCAAAGAAGCAAATAGTTCCTCTTTACGAGCCGACGCTTGGCACCACCGCAGCGATGCTATTACTTCAATAGCCGCTTTTATTGGAATTTCCGTCGCGTTATTTATGGGTAAAGGTTGGGAATCGGCGGATGATTGGGCAGCACTTTTCGCTGCAGGATTTATTTTCTACAACAGCTATTTAATTTTTAGGCCCGCATTGGGTGAAATCATGGACGAACATTTGTACGAAGATTTAGTAGAAGACATTCGGAAAGTTTCCTATCAAGTTCACGGCGTCATTGATACTGAAAAATGCTTCATTCGAAAAGCAGGAATGAAATACCACGTAGATTTGCACGCCATTGTCGATGCCAGCTTGACCGTTAAAGAAGGACACGATATTTCCCATCGATTAAAAGACACGCTTCGCAGTGAAATCCCCGAATTGGGACATGTTTTAATACACATTGAGCCCAACGAGTAAGGCTTTACTCCAGAAAATTCAATATTTTTAGTCCGAACACTACGCCATTTCCTTGCGTTCCATTTTGGTAGGAATGAACATAATCAATTCGGAATACTTTTAGCTTCCCAAATCCTAAATTATCCAGACCAACGGTGTATTCATGATACGGGCTTCGGCGCGGAATCGAAAGATTGTGATACCCTAAAACCAAAGTCGACTGCAGTTTTTTCAGTAACGGAATCTTATTCATAATAAACCCATTGTCTTGGTGTTCGGCATGAAATTCTATATAAGAATCGTTGGTACTGCTTGCGTAATAAGGCAGTAAATTATAGACATTCAAATAGCGGTCGCTTTTGCCAATATGGGTTTGATTGCCATCGAAATGTTTGTAATCTGCAAAAGCAATAGTAGCTGCATTAAAGAATTTCCCAGCTTTAAAATTCATTCCTAAAACACCTTTGTTTCCAAGTGTAATGTCGTAAGCCATTCGACCAAAGAGCCGTTCGAATTCATATTTCTTATCCGAAGCCGAGAATCCTTTTTCATACCCTAAATAGAGTTCCGGATATTTTTCATTCTTAATGTTGAATTTTCCATCGGGCCGTGTCCAATACTGTTGGCCAAAATTAAGGCGAGTCAAGAAGGACGCTTTTACTAAATTGTGTTTATCGAATACTGGCGTGGAGGTGTCGAAAGGCAACAACGGATTGTTCGAGGTGTAGAATTTGTCCTTTTTTACAAGAGTAAAATCGGTAGTGTTCGATAAAGGTTTTCTTTCCGAATAATCTAAGGTGGCGTCCACTTGGATACCGTTTGTGATTTCTCGAGTAAAGAAAAGAGCTGCAAAATTATTTTCATACAATTTCATGAAATTGTTCTTAAAGAATAAGGTGCTAACAGAATTAATCAACGGACTTATCGGATTGTTCGGGTTGAATTGTTTTACAGCACTCCCACCATAAATACGCAGTTCACTTTGATTAAAAGCATTGAATTTATTGGTGTAGCTAAGGGTTGCTCGCCATTTTTTTTCAGAAAATCCGTAGTCAAAGTTGGACTTTAGTTCCCAAAAAGTTCGCGTTTCTTCTTTCCTTTTCGAAAAAGTAACGGTAGTATTTACGGTACAACCTTGAACCGTATTGAATCTAATTCCTTTCCACAGGCCGTTGTATTTCAAGTTCCATTTTTTATAAGAATTGCTGTATTCATAACCCATGATAAAATCGAATGCTCCTAGTGTATTCGATTTACGATCAATAGAATCCAAATAGGTTTTCGATTTTTTCTTTGTTTGAAGTAAATCCTTCTTTAAATAATCGTTGCTTTCCTCAGAAGTTAAAGGAACAGGTCGGATTTGATTCCAAAACAAACTGTCTTTCTTATTTGCATTGGTTTCAAAAGACAACAATTCTCGCCCGAAGGTTTTCTGGCTAAACTTGGGTTCAAATTCATAATTGGAATACACATAAGTAAATCGTCCGGACATGTTTATTCCTAATATCCCAGCGATAAAATCTAAAGTCTGAGTGTTTTTAATCCAAAGATTGTTCGCTCGGTTGTAGCTAAAGCTTTGTTTCAACGCGAGTGAATTTAGCGTTGGCATTTGCATTTGACTCCCTTTTATCGATAGGTCTACTGCGTAAATCGCCCAACTATCCTCTACTATATATAGGTAACCTTCCATAACTGGCTCGGAAGTTCGTTTTGGTATCACTTTGATTTTGTTGATTTGATGTTGATTTTCATCAAAAAAGGTTCCTTCCAATTTATATTTATAATAGGAAAAGGCATTGTTGGCAATGGGGGAGATGACATTGGTTTGAAGAACCAAATAGTTATCATAAAAATCAAAATTGGCGGAAGCAGCATTATTGAAACTAAAGCCATTGTCGTTCCCGCTAACTTTGGAGGCGATAATAGTTTCCTTCAATTTGTCGGGTTTTTGAAATACAATTTTGGATACGGTTTCGGATAAATAAAGAATCCCTGACCGACTCGAATCTAATACCTCGTCAAAGGCATCAAATTTTTGGCCCATAATTTTTTTGGGTGCATCCTTTATTCGGAAAATACCTCGAGAGTAAAAATCGGCTCGATACTTTTGTGTCGATTCAGCATTGTCTTTTTTGGCTGCAATGGCTTTTTGAATCACTTCGTTGGCGGGATTGTCATTGGTATTGATGACGACTTCTTTCAAAGTGATGTTTTCTTCTAAAAGACTAACGTCTAGTGTTTGTAGCGTTTGGGTAATTGATAGCGGAATACGCTTGGTTTTGAATCCTAAATACTGAAAAATGATAACGTATTCCCCCGGTTGCTTTACGTTTAAAACATAGTGCCCTTTTTCGTTAGAAGTAGTGCCGGTATAGGTGTTTTCAATAAGAATGGACACGAAAGGAAGTGGATTTCCTTTGTCGTCTGTAACAGCTCCTTTTACTTGAGCATTACTAAGGAAGGAAATAAGCAATAGGAATGTGGCGAGTAGTGTTTTCATAGGCGTATAGTGTTAAGTCAATTTATTTTATTTCAAAAAGGATTGCAGGGCTAATTCATAACTCTGCAGCCCAAATCCTATTATAATTCCTTGGGCATTAGGGGAGATGTAGGATTGGTGCCGGAAATTTTCTCTGGAAAAAGTATTGGAGATATGAACTTCAATGACCGGTGTTGCAATCGCTTTTACGGCATCTCCAATTCCGATGGAAGTATGCGTGTAGGCCGCAGCGTTTAAAATGATGCCATCATAAGAAAAGCCCACCTCTTGGATTTTAGAAATGATTTCTCCCTCAATATTGCTTTGGTAATATTCAATAGCTACAGTTTCGAATGTTTCTTGTAAAGTTGCCAGGTACGTTTCAAAGGTTTCGGATCCGTATACCTCGGGCTCGCGTTTTCCGAGAAGGTTTAGATTTGGTCCGTTGATGATAATTATTTTCATGAATTATTTTTTGGTAAAAATATAGAAAAACAGGGTCTGATTTGTAAAACAGCACTAGTAATATGAGTGCATAGTAGGGTATTCTGATATAAAAGGGATAAAAAAGGGTTTCCTCAAAAGCAAAAAAGCAAGGTTTAAATCCTAAAATAACGGGGTTATTAACAAAATTTAAAGCTATTGTTAATAAAAATGTTGACAAGGATCAGGATCCAAATTTTAAAATCAAAAAAGGAGAAGTGATTTTTGTGCAAAGGGATTTAAATTTTAAAAAAACACTAGAAAGGGTTATTAAATCTAGGTTTTTATTCTATTTATAGGATGGGAATAAAGCGGATCAACAAGGTATTTCCGTTTCTTTATTGGAATGATAAATCCACAATCAGCAGTTTTTTTTTAATAAACCAAGAAAAAAATACATCAAAATCGTTTTTATTAACAATTTTATATATTTTTGGAGAATTAATTTTAAACAAAACAAAAACATGAAAAAAATTATTTTATCAGTAGTAGCGATTATGGCATTTGGATTTGCTAACGCTCAAGATTTGACTTCTAAGAAAGGTGAACCTTATTTGCCAGAAGCTGGTGACTGGGCTATCGGTTTTAATGCTAACAACTTATTTGACTATGTAGGGAATGCTTTTTCTGGAAGCACAACTGCTAACTCTATCGGTACTGTTGCAAACAATGGATGGAACGGAACTTTCGTAGGTAAAAAATTTACTTCTGCAACTAACGCTAACCGATATTTAGTTGATTTTGGTGTAAATATTGGTAGTTCAACTGCAGCTGCTCCTGCTGGTTCTACATCAGAAACTAAAGTTTCAACTTCAGGATTTAACATGTCTGTAGGTTTAGGAAAAGAATGGAGAAGAGGAAAAACTCGTTTGCAAGGTTTTTACGGTGCAGATCTTGTTTTAGGAGTACAATCTAGTGGTTCTAAAACTGAAATAACTGATTCTGCAGCTCCTGCTACAAATTCTACAGTAGATGTAAAATCTGGATTAGGATTAAATGTTGGAGCAAGAGGATTTTTAGGAGCTGAATATTTCATTTTCCCTAAAATTGCTATCGGTGCACAATATACTTACAACGTTTCTGTTGCTGTAACTGGTGCTTCTAAAACGACTACTACAGTTGGAGGAATTTCTACTGAATCTAAAGGCGGTAGCGCTTTTGCATTAGGTATTGGTAATGTAGGTGTTGCTTCAATGAATTTGACATTGCATTTCTAAGATATACTCGTATATTTTTTAAAATAAAACCTCTCAATTTGAGAGGTTTTTTTTATTTGCGGTAGTAATGTTTCGCTTTTCGCTACCCTAAATTAGCTGTTTATAACTTGTTAAAAAATTGGTGTTTATTAGTAGAGTTGGTTGTGATTTTCTATACTATATATAGTTAAATTTGAGTTATTAATTTTAAAAATTCAAAAAATGAAAAAAATTATTTTAACAGCGGTTGCTGTTTTCGTATTGTCTTTTGCTAATGCACAAGATGCGGGTTTTAAAGCAGGGATTCATTTTGGGATGCCAATGGGTGATGCAGCCAATGTTTATTCTTTTAATTGGGGTATAGATGCTGCTTATTTGTGGCCTGTTGCAGATCAGTTCCAAGCGGGGGTAACCACAGGATACTCCTCTTTCTCCGGAAAAAGTATTTCAACTCCGGGATTGTCATTAGGTCCCATTTCACTTCCGGGAACTAGTGTAAAAGTTAATGCTGCTTTTATTCCACTTGCTGCGACTGGTTTGTATTCTTTTTCAGACAAAATATTTGGAGGATTAGATCTTGGATATGCTCTTTACTCTGGTAGTGGTGGTGGTACTGGCGGTGTTTATTACCAACCAAAAGTGGGTTACCAAACTGAGAAATATGAAATTTACGCTGGTTACAAAGGTATTTCTGTTTCTGGTGGTTCTGTTTCTTCAGTTGGATTAGGATTTAACTATAAATTCTAACTTAAGTTAGCTTATAGATTTAAAAACCATTCTAGTACTAGAGTGGTTTTTTTTATTCAATCCTTTCTCGTTACTTTGTTAGGATGAATTGGACACTTTATATTAAAAGTTATCAATCCTATTTGAAGATAGAACGAGGTTTGTCGAAGAATACGGTTGAAAATTACACCTTCGACATAGCGCGGTTGGTGCTTTATTTGGAGCAAATTCGAATGGAAGTATCGCCAATCCATATATCAGAAGAAACCGTTCACCAATTCATTTATTCGGTTTCTAAAGAAGTCAATGCCCGTTCACAAGCTC
>CALPUN020000048.1 GCA_943326765.2 Bifidobacterium breve | reverse complement strand
TCCAAATCTCATCGTCTACCAATAACTCTAATTTATCACAATGATCGCGAATTACTTCGAAGTAAGGTTTTACTTTTTCGCAATAGACATCGGCCATTTTTTGAGCGTCAGTAAGCGCATTGGCGTTCTTTCTAGCTTCGGTCATTTCATCCACTTTCGAATTAATGCCTTCGATATGTCCGGAAATCGCTTTGATGAGATTTATTTGTTCTTTGGCAATTTTCTCAAAATCGGAACCGAAAATTTCTTTCAATCCTTTGACGTTTTCAATCAACGTATTTTGGTAGCGGATGGCCGTTGGAATTACGTGATTTATAGAAATATCACCCAAAACTCTTCCTTCGATTTGAATTTTCTTAGTGTATTCTTCCAATTCAATTTCGTAACGAGCTTCTACCTCTATATGGTTCATGATGCCCATTTCTGAAAACAAATCCAATGCTTGTTTAGAAGCTCTGGCTTTTAAAGCTTGCGGGGTCGTTTTAAAATTACTCAAACCACGTTTCGCAGCTTCTTTTTCCCAAGCTTCACTATATCCGTCGCCTTCAAAAAGAATCTTTTTAGACAATTTGATGTACTCGCGCAACACATTGAAAATAGCTTCGTCTTTTTTCAAATCTTTGGTGGCGATTAAAGCATCCACTTCGATTTTGAAATCTTTTAATTGTTTGGCTACTATGGTATTCAATGTAGTCATTGCATTCGAACAGTTGGCCGAAGAACCTACAGCTCTAAATTCGAATTTATTTCCAGTAAAGGCGAAGGGTGACGTTCTGTTTCTATCGGTATTGTCTAACAACACATCTGGAATCTTCCCTACTACGTTCAGCTTCAAATCGGTTTTCTCTTCCGGAGATAACTTACCCGTGGTTACTCCTTCTAATTCTGCTAAGACTTTGGTTAATTGTGCTCCTATAAAAACAGAGATAATAGCCGGTGGCGCTTCATTGGCTCCCAAACGATGATCGTTGCTAGCCGTTGCAATAGAACCTCGCAACAAAGCTTCATAATCGTTCACTGCTTTAATAGTATTGATAAAGAACGTTAAGAATTGCAAATTGCTCATCGGGGTTTTACTCGGACTCAACAAATTCACTCCAGTATCTGTAGCCAAAGACCAGTTGTTGTGTTTCCCAGAACCGTTTACTCCTTTAAATGGTTTCTCGTGAAACAACACTTTCAAGTCATGCCGTTCGGCCACTTTTTGCATGACATCCATCAACAAACAGTTGTGGTCTACCGCTAAGTTTGTTTCTTCGAATATGGGTGCCAACTCAAATTGATTTGGAGCTACCTCATTATGTCTGGTTTTTACTGGTATTCCTAACAACATACATTCTTGTTCTAAATCACGCATATACGTTAAGGCTCTGGTCGGAATCGAACCAAAGTAGTGGTCGTCTAATTGTTGTCCTTTTGCGGAAGTGTGTCCTAGTAAGGTTCTTCCGGTCATCATTAAATCGGGGCGAGAATTTGCTAATGATTTATCAACTAAAAAGTACTCTTGTTCCCAACCTAAAGTAGCGGTTACCTTTTTTACATTTTTATCGAAATATTTACACACTTCGGTAGCCGCTTCATCCATAGCGGATAAGGCTCTTAATAATGGGATTTTATTGTCTAATGCCTCTCCAGTATAGGAAATAAAAACAGTAGGTATGCACAAAGTAGTTCCGAAAATAAATGCTGGCGACGTCGGGTCCCAAGCGGTATAGCCTCTTGCCTCAAAAGTATTTCGAATGCCCCCGTTTGGAAAACTAGAAGCATCGGGTTCTTGTTGTACTAATTGTCCACCACCGAATTTTTCAACTGGATCGCTACCGTCATACGACGTTTCAAAAAACGCATCGTGTTTTTCGGCAGTAGCACCCGTTAAAGGTTGAAACCAATGGGTATAATGAGTAACGCCTTTAGACAAAGCCCATTCTTTCATCCCCATGGCTATATAGTCGGCTAGTTTTCTATCGATTTTAGTTCCGTGAAGCACCGCATCGCGAACTCCTTTAAAAGCGTCCTGTGTGAGGTACTGTCTCATGGCTTTGTCATTAAAAACATTGGCCCCAAAAATCACTGATTTTTTATCGGTCTCTTCAAATTTTACTGGAATCCTATTCGATGCTTCTTTTAAAGCTTGAAAACGTAATGTTGCCATAAATTATAATTTTATAGTTATACCCTAATTAATTTAGGGCAAATATATAAAAATATTATATTTAAAAAATTTTGACCCCTATTTTTTTAAGGGCTAAATTAAAATATATTAATAAATTAGATGAAATGTTTAAAATTTCGGTTCACTGACATATCAAAAGAATTCTATTGTACATCACTTACTAAAATTTATCTTTGTAATTCATTACAAATTTTCCCATTATGATTGTTTGGATCTTATTCATCACTGCCGTACTCTTATTCCTTGCTTTAGACTTAGGTGTTTTTAATAAAACACCACATATTATTAACTCTAAAGAAGCAGGCAAATGGACGGCTTTCTGGGTAACGCTATCCTTTGTTTTTTCTGGGGTGATTTATTGGCTGTATTCGACGTCTTATATTGCCAACCCCAACCAATTGAAACCGACAACTGCAATGATTAAGTACATAACCGGGTATTTGATAGAGTTGTCTTTAAGCATCGATAATATTTTTATCATCGCCGTAATCTTTAGTGCTTTTAAGATTGCCCAAAAATACCAGCACCGCATTCTCTTTTGGGGCATTATGGGCGCTATCGTTTTTAGAGGTTTGATGATATTCTTTGGAGTCATCCTAATCAATAAATTCAGCTGGACCGCCTACGTATTTGGATTATTTTTAATCTTCACTGCTTTGAAAATGGCCTTTACTAAAGAGGCGGAAGATTTCGACCCCAAAGATTCCTGGGTTTACAAGCTCTTAGGTAAAATCATTCCTATTACCCACCATACTGAGAAAGCACATTTCTTTATTCGAAAAGAAACCAAGCTTTATGCTACACCGCTTTTTGTGGCTTTAGTAGTTATTGAAGTCATGGATGTTTTGTTTGCCGTAGATAGTGTTCCAGCGATTTTGGCCATTACCTCCGATCCGTTCCTTGTATTCAGTTCAAACATCTTTGCCATATTAGGCTTGCGCTCGATGTATTTCTTTTTAGCGAATATGCTCGAAAAATTCAGCTGTTTAGAATACAGTTTGATTGCCATTTTGTTATTTGTAGGATTAAAAATGGTACTGCACGATTACATAGAACTACCCGAATGGGTTTCCTTGACGTTTATCGCGGTTGCTTTACTTGTGGGTATATTGGTATCCATTTCTAGAAAAGAACCTTCCACTACGGAGTAATTTTTAAGCATAAAAAAACCGACCTCTAAGAGACCGGCTTTCAACAAGAACTATATTATTTAATTGATTTTATATGACTAGCATCGATGTGATAGGCAGCCATTACTGCGTTGTAATCTTCGATAGCAACACCCCCCTTTTTATTGGATAAGTACCCTTGTAAAATTACAATACGAAAGGTTTGGTTATTTAAATAAGAAGGAGTCGTTGCTAAATTATAGGTTCCTCCAGCATAAATTGTAAAATCTTCCAAGCTAAAATCAAAATCATAATCCAATTCCCCTTGTTGCAAATACAACGTTCTTGGAATCAATTGCCATATTGGCGTTTGAGGGTCTATAGTTCCCGACAAACGGTAGATTAAAATATTATCTGAAAGTAAAATGACTGGATTCAATTGACGGTAAATGGTGTATTCGTTGTTGGCATTCAAACTAAAATTGACATTTCTAAGTTCAAAGACTTCACTAGCTGAGCCGCTAGGTCCTGAAGGCCCTGGAGGCCCTTGAATTCCGTCAAATCCTGGAGGCCCTTCACAACTAGAAGCCAATACAGCTCCAAAAATGGTTAAAAGTAGCATTATTCTTTTCATGATCTTTGGTATTTAATTGATTTCATTTTGACATTTCAAAAACCAAACCAAAATACGATGACCTGTGAATTTTATTAAAAAATAATTCCGTTCTTTACTTCCTAAATCGGCAAACCCGATAAGAATCATGGGAAGAAACAACGAAAGAAATATAAAAAAGCACAACGACAAATTGCACAAAGAGCAAGACAAAGCCAAAAAGGCGGAACGTTTGCGTCAGGAAAAGCTTAAAGCCATTGTCAAAAAGTTTCACGATAACAATACCACAACACCCGAATAAAAAACCTATGGAAGATTTAAAATTTAGTTCCCTCAAAAAAGACGTGCAAGAAATTATTGATTTAATGGGAAACAAGGATTTCCAAGACGCCACCTTAAAATTAAACGAAGCCAGCGAGTTTCTGGACGAATTAATCGATTTTTCAGAAGCCGATGAAGACTTAATCGAAATCAGCAAATACCAAGTACTTTTGAATCAATTGCATCAAAAAATTAAAGACGGTTCCTCGTTGTGATTTGAAAAATGAAATCCTTCCCAATTACCAAAACTATTCCATTTGAAATAACTCTTTTAGCCCTAGCTTCTTCGTGCCTTTTTCGTATGGATCATCCTATTTTTCTTGATTCTTGACTCTTTCTTCTTAGCTCTTTTACTTTATAAAACGCACCTCTTCGCTACATATTGCGTCGGTATTGCCCGCCTACTTCAAACAAAGCACTTGTAATTTGCCCTAAAGAACAAACTTTCGTTGCTTCCATCAATTGCTCAAAAATATTCTGATTATTGATGGCTGTTTCTTGAATGGTGTTCAATTGCTGGTTTACTTTGTCTTGATTGGATTGGTGCAAATTGTCGAGCATTTCAATTTGGTATTGTTTTTCTTCTTCGGTAGCACGAATCACTTCGGCTGGAATTACCGTTGGAGATCCTTTGGAACTTAAGAACGTATTCACCCCAATAATTGGGAATTCTCCCGTATGTTTCAAAGTTTCGTAGTACAAACTTTCTTCTTGTATTTTTGAACGTTGGTACATGGTTTCCATAGCACCTAAGACACCTCCACGTTCGGTAATTCTATCGAATTCAAGCAAAACAGCTTCTTCCACCAAATCAGTCAATTCTTCTATAATGAACGACCCTTGAATTGGGTTTTCGTTTTTGGCCAATCCTAATTCTTTGTTGATAATCAATTGAATGGCCATGGCACGACGCACACTTTCTTCCGTTGGAGTCGTAATAGCTTCATCATAGGCATTGGTGTGCAACGAATTGCAATTATCATAAATCGCATAAAGCGCTTGCAAAGTCGTACGAATATCATTGAAATCAATTTCTTGAGCATGTAACGAACGTCCCGAAGTTTGAATATGGTATTTCAACATTTGCGCTCTTTCGTTAGCTCCGTATTTATTTCTCATTGCTTTCGCCCATATTTTTCGAGCCACGCGACCAATTACGGCATATTCAGGATCGATACCATTGGAGAAGAAGAACGACAAGTTAGGTCCGAAATCATTGATGTTCATGCCCCGACTTAAATAATATTCTACGTAAGTAAATCCGTTAGACAACGTGAAGGCTAATTGCGTAATAGGGTTGGCTCCTGCTTCGGCAATATGATACCCTGAGATTGACACCGAATAAAAGTTTCTCACATTGTTCGTAATGAAATATTCTTGCACGTCACCCATCAATCGCAGCGCAAATTCAGTTGAGAAAATGCAGGTATTTTGCGCTTGATCTTCTTTTAAAATATCGGCTTGAACGGTTCCTCTTACTTGTGCTAAAGTTCTTGTTTTAATTTCTTGGTATACCGCAGCGGGCAACACTTGATCGCCTGTTGTTCCTAAAAGCATCAAGCCTAAACCGTTGTTCCCTTCGGGCAAATCACCTTGGTATCTTGGTCGATTCGTACCTTTCTTTTTATAAATTTCGTTGATTTTTTCTTCTACTTCTGCTTGCAAGTTGTTGGCTTTAATGTACAACTCACATTGTTGATCAATCGCGGCATTCATGAAAAAACCTAACAACATCGGTGCTGGTCCGTTAATGGTCATGCTGACAGATGTTAAGGCATGCACCAAGTCGAAACCTGAGTATAGTTTCTTAGCATCATCCAAGCAACAAATAGAAACTCCAGCATTTCCAATTTTTCCATAAATATCGGGGCGAATATGAGGATCGTTTCCATAAAGCGTCACACTGTCAAAAGCAGTCGACAATCGTTTGGCAGGTAATCCGGCACTTACATAATGGAAGCGCTTGTTGGTTCGTTCTGGTCCACCTTCTCCTGCAAACATTCTAGAAGGATCTTCCCCTTCGCGTTTGAAAGGGTACAACCCCGAGGTAAATGGAAATTCTCCCGGTACGTTTTCTTGCAAGCACCATCTTAAAATATCGCCCCACGCTTGGTATTTGGGTAAGGCTACTTTTGGAATTTGCGAGTGCGACAAGCTTTCGGTATGCGTAGCAATTTTAATTTCTTTGTCGCGTACTTTAAACGAGTAAATAGGATTTTTATAGCGGTCGACTTTGTCGTTCCAAGTCAAGATGATTTCCCAGTTGTACGGATCAAGACCCATTTTAACGCGATCGAATTCTTTGTATAAAAGTGATACGAATTGGGTATCCACAGCAGTTGGCAAAATGGTAGCATCGGCTAATCCTGCTTTGACCAATTCGGGTACTTTGCTTGATACGGATTCTATGGTTTTGTAGATTCCGTATAGTTTTTGGGCGACTTGCTCTTGACTTAAAGCAGTGGCGTCGTACTTTCGGTTATTCTCGGCAATCTCTGACAAATAGCGGGTTCTGTGCGGAGGAATCACGAAGATTTTCTCGCTCATTTCTCGTGTAATCTGGAACGTCGATTGCAAATCGGAGTTCGTTTTTTCTACAATTTTATCCATGATAGCTTTGTAGAGCGTATTCATTCCGGGATCATTGAATTGAGAAGCAATGGTTCCGAAAACGGGCATGCTATCCGGATTTTCGTCCCACAAGTTGTGGTTGCGTTGGTATTGTTTTTTCACATCGCGGATGGCATCTAGAGCGCCGCGTTTGTCGAATTTGTTTAAGGCTACTAAATCGGCAAAGTCTAACATGTCGATTTTTTATAGTTGGGTTGCGGCACCGAAATCGGGTGTCATTACGTATAAAGAAACATCAGAATGATCCATGATTTCGGTATCCGATTGCCCGATTCCAGAAGTTTCTAAAATAATGATATCGTATTTAGCGGCTTTGAGCACCTGAATGGCTTCAGCAACGTATTTAGACAATGCCAAGTTGGATTGTCGTGTTGCTAGCGAACGCATGTAAACTCTTGGGTTGTTGATGGCATTCATTCGGATTCGGTCGCCCAATAAGGCTCCTCCTGTTTTTCTTTTAGAAGGATCTACTGAAATTAAACCGATTGTTTTTTCCGGGAAATCGATTAAGAAACGGCGCACCAATTCGTCTACTAAGGACGATTTTCCGGCACCACCGGTTCCTGTGATTCCTAATACTGGAATTTTGGACGTTTCGTTGCGTTGGTGAATTTGTTCAAAAACGGGTTTAGCAATTTCAGGAAAATTTTCTGCGGCCGATATTAGTCGGGCAATGGCGGTGGGATTTTTGTCTTCGATGTGTTGGAGTTCGCCGTTGAGTTCGTTTCCGATAGGATAATCCGATTGTTGTACCAAGTCGTTAATCATGCCTTGCAGTCCCATCGCGCGGCCATCATCTGGAGAATAAATCCGGGTTATACCGTATTCATGGAGTTCGGCAATTTCACTAGGCAATATTACTCCACCTCCACCTCCGAATATTTTGATGTGACCGGCTCCTTTTTCTTTGAGCAAGTCGTGCATGTATTTGAAGTATTCGTTATGACCCCCTTGATACGACGTCAACGCTATGGCATTGGCGTCTTCTTGAATGGCGGTATTGACTACTTCTTCAACACTTCTGTCGTGTCCGAGGTGAATCACTTCAACGCCTGTGCTTTGGATAATGCGTCGCATGATGTTGATGGCGGCATCATGTCCGTCAAAAAGAGAGGCAGCGGTTACAATTCTTACTGTATTTTTAGGGAGATACGGATTTACTTGTTCCATTTTTAAAATACTATCATTTTTGAGTGCGCAATTTACAGATTTTTCAAAAAAATGCCTATTAATTGTGATAAAACATAAAATTTAGCGTGGATTATTTTTAAGCGGAAAACAAGTTTAGTTTTGAAGCACTTGTGTCTGGCCAAACCACTGCCCTAGCCCGGTTTGAATTGCGGTTTTATTTCCATATTTAGACCCAGTTGAAACCATCTAAGTGCATCACTTTGCTCCAAGCGGCAGCAAAGTAGTTCACAAATTTTTCTTTATATTTGAAAAAAAATTAATATGAAAAAAATAGCCTTACTTTTTCTAGTTGTACCTACCATTGGATTTGCACAACTAAAAGATTTACTTAACAACGCGAGCGATGAAATTACGAAACATGCTGCAGCAACTTCTGATGAAACAGATATTTCGGCAGGTTTAAAAGAAGCCTTGAATATGGGAATTACTCGTCAGGTCTCTAAATTGAATGCGGTAGATGGATTTTACAAAAATGAAATGGTCAAAATCTTATTACCAAAAGAACTGCAAAAAGTAGATCAAACATTGCGGAAAATGGGAATGAGTAAATTGGCTGACGATGGTATCAAATCATTGAATAGTGCTGCTGAGGATGCTGTAAAAGAAGCTGGTCCTGTCTTTGTTGATGCTATCAAGAACATGTCGTTTTCTGACGCCAAAACAATCCTTATGGGCAATGAAACAGCCGCTACAACTTATCTGAAAGGAACAACTATGAAAACCTTGTATGGCAAATGCAATCCTATCGTGAAACAATCCATTGGGAAAGTTGGAGCCGATAAGATTTGGACGTCGATCATCAGTAAATACAACAAATTACCACTGGTTACAAAGGTTAATCCTGACATTACTGACTATGTTACTAACAAAACAATGGATGGTGTTTATACTATGATCAGCGTAGAGGAAAAAAACATTCGTTCTAATGCGCTATTTCGAACCACAGATTTGTTAAAAAGCGTTTTTTCACTTCAAGATAAAAAGTAAAACATTAACATCTTTGCAACAAATTAATAACATATGATTAACTAGAATCGTTGCTAAAAAAGCGGATCTTTGTTGAGTTAATAAAGGTTTTTATTATTTGGTTTAAAGTTAGTTTATGAGAAGTCACACCCGAAAAGTGTGGCTTTTTTTATTTAGCGAATTCCTTGAATAAAAGAAATTACATTCGCATTAAAAATAGCCGGTTGCTCTACATTCACCACGTGCCCACATTGTTCTATTACAAAGAGTTTGGAAGATTTGTTATGCTTTTCTACGACTTGGCGCACAGCTGGAAGGAACATATAATCTTCATTACCCATAATGTAAAGTGTGGGGATATTCAACTCTACCTGACGGAACCATTTTAAAATGGGGTTAATTTCAGCGGTCAGTTTGAACCATTTAATAAATTCTTTTTGATACACTTTTTTGGCTTCATTGATGAACAAAATCCGAGATTGTTTGTGGTTCTTTTTCGGCATGATTACAAAAGCAAAAAAACGATACAGCACCAAATAGGGTAAAACGTATTTAAAAATATTACCCAATCGCATAAGTATTTGCGAACGGAAATTCATTTTTAGAATAGCACCTCCTAATATCATGCTTTGCACTCGTTCGGGATGCATTTCGGCTAATTGTCGGATTAAAATGGTTCCCAATGAAATGCCCACCAAATGTGTTTTTTCAATTCTTAAATGATCTAGCACTTCCACTATATCATTGGCTAAGGCCGAAAAAGTATATTTTTTTTGAAGGGCTTTTTTGAATGTGGGTTTAGAATTTCCGTGACCCCGAAGATCGAGTAACAACACGTTATAATGCTTTTTAAAATCGCGTATTTGTTTGTACCAAATAGACGAACTTCCTCCTGCTCCATGCACAAAAGTAACCCATTGGTCCGAGGATTTGTTTTCGTATAAAGTGTAATGTATCAATCTGCAATTTTTTTGTAAATGTATCTCTTTTTCAGAAGCTATGGTAATAAAAACCAACTACACTTTGGTATGCAACTGTTTAAAATACTCTAGTGCTTTTACAATTCGGCTTCCATACCAAGAAAAATATTCCCCATCCACAAAAATGGTTTTGGCATGGTGTGTGAATCGTCCGATTTCGAAAGCGTCTTCTTCTTTGAACGGATAAGGCTCTGAAGAAAGTAATACCAAATCTGGGTCACCTTCTAATCGCATTTTCTCGATTTCAATTTCTGGATAGCGGCCTCTATTTTCATAACAATTTTGAAAGTGGTTCAACGTTAGCAACTCTTGAATA
Organism: Bifidobacterium breve; assembly: GCA_943326765.2. GTDB lineage: Bacteria > Bacteroidota > Bacteroidia > Flavobacteriales > Flavobacteriaceae > Flavobacterium. Next base: position 6,063 of record CALPUN020000048.1, on the reverse strand, counting down.
TAAGTATCCGAACCTGCCACCATATAGGGATCTTTCCAAATAAAATAAGCTACTTTTTGCATCGGTTGATCTTTGATGTGTTTTTGAAATTCACTTAGAGCATGAACAATCTTATCGTTCCATTTTTGAGCTTCGGTGCGACAATTGAACAGTTGTCCAAAATCAGTAATCATTTGATAATTATCCGCAATGGTTCGAACATCAGTAACCCAAACGGTACAAATTTTCCGCAACTCGGTAACCATTTCTAAAGTATTTTCTTCTTTATTGGCAATGATGATATCGGGTTGCAGCAGTTTTATTTTCTCATAATGCACTTTCTTAGTCCCGCCGACTCTAGTTTTAATCGATTTAAAATGATACGGATGCACACAAAACTTGGTGACACCAATGATACTCTCTTCTAATCCCAATTCATATAATAATTCGGTTTGGGAGGGTACTAAAGAAATAATTCGTTTGGGAGTTTCCTCGAACGTATGCGTTATTCCGAGTTGGTCTGTGAGTGTTTTCATTTTGTTTCGCCCTAAAGGGGTAGACTGTCAAATTATTATTTTTGAATTCTTACGACTGATTAGCTTCCAAAATGGCTTCCATTTCTTGTTGTATTTTTTGAGCTTCCGCTCTTGCTTTTTCGGCAAAATCAGTTCCATTCGATGCATAGATTATGCCTCGCGACGAGTTGATGAGCAGCCCGATTTGATCGTTCATTCCAAATTGGCACACTTCTTTTAAACTACCCCCTTGAGCTCCAACGCCGGGAACTAAGAGAAAGCTGTTTGGAACTATTTTTCGTATTTCTGAGAAATATTCGGCCTTAGTTGCACCTACGACATACATCAAATTGGAAGCATTTTTCCAGGTTTGTGATTTCTTTAGGACTTTTTGATACAATGGTTTCTCGCCAACATTTAACGTTTGGAAATCGAAAGCGCCTTCGTTTGAAGTTAACGCTAGTAAAATGGTGTGTTTGTTTTCGAAAGCCAAAAAAGGTTCTACTGAATCCTTTCCCATATAAGGTGCTACGGTGATGCTGTCAAAATTCAAGTCTTCTAAAAAAGCTTTGGCATACATTGACGACGTATTTCCAATATCCCCGCGTTTAGCATCCGCAATGGTGAATATTTCTGGATAGTTCTTGTTGAGATAGTTGATTGTTTTTTGTAAAGACTCCCAACCTTTTATTCCATAGGCTTCATAAAAAGCCGTATTAGGTTTGTAGGCCACTGTAAGTTCGTGTGTGGCATCAATAATGGCTTTATTGAATTCGAAAATAGGATCTTCAGCAGCGACTAAATGCGGCGGAATTTTAGCAAGGTCAACATCTAAACCGATGCATAGAAAGGATTTCTTTTTTTTAATTTGGTGAACTAATTGTGCTGTAGTCATGTAGTTGTTTTTGAGGATACCAAGGTACTTTAGTTTTCAAATAATGCATAAAAAAAGCCCCATTGCTGAGGCTTCTATAGTATTACTTAACTAGATTAATTTCTACTCTTCGATTCAACGTTTTGCCTTTTAATGTTTTGTTACTAGCAATTGGTTTTTTAGATCCGTAGCCTTCCGATGTCAATCGCGTTTGAATAACTCCTTTGCTAATAAAATAATCTTTGATAGCAGCAGCTCTGTCTTTTGAAAGTTGTAAATTTTTAACGGCACTACCGGTGTCATCAGTATGTCCTTCAATTTTAAAGTTGGCTGTAGGGTATTCATTTAAAATAGTTACAATAGCATCTAGACTTCCAAAAGATTCCGATTTAACAGTTGCTTTTCCGGTATCAAATAAGATTGTTTTAGAATAACTTCCAATTTGTTTGGCCACTTCTTTTTGCACCTCAAGCGTCAACGTTACGGGAGCCATAACTTCCACCGCTTTTATTTCAGGGCAACCGTTATTTTCGATTACACCAAAAACATCCGGACATTTATCATCTTTGTCTAATACACCATCTTTATCAGTATCTGGCCATGGACATCCTTTATTTTCTATGGGTCCGGCTACTTCTGGACAAGAATCGTCTTTGTCTAACAAACCGTCTTTATCAGTATCCGGCCAGGGACATCCTTTATTTTCTATGGGTCCAATAGTATCTACGCAAGAATCGTCTTTATCTAAAACACCATCTTTATCGGTATCTGGCCAAGGACAACCAAAGTTTTCTGTTGGTCCTGCTACAGTTGGACAAGAATCGACTTTATCAAACAAACCATCCTGGTCTCTATCCTTCAATTTGCCTTGATATATTGGAATTTTTAAACCAACATGCGCATCAATTGCTTTGGAATTATCTGAAATTAAATTAGAAATTATGGAACCTGAACCAACAAATATAGGTCCGAAACGAAATCCAGTTCCTAATTGCACGCCTTGATATTCCATCCAACTTACAGGCGTGTAAATACTAAACCATTTGGTTTCAAAACGAGGGGCTAGCATTACGGTATTGGCAATCGCATTTTTGTTTGCGGCTGTTTTTTGAATCAAACTAAAATCAGTATTGACATTTAGATAGAATTTATTGTGCAAATGCCAATCCACATTGGCGTGCAAAGCCGTTGGCAAACTTACTTTAGCCGGCGCACTTGCAGGAGCAATTTGATCGAACCTATTTAAAAAATTAAATATGGTAGTACTGGCATCATAATCCGCTTGTGTAAAAGTACCGTTCGTATTGTATTTGTTTTCATTAAATTTATGGTATTGGATGGATCCAATATCGGTTACAGACAAGCCGAAACGCAATTTGTATTTGTTTTTGTCTTTCAAATCGTAGCTTTTTCCTTTTTGATCCCTGATGGTGTATTTTTCATATTCTGGACGCCATTCGTAAGTGAATCCTAGATCAACACCCCAACCATGCGATTTGCTATCAATTTTAAAGTTATTGAAATCTTCCTCCACATCTTGACTACCACCATAGGTCACTTGACCTGTTGAAGTAAAAATAGCCCCCGTTTTAGTAAGGCTAACATTTTGTCCGTAGCTATAGGCGTTACCCATACCTTGCAGGTATTTCAAAGAGAGACCTCCTTTTAAAAAATGTTGATTCTTACGGTACAAAATGTGTGCAAATGACAATCCATATTCGCTCCATGCGTTCGTAACAATATTGTAATCCCCTTCGTTGACACCGAAGGTTGGATTTTCAAAACCATTGTCAATTTGAGCTACAAATTGGCCCGTTAAATTGTTGAAATTAGCAAAAACACGTGCTCTAGTAAAAAGAGCTAGGGAACTTTTAGGTGACAAATTGAACATGAATGATGGTCCCATCACGTCAATATTTGCTATCAAATTATTATTACCCGAAGGAAATTTGATGGCCTTTTTTTCAAAACTGTAACCGTTCTTCAACAAATCGGACATGTTCACCCCGTAATAATCATTGGTAGCAGCACCACTAATCGAAAAAAGGTTGATGTCCGTCTTGAACCTAGAGTCTACAATGGAAGAAGGATTATAAAGAACTCCTTGGACGCCCGCATAATTATCGTTAAAATATCCCAAATAGGATTGTGACTTTGCTGTAAAAACAACTAGTAACATCGAGAATAAGAATAGTTTTTTCATATGTTTTTTATTAGTGAAAAGTTTAAATCAATAGTGATTTTAAACTTTAAAGATAGAAATAATTAATACACTTCACTTGCTTCTTTCAATTTTTCCATATTATTGACCAATTGCAATTCGTCTACAATTTTTTGAATATCCCCATTCATAATATTCCCCAAATCATATAACGTTAAGCCTACTCGATGATCCGTTACGCGTCCTTGAGCATAATTGTAGGTTCTAATTTTAGCCGAACGATCTCCGGAACTTACTTGAGATGTTCTTTTGGTAGCATCTTCTTCTTGTTTTTTAGCCAATTCTTGCTCGTACAAACGAGAACGCAATACCGTCAAAGCTTTGTCTTTATTCTTATGTTGTGACTTTTGATCTTGACATTGGGCTACCAATCCAGTCGGAATGTGGGTCAAACGAACTGCCGATTTGGTAGTATTTACCGATTGACCTCCCGGTCCTGATGAACAAAAGAAATCAACCCGAACATCATTCATATCAATTTGAACATCGAATTCTTCCGCTTCTGGTAATACCATTACCGTAGCTGCTGATGTATGCACCCGCCCTTGCGTTTCGGTTTGCGGAACCCTTTGAACACGGTGTACCCCAGCTTCAAATTTCAAAGTACCATACACATCTTCACCCGTCACTTCAAAAATTACCTCTTTAAAACCACCGGATGTTCCTTCATTCATATCCACTACCGAAGTTCTCCAACCGCGGCCTTCACAATATTTGGTATACATTCGGAACAAATCCCCAGCAAAAATACTGGCTTCATCGCCTCCTGTTCCGGCACGGACTTCAACCATGACGTTTTTCGCATCTTCTGGGTCTTTTGGAATTAGCAGGAACTTAATCTCTTCTTCCAAAATAGGCAAACGCTCTTTGGACTCTTCCAATTGCAATTTCGCCATTTCGGTCATTTCTGAATCCGAACCATCCGATATAATTTCATTTGCCTCGTCGATATTGCCCATTAAAGTCACATATTCATCGCGCTTTTCTGCTAAGGCTTTTAGGTCTTTGTATTCTTTATTAAGTTGCACATAGCGTTTCTGATCCGCAATAATATCGGGTTGAATAATCAAATCCGAAATCTCATCGAAACGTTGTTTTACTATTTGAAGTCTGTCTAACATTTTTTTATTCCTTTATTTTGGTGTGCAAATTTAAGGAAAAGATTGGAACTATTTTTAGATATTGGAAGTACGAAATTCAAATTTCACAATTTGCAGTGGCGGTGTCTTTTTTTTAGGAGCTATTCCAGCTGTCCGCTATATTCCCGTTTAAGAAAAGCTACGGCGAAACGCCTTGTTTTCTATAAAACGGGAGATGCCGCTACCATCTGGGCTATGCCAATTTTTTTTCATACTATTGTATCGAATTAATAGCACTATTTATCTCTGTACACTTATGAAAAAAATATTCCTTATTACACTTGCCCTAACCGTTATTGCCTGCAAAAAACAGGAACAAGAAAACAAAATTAAAGTGGCCACTTGGCTTGTTGGGTCTTGGGAAAATAAATCCGACGAGGGAATCTTATCCGAAAGTTGGTCAAAATCCAATGACAGTACTTACGTAGGAAAAGCTTTTTACATCAAAAGCAATGACACTTTGCATCACGAAAGCATGACACTGTTGCAAAAAGGCTCCGACTTAGTGTATATGGCAACTGTTAAAGGGCAAAATAATGACGAGCCGGTAACATTTCTGTTGACCAAATCCGACGCGAAAGAATTGGTTTTCGAAAACCCAAATCACGATTATCCTCAAAAAATTAGATACCAGCAAATTACAACTGGTAGTATAGTAGTCACTATTTCGGGGAAACAAGAAGGAAAAGTTACTTCAGAGACTTATCCTATGTCTAAACACAACTAAGTTTTTATTGCTCAGTAACTCTCGTCACTGAGCGTTTTTTTATTTCGAGAACTTTTAACACGAACTATTTAACTGGAATGTTTTCTAAAATCTCCAACACAAATTTCCAAAATTTCTGAGAGGATTTAATTGAAGCCCGTTCATCCGGAGAGTGGGCTCCATGAATGGTGGGTCCGAATGAAATCATGTCCATTTCAGGATAATTGGTTCCTAAAATTCCGCATTCTAAACCCGCGTGACAGGCTACTACTTTTGGTTTTTCGCCATTTTGTTTTTCATAAATTGACACCAAAATATCTAGAATTTCCGATTTTACATTGGGCGTCCAACCCGGATAAGAACCCGACAATACTACTTCACAACCACACAATTCAAAAGCTGATCGCAAAGCATTCGCTAAATCAAATTTTGATGTTTCTACCGAAGAGCGTGTTAAGCAACCAATCGTAATTTCTCCGTCTTTAATGATGACTCGCGCAACATTATTGGAAGTTTCTACCAGATCTTCCATATCGGCACTCATGCGGTACACGCCGTTGTGAGCCGTATATAATGATCGAATAATTCCTTCTTGCACCCCTAAATCCATAACTTTTGCAGGCAAATCG
>CALPUN020000047.1 GCA_943326765.2 Bifidobacterium breve | reverse complement strand
TAAGGCAACTAGTTGAAAAACAAAGAAGAGTAATGCCGCGCTTAGGCGCAAGAAAACTTTATTTTTTACTAGAACAATCTTTTGTTGAAAATGGAATTAAAATCGGAAGAGATGCATTTTTTGCTTATTTAAAAAGAGAACAAATGCTAATTAAGCCAATGAAAAATTACACTAAAACTACCTTTTCTAAACACTGGTTACGCAAGTACCCCAATTTATTTAAAGATATTGATATTAACAGAACGGAACAAGTTTTTGTTAGTGATATAACTTATATAAAATCCTATGAAAGAACTCATTACCTATCATTGGTTACAGATGCTTTTAGCAGAAAAATAGTTGGTTATCACTTAAGTGATGATATGAGTGCGGAAAATGTGGTTAAAGCTTTAAAAATGGCCGTAAAAAACAGAAAAACAAACCTTCAATTAATACATCACTCAGATAGAGGTTTGCAATATTGTTCTCAAATTTATCAAAATGAATTAAACAAAAATAATATTATCGCTTCTATGACTGATGGTTATGATTGTTACCAAAATGCTTTGGCGGAGAGAATTAATGGGATTTTAAAACAGGAATTCCTTATTTACAAATGTAAATCAGGGTATGAACTTAATCAGTTAATTAGAGAATCCGTGGAATGTTATAATACTAAAAGACCACATTTGAGTTTAAATATGAAAACACCTAACTTTGTATATGAAAAAACCAGTGAAGATAACTTCACCGGTTTTAATTAATTTATTGTAAAACTTGTCAACCTATTTTAGGACGACTCAAAAAAAAATAAAATTATGCTTTTTCCGATTTCAACAAACCAATGATTTGTTCAGCCAATTCCGTTCCAATACGATCCTGAGCTTCTAAAGTGGCGGCTCCAATGTGAGGGGTCAACGAAATTTTTGGGTGCATCAAGATCTTAATTTCTGGTGTCGGCTCGGTTTCAAAAACATCCAATCCAGCAAACAATACTTTTCCAGAATCCAAAGCGTCAATCAAAGCTACTTCGTCTACAACACCACCGCGGGAACAATTGATAATTCCGACACTGTTTTTCATTACGGCTAATTCAGCTCCGCCAATCACATAACCATCTTGAGCCGGCACGTGAAGCGTAATAAAATCAGCATGTTGCAATAAAGCTTCCATAGGTTCGGTAACGATATCCACGTTGATAAACTGTCCGTTGTAAAAATCCACACGAATTTCGGCATTGTCTACATATTTGTCAGCGGCAATTACTTTCATACCCAAGCCCAACGCCATTTTTGCAGTAGCTTGACCAATACGTCCAAATCCAATAATCCCTAACGTTTTTCCACGCAATTCTATCCCGTTGGCATAGGCTTTTTTCAAACCGTCAAAATTAGAATCGCCTTCCAAAGGCATGTTTCTATTGGCATCATGCAAAAAACGAACACCTGAAAATAAGTGCGCAAATACCAATTCCGCCACACTTTCTGAAGAAGATGCTGGCGTATTAATCACATGAACTCCTTTTGAGCGGGCATATTCTACGTCAATATTGTCCATACCAACACCGCCTCGACCAATAATTTTCAAGCTTGGACACGCGTCAATAATATCTTTACGCACTTTTGTTGCACTTCTTACCAGCACCACGCTAATGCCATTGGCATTGACATAGTTGGCAACTTGTTCTTGGGCTACTTTGGTAGTAATCACTTCAAAACCGCCTTTTTCTAAAGCTTCAATTCCGCTTTTAGAAATTCCATCATTGGCTAATACTTTCATTCTTTCTTGTATTCGGTTATTAATTTTTATTTTTTTTAGGAGCTAGTTCCTGCTGTCCACTATATTCCCAATTAACAAAAACATCGGCTGCCGCCGTGTTTTTCTAAATCGGGAGATGCCGTTCCCATCAGGGCTAGGCATTGCGATTCTATCGAACGAGTGGTAGTTTTTTTGTAAATTTCTAAATGTTCATTCCAGAAATCTTCGTTTCAAAATCGCGCATGACATCTACTAAGACTTGAACACTCTCTAGCGGCAAGGCATTGTACATAGAAGCGCGGTAGCCACCAACAGAACGGTGACCGGGTAATCCCGATATTCCAGCTTCTTTCCACAACGTGTCAAAAATAGGAGCATGCGCTTCATTCTCTAACAAGAAAGTGGCATTCATTCCCGAACGATCGTCTACGTTGGCAGCCCCTATGAAATAAGGGTTTCTGTCAATTTCATCGTATAGCAATTTCGCTTTCGCATTGTTGATTTCTTCGATGGCAGCAATTCCGCCAAGGTTTTTCAACCATTGCAAGGTTAGTAAAGAGGCGTAAATAGGAAATACCGGTGGCGTGTTATACATGCTGTCGGCTTTGATATGTTTTTCATAATCCAACATACTTGGAATTGTACGGCCTGTTTTGCCCAGAATTTCTTCTTTTACAATTACTAAAGTCGCTCCAGCGGGACCCATATTTTTCTGAGCGCCGGCATAAATAATGTCAAATTGAGTAAAGTCTAATACTCGCGAAAAAATATCCGAACTCATGTCGCAAACTAAGGGCATATTCACTTTAGGAAAGCTTTTCATTTGCGTTCCGAAAATGGTATTGTTGCTGGTGCAGTGAAAATAATTAGCATCGGCAGGAATATCAAATTCTTTTGGAATGTGCGTGTAATTTTCGTTTTTTGAGGTAGCTACTACTACGGTTTCTCCAAACGCTTTCGCTTCTTTGATCGCATTGTTAGCCCAAGTTCCCGTATCTAAATAGGCTGCTTTTCCGTTTTCTTTCATCAAATTGTAGGGCACCATTAGGAATTCTAAACTGGCACCACCACTCAAAAATAAAGCTTGGTATCCTTTTCCGGTCAGACCTAACAAGTCTAAAGCCAATGCTCTAGCTTCGTCCATCACAGCGATAAAATCTTTACTTCGGTGTGAGATTTCTAAAAGAGACAATCCCGAATTATTGAAATCTAAAATGGCTGCTGCCGATTTTTCGAAAACTTCTGGAGGTAAAATGCACGGTCCGGCACTGTAGTTATGTTTTTTCATTACGTCTGTTAGCATATCATAAAAAATTAAGTCGCAAATTTCGGAAATAGCAAGCGAATAACTGATTTTATTTACACGTTAATCGATGATGTTATTAACAAAAACGTTGTAGTTACGCTCTGATTTTATTTACAAATGAAGTAAAAAATCTAAGGTATCTACATGATCCGCATAGTCCCAAAGGGCTGGTTTTTGGGTAGTTCCAAACGGAATGCTGTCTTTAATCAAACCATTGGAAACGATACATTGAATGTGCTCTTCCTCTTCCAATAACCTTTTTTGAACCGATTCTAAAGCGTCATAATATTCATAAAAAACACTCGAAATAGGGGAGGCGTGACTGGTATCTTCTTTAATGGTTAAGAAACCATTGTCTAATAATTTGAAATTGCTCATCAAAAATACCGCCTTGTTGTAATCGTAATTGTTGGCGTATTTTTCATAATGAATAATGTCCTGAAACTCGAAAATTGCTTCAAAAAAAGCGGTAAAATCGTAGCTTTTGGGTACAAATAATTTGGAAACGTTGCGACATCCCAATCCGAAATACCTAAAAATATCGTCCCCTAAAGCAAGCAGTTGTTCTTTCGATTCTTGACCGTTTAAGACAGCGATCGAATTTCTAGACTTCCGAATAATACTTGGTTTGTCTTTAAAATAGTACTCAAAATATCGGGCGGTATTGTTACTCCCCGTGGCAATTACGGCATCAAAATGTTCTAATTTTCCGTCTGCAAATGTGATGTCGTTTTTAAAAGTAGGATAGACAGCGATTAAATAGTTAGCCAAAAACGGCAATAAATGTTGATCGTTTGAAGAAGTTTTCACCATCACGCGATGACCAGAAATTAAGACACTAAGAAAATCATGAAAACCTACTAACGGAATATTACCGGCCAGAACTAAGCCAACAGTTTTGGGCGTTACTTTTTCAAAAGAGTATTTCGATAACCAGATTGTCAAATTTTCTTCGGTCAAGGCTTCCGCCCAGGAATGAATGGCAAAATAAACTTGCTCGGGAGTATACCAACCGTTGTACGATTGCGACAATTGGATCAAATCTACAAAAGCATCAAAGAACAAATCGTTGTTCAAAACAGCATCGCTTTGGGCATTCTTATTTTCAGAAAACTGACTTAAAAATTTCCCCAGTGCCATGAAAGCATTCTTTTTTTCGATTTGTAACATTTGTTTACTTGTTTATAACGACTTTTGATTGTAATTTTGCACAAAAATAAGCAATAGTATTTAGGATTTTCCATTTGGGCATTTTAAAAATCGCAAAAGTTGGAAATCTAAAATCATAAATAGAAAACGAATGGCAATTATCATAACGGACGAATGTATCAATTGTGGCGCATGTGAACCCGAATGCCCGAATACCGCAATATATGAGGGAGCTGACGATTGGCGTTACAAAGACGGAACCAAACTAAAAGGGAAAGTTGTTCTTCCAGATGGAAGTGAAGTAGATGCCGATGCCGCTCAGACTCCAGTTTCCGATGATATTTATTATATTGTTCCAGGCAAATGCACCGAATGCAAAGGTTTTCACGATGAACCCCAATGCGCCGCTGTTTGTCCTGTTGATTGTTGCATCCCTGATGACAATCATGTGGAAACAGAGGAAACCTTATTGAACCGACAATCCTTTTTGCACAACGAATAAAAAAAATCCTGAAAGAAATTTCAGGATTTTTTTTTTTGGAATTCTACGACGATTAGAAACTAAATCCTAAGCGAGTATAATAGTAGGCTCCGTTGAAACCCATCTGAACAGCATCCCAATAACCACCAGCTTCCGTATTGCCTTGTTCGTCTTGTTTGTCAGGATATACATTTAAAAAATTGTTGGCTCCAACACTCCATTTCAGTTGTTTTGTCAATTGGTACCCCACCGTTAAATCACTTACGATTTTGGCACCATAAACATCGTCTTCATTATTGTAATCTACTAAAACCACTTTACTAAATCGGGTGAAGGCAAGTCCAGCATCTAATTTTTGAATGGCATATGTAAAGTTCAAAGCAAATTTATTTTTGGGTGCCGAAGCCAATAAAAACGCTTTTTCTCGTGCACCAAAGAAGGTTTCTTGGTCAAGTCCTCTATTTTTTACATTGTAAATTTCCATTTGGTTAAAGTTTCCGGCTAAAGTGGCTCCAAATCTAGAACCTCCAACACTTTTTTTCCAAGCCAAAACAACATCAACACCTCTGGTTTTGGTATCTACACCATTGGTAAAAAACTGTGCCTCGGAAACTCCTAAGTTCAAAGCAGAAGCATCAAAATAACCGGTTAATACGATTCTGTCTTTTACGTCAATATAATACCCATCAACCGTTGCCGTGAAATTTCCAACCGATGCGGTAAATCCTAACGAAGCATTTTTGGCTCTTTCTTCATTTAGTTTGTTGATGCCAAAGGCTTTGGTTACAGGACTGTTGTTGGGGGATAATAATACTTCCGTAGCCCCGCTAGCATTGAAATTAGTGAAACGTAAGTTGTAGTAAATTTGAGCCAAAGATGGCGCTCTAAATCCAGTACTGAAGGAACTTCTGATATTGAAGTTTTTGTTCAATTTAATTCTAGATGCCAATTTGATATTGGTAGTACTTCCAAAATCACTATAGTTTTCAAAACGACCCGCAACGCTAACTAAGAAAGAATCGGTTACATCCAACTCGGTGTCGGCATAAAGCGATAAATTGGTTCGGCTTTTGTCGACCACGTTCGCCGGACTGTATCCTGGAAATCCTTGAGAACCACCTGGGCGTGGAATAGTAGCAGATGAACTTGGATCGGCAGGATCGTAGTCCGGATTTGGAATCGATGGCGCTGATTGTGTAGTTGGATTGGTAATCACCTGTCCGTTAGTATCGTAAGTAGCATAAGAACCTTCTTCACCGGCAAAGATGTTGAATTTCTCCACACGATATTCACTACCAAAAGCCAAGTTCAACCCTTTCAAAATAGAGTTAAAGTTTTTAGAAAAATCAAAATTAGTGATGTTCTGAGTTAAACTGTGTCCACCAGCATCAAATTCGGTTGGTGATTTTTCCAACAAAGAAGCGTTGATGGTTCCTTTAATATAATAATGAAATAGGTTCTTCCCAAACGTATTGCTGAAATCAATTTTCCACCCGCTAGCTGTTTGTTTTCGGAACCCAGCGGCAAAGGATTGGTCAATAATAGTAGAAGTAATTCGCGGGGTATACCCACCAGGATACACGGTTTCCACAACGCGTTCCCCGCCATTTCTGGTAAAGGCATAAGCGTCGGTGTCGCGGTAATTGCTACCTCCAAAGGCATAAAATTCGGTATGATCTGAAACAGGAATGGCTAAATTTCCAAACAAATTAAATCCTTGAATGGCTGCTTCTCCAAATCCTTTTCGGAAATCGTATCCAGGACGAAGCGTTTTGTTTTTATTCAAATATTCTGTGGTGAAATTGGCAAAGCCGCCTTTGTCACCAATAGCAACGCCATAATTAGCGGCTACTTTTACAGAACCTCCATCCAATTTTGAATCTTTTCCGTAAGAATTACCAAATCCATTTTGGTCGAGTACGTTATTGTGGGTATTCGCAGTTCCGTTTAAAAAATCACCTTCCGCATGCGGATTGTATGCTCCGTAGGTAACGGCACCGGTCAACTCATTCACATTGTCGTTCAAAACAATATTGATAACACCCGCAATCGCATCGGAACCATATTGAGCGGCAGCGCCATCTCTTAAAATTTCAATTCGCTTGATGGCACTCGCTGGGATGGCATTCAAATCGGTTCCCGTGTTCCCGCGACCTCGTGTTCCGAACAAATTGATTAAAGACGATTGGTGACGGCGTTTACCATTTATCAAAACCAAAGTTTGGTCTGGGCCTAATCCGCGCAATGAAGCAGGATCTACGTGATCGGCACCATCAGAACCAGATTGTTTGTTCGCATTAAACGAAGGCGCAACGTATTGCAACAATTCGTTAATTTCAATTTTTCCGCTTTGGGTGGTGATGTCTTTCATCGAAATCACATCAATAGGAACGGCTGAATTGACAAGCGTACGTTTCGAATTTCTAGAACCTACGATTTGCACTTCCTGTAATTGTTGGTCGCCTGCTGTTAGGGCAACATTTAAAGTGCTCCCTTCTGAAGCGCTTTTTGTTACTGTGGCAAAGCCAAGATAACTATACTCTAAAGTAGCATTCTCTTTGACTTTGATTTTGTAATTTCCATCCAAATCGGTCGAGGTTCCGTTGGAAGTTCCTTTTTCCAAGATGTTTACACCAGGCAAGGCAGCACCGGTATTGTCGGATATTTTTCCGCTAATTTCCTTTTGAGAAAAGAGAAGAGAAAACGACAATAAGCATAACATTAATGTAATTTTTCTCATAATTAATTGAATTGGTTAGAGTGAATTTGGTTTTAGTATACGAAATATAGTAATTATTTAACTCAAAAAAAGAGGCGTGTTCAAAAACATATCAAATACTTATTAAAAAGGATATCCGAAAAAGTAATTCCTTGGGTAAAAAAAAGTGACGCCATAATTTAAATCATAGCAACACTTTTTAAAGTAAAGCGTAATAGTTGATTCCTGTTTTTTTGTTGCCTTCCAATAGTAATGCTTTTGTTACTTGGTTTTATTCCCTTATATTTGCACACTTTTAAAACAAACCATCATAATGAAAGCAGGAATTGTAGGATTACCCAACGTTGGAAAATCAACCTTATTTAATTGTTTGTCGAATGCGAAAGCGCAAAGTGCTAACTTTCCGTTTTGTACCATCGAACCTAATATTGGTGTAGTCAATGTTCCCGACCCGAGAATTGAAAAATTAGAAGAATTAGTAAAACCCGAGCGTGTTCAAATGGCCAGCGTTGATATTGTAGATATTGCAGGTTTGGTTAAGGGAGCCAGTAAAGGAGAAGGTTTAGGAAATCAGTTTTTAGGAAACATCAGAGAATGCAACGCCATCATTCACGTGTTGCGTTGTTTTGATAACGACAATATCGTGCACGTTGATGGTAATGTAAATCCGATTCGCGACAAAGAAACTATTGACATCGAATTGCAATTAAAAGATTTAGAAACGGTTGAAAAACGTTTGGAAAAAGTAAACCGTGCCGCCAAAACAGGCAATAAAGAAGCTCAAGTAGAAAAAGCATTCTTAGATCGAATTCGCGAAGCTTTATTGCAAGCAAAATCAGCGAGAACAGTTTTGCCGATCAATCAAGATGAAGAAGATTTGATGGAAGATTTTCAATTAATCACCACCAAACCGGTTTTATACGTTTGTAATGTCGACGAAGGTGCTGCCGTAAATGGAAACAAATACGTAGATCAAGTTCGCGAATTAGTGAAAGATGAAAACGCCGAAGTCATTGTGCTTGCTGTAGGAACAGAAGCCGACATTACCGAATTGGAAACTTACGAAGAACGCAAAATGTTTCTCGAAGATTTAGGTTTGCACGAACCAGGGGCTTCGGTTTTAATTCGGGCGGCCTACAAACTGTTGAAATTGCAAACTTATTTCACGGCAGGTGTTAAAGAAGTCCGTGCCTGGACAATTAAAGTTGGTGATACGGCACCAAAAGCGGCTGGAGTAATTCATACCGATTTCGAAAAAGGATTTATCCGTGCCGAGGTAATTGCGTTTGATGATTTTGCTAATTTCGGCTCCGAAGCCAAAGTAAAAGAAGCCGGAAAACTTCGCGTAGAAGGAAAAGAATATATAGTAAAAGACGGAGACGTTATGCATTTTAGATTTAACGTTTAATCGTTTAACAATACGATTATAAAATAAAAAAAAACTTGAAAGTCATATTTCAGGTTTTTTTTTTGCTTTTTAATTTTGGTTTCCCTTTCTTTATAATCCCCAAATTATTAAAATAATGGATGTTTCTTTAAAACCAAAGCTATGAAACTACAACAACTACTAATCAGCGAAACCAATGAGCATCGCACGGTTTCAAGTACGGAATCATTTGAAGCTAATAAGGCTGACTTGATTTTAGTGTTCGGACAAAGAACACTTCTAGAAAAAGTGAAGCCATACACTAACTTGAAATTAAGTTTTCCAAATGCACAAATAGTGATATGCTCTTCTTCAGGACAAATATCAAATCAATGTGTCATCGAAAAAGAAATTGTAGCCACGGCAATTGATTTTGAAAAAACAACCATTAGAACTTGCGAATTTGATATTGTTGGCAATAACGATATTAATGATTTAGGCGAAATGATAAATACAAAATTAGGGTCGCCAGAGCTGAAATCCATTTTAGTATTATCAGAAGGAACGCATATCAACGGAACCGAACTTATTAATGAACTCATCAAACAAACCAATAAGAAAATACCAATTTTTGGTGGTTTAGCGGGTGATGAATATGCTTTTCAAAAAACAATTGTTGGTCTCAATAGCGATGCAAGAGTTGGAAAAATAGTAGTCATAGGGTTTTATGGCGATCACATTCGTTTCGGTTATGGATCCGAAGGCGGCTGGGGTGATTTTGGGCCTGAACGGGAAGTGACTCAATCCGATAAAAACATACTCTATAAAATTGGAGATTGGTATGCCTTAGATTTATACAAAGAGTATTTAGGAAAATACGCCAAAGAATTACCAGGTTCATCTCTTTACTTCCCACTTTCTATGAAAGAAAAAGGAAGCTCCGCATCTGTAGTACGAACGATTTTATCCATCGATGAAGAAAAAAAATCAATGACTTTCGCCGGAAATATTCCACAAGGTTCTATGGTTCGTTTGATGAAAGGCAATATCGATAAACTTATTGAAGCTTCTTCGGAAGCAGCTATGAAAATAGTTCAACAACCGGATTCTAATATTCGACTCGCGTTATTGGTTAGCTGTGTGGGTAGACGAATTGTACTTGGCGATCGTGTAGAAGAAGAACTCGAAGTGGTTAAGGAAATTTTCGGACCTAAAACGATTTTATCTGGGTTTTATTCTTATGGTGAAATAGCACCAACTATTGAGCAGGTGGCCTGTGAATTACACAACCAAACCATGACGATTACAACGTTATACGAGGAATAATTCATGAACAAATCCCATTTTCATAGAAACTTAAAACGACAGGTCGATAAATTTTTATCGGATGACTTTATTGAAAATAATCCCAACTTGGCTGCTTTTATTCAAACGGTCAATCAAACCTATTTAAATTATGAAAGGGATGCGGAATTGTTCGAACATTCTGCAATTCTCAATGATCTTGAATACGCTGCCATCAATGCCAAACTTAAAGAAGAATTAAATAAAAAAGAGTTCTTCCAAAAGAAACTTATAGAAGCAATTAAAGAACTTGATTCCGAAGGAAAAGAAATAAATAATGATGACAGTTTACTAAATTTATTAAACATTCTTCACAAGGAAATTGAAATCAAAAAAGAATTCCAAGAACAACTCTATATTTCAATTTCAAATGCCGAAGAAGCCAATGAAGCCAAATCGGAGTTTTTATCCATCATGAGTCACGAAATTCGAACGCCACTCAATGCGATTATTGGCCTCATTTATATCATGGAAAAAGAGAACTCTTTGCAAAGTTTTCATGAAAATATCGAAGTGCTCAAGCATTCCGCTCAGAATTTATTCCTGCTAATCAATAACATTTTAGATTTTAGTAAAATCGAATCAGGAAAAGTAGATATCGAAAAAATTCCTTTCAATATCACCGACTTAGTACGTCAAATAGCGCGCTCACTAGAGGCAAGAGCTTCCGAAAATTTAAACACCATCGAAGTGATAGTCGATGACAATTTTGTACCCAATCTTATCAGCGATCCGCTGCGAATCAACCAAGTCATTACCAATTTGGTTTCCAATGCGATTAAGTTTACGAAATACGGTCACATCCAAATCAAGTTGAATCAATTGTCCGTTAAAAAGAAAATCTCTACGTTTAAAATCGAAATTATCGACGACGGAATCGGTATTGATAAAGTGAAATTTCATTCCATTTTTGAAAAATTCACTCAAGCAGACACCAATACATCCAGACAATTTGGAGGCACCGGACTCGGTTTGGTCATTACCAAAAAACTTTTGAATTTGTTGGGCTCCGATATCGAATTTGACAGCGAGTTGGGTCAAGGTTCTAATTTTTACTTCACGCTTCGGCTGCCAATTAATACCAAATTTAAGGGCGTCAATACTAACGATTTACAAGAAGATTACAAAGAAGAAAATCTTAAAGGATTAAAGGTGTTGTTGGTAGAAGATAACCTAATTAATACCAAAATCGCTCAAAAAATTATGAGCCAATGGAACGTAGAAGTGGATACCGCTGAAAACGGACTCGTAGGCATCGAAAAGTACAACGCCAAACGCTATGATGTCATTCTTATGGATCTTTCTATGCCTGTAATGGATGGTTACGATGCCACCATCGCCATCCGAATGGTCGATAAATTAATTCCTATTATTGCCCTAACTGCATCGGCTTCTTTTGGCTATCTCGATCGCGCCCTGCAAATCGGAATCAACGAATACATCATCAAACCCTTCAATCCCAAAGAACTCAACATGAAGTTGCGAAAGTATCACAATCGATAATTTAGGGTCTATTTCCCTATAACCTTGTAAATCGGATATCGCAAATCCACTGTCAATATTATTATTAATAACTTCTTTTTTTTCTGCTTTTAAAATCTCGTAAGATACCTTACATTAGCACCAAATCGCTACAACTTACCATGTCTGAACAAAATCAGTATACCGAAGATAACATCCGCTCGCTTGATTGGAAAGAACACATCCGCATGCGACCCGGAATGTATATCGGGAAATTAGGAGATGGCTCTTCGCCTGATGATGGAATCTACATTTTATTGAAAGAAGTCCTCGATAACTGTATCGACGAATTTGTGATGGGTGCCGGAAAATCAATCGAAGTCACCATCAAAGATAAAACGGTTGTCGTTCGAGATTACGGTCGTGGAATCCCATTAGGAAAGGTCATCGATGTGGTTTCTAAAATGAACACGGGCGGAAAATACGATTCCTTAGCGTTTAAAAAATCAGTCGGACTAAACGGTGTCGGAACCAAAGCAGTCAACGCGTTGTCGCATTATTTCCGAGTAGAATCTGTTCGAGATGACAAACAAAAAGGCGCCGAATTCTCAGCCGGAAATCTAGTCCTTGACGAAGAAATCATCGACACCACCAAACGTAAAGGAACCAAAGTTACTTTTATTCCCGACGAAGCCATTTTTAAAAATTACAAATTCAGAAACGAATATGTAATCAAAATGCTCAAGAATTATTGTTACCTCAATACGGGGCTAACAATCATTTACAATGGCGAGAAATTCTATTCCGATAATGGTCTAAAGGATTTACTAGATGAAAATATCGCTATCGAAGACATGGTTTATCCAATCATCCATTTACTAGGAGACGATATCGAAATTGCCATTACCCACAGCAAATCGCAATACAGCGAAGAATACCATTCCTTTGTAAACGGTCAAAATACCACGCAAGGTGGGACCCATTTGGTCGCTTTCAGAGAAGCGATTGTAAAAACCATTCGGGAGTTTTATAACAAAGGATTTGAGCCTTCGGATATTCGGAAATCAATCGTGAGTGCTGTGAGCATCAAAGTTATGGAACCCGTTTTTGAATCACAAACGAAAACCAAATTGGGTTCAGCCGATATGGGTTCAGAAGCTGGAATGCCATCCGTTCGAACGTTTGTGAATGATTTCATCAAAAATAAATTAGATAATTTTCTACATAAAAATCCGGAAACTGCTGATTTATTGTTGCGCAAAATTCTACAAGCCGAACGAGAAAGAAAAGAATTATCAGGTATTCGAAAATTAGCCAAAGACCGCGCTAAGAAATCGAGTTTGCACAATAAAAAATTGCGCGATTGCCGTGTGCATTTGCCCGATATCAAAAACCCAAGATATTTAGAAAGTACGCTTTTTATTACCGAGGGAGATTCTGCTTCGGGATCGATTACTAAATCACGCGATGTCAATACGCAAGCGGTTTTTAGTTTACGTGGTAAACCTTTGAATTCCTATGGAATGTCGAAAAAAATCGTGTATGAAAACGAAGAATTCAATTTGCTTCAAGCAGCGTTAGATATCGAGGACGACATGGAAAACTTGCGCTACAACAACATCGTAATCGCCACAGATGCCGATGTTGATGGGATGCACATTCGTTTGTTGTTGATTACGTTTTTCTTGCAGTTTTTTCCAGAATTAATTAAAGAAGGGCATTTATACATATTGCAAACACCCTTATTCCGTGTTCGAAATAAAAAGGAAACGATCTATTGTTATTCGGAAGAAGAGCGTAGAGCAGCTATCGAAAAATTAAAACCAAAACCGGAGATTACCCGATTCAAAGGCTTGGGAGAAATTTCACCCGATGAGTTCAAAAACTTTATTGGAGAAACCATCCGACTCGACCCGATAATGATGGATAAAAATACATCGGTAGAGCAACTATTGTCGTTCTACATGGGAAAAAACACACCAGACAGACAGGAATTTATCATCAATAATTTGAAGGTGGAATTGGACGTAGTCGAAGCAAATTAGATTTAAAAGAAAGAGCATACTGATCAATGAAAGACGAAGAAGACGAAGATAGCAATGACAACCTAGAAGCAGACGGTCAAGAAAATTCTCATGAGGAACTTTCTGAAGCAGTAGTTCCTTCGGGGGAACATCATTTCTACGAAAACGACGAAGATGAAAACGATACCATTACCAAAGTTACAGGAATGTATAAAGATTGGTTTTTGGATTATGCTTCGTATGTAATTCTCGAACGTGCTGTTCCTGCGATTGAAGACGGATTTAAACCCGTGCAACGAAGAATCATGCACTCGTTGAAAGAGCTCGATGACGGTCGCTACAACAAAGTGGCGAATGTTGTAGGACACACCATGCAATACCACCCGCACGGCGATCAAAGTATTGGCGATGCCATGGTGCAAATTGGTCAGAAAGAATTGCTGATTGATTGCCAAGGAAACTGGGGAAATATCTTAACCGGAGATGGCGCAGCCGCTTCGAGATACATTGAAGCACGTTTGTCTAAATTCGCCTTGGAGGTTTTGTATTCACCAAAAATCACCGATTGGGGCGTTTCCTACGATGGAAGACGCGCCGAACCGAACAATCTTCCCGTGAAATTTCCATTGCTTTTGGCGCAAGGTGCCGAAGGAATAGCAGTGGGATTGTCTACCAAAGTATTGCCTCACAATTTTATCGAACTGATCGATTCGTCCATCAAAATATTGAAAGGGAAACCGTTTCAAATATTCCCCGATTTTCAAACCGCAGGTATTGCCGATATTTCCAATTACAACGACGGCATGCGTGGCGGTAGAGTTAGAGTACGTGCTAAAATCGGACAGTTGGATAAAAATACGTTGGTCATTACCCAAATTCCGTTCTCGACCAATACCACCACTTTGATTGACAGTATTTTGAAAGCCAATGAAAAAGGCAAAATCAAAATCAAAAAAATAGAAGACAATACCGCGGCAGAAGTGGAAATTTTAATCCATTTGTATCCAGGGGTTTCTCCTGATAAAACTATCGATGCGCTTTTTGCTTTCACCGCGTGTGAAACTTCGGTAGCGCCTTTAGGGTGTGTCATTGAAGACAACAAACCGTTGTTCGTTGGCGTATCTCACATGTTGAGAATATCTACCGAGCGAACGGTGCAGTTGCTTAAAAGTGAGCTTGAAATTCAACTAAGCGAACTCGAAGAACAATGGCATTTCCTTTCCTTAGAACGGATTTTCATCGAGAATAAAATCTACCGGTTAATCGAAGAAGAAACCACCAAAGAGGGGGTTATTTCTGCTATTGACGAAGGCTTGAAACCATTCATCAAACCTTTAAAAAGAGCGGTTACGGAAGAAGATATTTTGCGTTTGACGGAAATCAAAATCATGCGTATTTCGAAATTCGATAGCAACAAAGCGCAAGATAAAATAGACGCGCTAGAAGGTGATATCGAACAAGTCAAATTCGATTTAGAGCACTTGACCGATTATGCCATAGCCTATTTTACGAAACTTAAAGAAAAATACGGAAAAGGTCGCGAACGTCAAACCGAACTCCGAATATTCGACGACATTGAAGCAACAAAAGTGGTTTTAAGAAATACCAAATTGTATGTCAATCGTGAAGAAGGTTTCGTCGGAACTGGACTCAAAAAAGACGAATATGTTACCGATTGTTCCGACATTGACGATGTCATCGTATTTCTTCGCGATGGGAACATGATGATTTGCAAAGTTGACGATAAAAAGTTTGTAGGCAAAGACATCATTCACATAGCTATTTTTGACCGAAGCGATAAGCGAACTATTTACAACATGATTTATCGCGACGGAAAATCAGGGCCAGCATACATCAAACGATTCAATGTTTCAGGAGTGACTCGCGACAAATTATACGATTTAACCAACGAAAATAAAGGCTCCCAAATTTTATACTTTACCGTAAATCCAAATGGAGAAGCCGAAGTCATCACCATCTTGTTGCGGCAAATTGGAAGCATCAAAAAATTGAAATGGGATTTGGATTTTGCTACCATGGCCATTAAAGGGCGCTCTTCGAAAGGAAACCTGGTAACGAAATACCCGATTAAGAAAATCGAAATCAAAGAAAAAGGAATTTCAACGTTGTTGCCTAGAAAAATTTGGTTCGACGATACCGTACAAAAACTAAATACCGACGCTCGAGGCGAATTGCTCGGCGAGTTCCGACCAAATGATAAAATTTTAGTCATTTCCCAAACCGGAAAACTAAAAGTGATTATTCCAGAACTGACCTCGCATTTCGATGAAGATATGGTCGTTTTAGAAAAATGGATCCCAAACAAACCTATTTCCGCGATTTATTATGACGGTGAAAAAGAACGGTACTATGTGAAACGATTTCTAGTGGAAACCGAAGGTAAGGAGGAAAATTTTATTACCGAACACCCCAATTCGCAATTGGAAATTGTCGCTACCGATTATCGTCCAGTCGCCGAATTGATTTTTACCAAAGTAAAAGGCGTTCAAAAAGAAAATCAAAAAGTCGATTTAGAAGACTTTATTGCGGTGAAAGGATTCAAAGCACTCGGAAATCAACTGACGACTGACAAATTGAAACAAGTGAACCTTTTAGAACCCTTGCCATACGAAGCACCAGAAGAAGTCATTCCAGAAGAATTAGAAGTGGCTGGCGCAACCGAAATCGACGCCACGGAGGAAGACATTCAATTGGACGACGACGGACAGATTACGTTATTCTGATTTTGACCGCAAGGAACACACTAAGAAGAAAATAAAAAGGGAGCAAAGAAATTACTCTTTGCGCCCTTTGCAGTTAAATCCTAGTCCAACAAATCGCTATCTTCTAATTTCTTGTCCTGAATGGTATTGTTGTGCAATTGCACCGGATTTT
>CALPUN020000046.1 GCA_943326765.2 Bifidobacterium breve | reverse complement strand
GTATTGATTTCGGCTTTCGTGTCGCTAACGTTAACCCCTATGTTGAATGCCTATTTGATGAAAGGCGGCGAACAAAAAAAATCGAAATTCTACCTCTTAACCGAACCCTTTTTCTTAAAAATTAATAGTACTTACGCCAGTAGCTTAACCCGTTTCATGAAACGCAAGTGGTTGAGTTTTCCGATTCTGATTGCTTGTTTCGGATTGATTTATTTATTCTTCAACATCTTGCAAAAAGAAACCGCACCTTATGACGACCGGAGCGCTTTGGTCCTAACGGCTACAACCGCTGAAGGTTCGTCTTACGAATATACCAATCGGTTTATGCAAGAACTTTCCCAATTAATCGACGACTCCATTCCAGAAAAAAAAGTAAGTTTAATCATTACGGCTCCTGGTTTTAATGCTTCGGCAACCAATAGCGGACGCGTTCGAATTGCCTTAGCCGATCCCAGTGAAAGAAAACGAACTCAAAAAGAAATTGCCGAGAAGCTCACCAAATGGACCAAGAAATATCCAGAAGCCAAGACATCCGTAATGGAACAGCCCACCATTGCGGTGAATAAAAGAGGCGGCTTGCCGATACAGTATATCATTCAAGCGCCGAATTTCGAAAAACTGCAAGAGAAAATTCCACAATTCATGGAAGAAGCGGCAAAAGACCCCACGTTTGCTATCACCGATGTGAATTTAAAATTCAACAAACCCGAAATCAACGTCACCATCGATCGGGAAAAGGCAGAAAGTTTAGGAATTTCCGTTTTGGATATTGCTCAAACCCTACAACTTTCCTTTAGCGGACAACGGTTCGGCTATTTTATGAGGAATGGAAAACAGTACCAAGTCATTGGGCAGTTCGATCAAAAAGACCGTTCGAAACCTTTGGATTTGACTTCCATTTTTGTTAGAAATAATAAAGGCGATTTGATTCAAATGGACAATGTGGTGAGCATTTCGGAAAAAAGCAATCCGCCACAATTGTATCACAACAACCGAAACATGTCGGCAACCGTTTCAGCAGGATTGGCACCAGGCAAAAGTATTAGCGACGGAATTGACGCCATGAACCGCATTAAAGCCAAAGTTTTAGACGATACGTTTACCACTGATTTGGGTGGCGAATCACGGGATTTTGTCGAAAGCAGTTCCAATACTTCCTTTGCTTTTGGATTGGCATTGCTATTAATCTTTTTGATTTTGGCAGCACAATTTGAAAGTTTTATCGATCCGTTTATTATCATTTTAACCGTTCCGATGGCGGTGGCGGGAGCGTTATTTTCGCTTTGGTTGTTCAATCAAACTTGGAATATTTTTAGTCAAATTGGAACCGTCATGTTGATTGGATTGGTCACGAAGAACGGAATTTTAATCGTCGAATTTGCAAATCAATTGCGGGAACAAGGCAAACCAAAATTGGAAGCCATTTTGGAAGCAGCCCAAGCCCGACTTCGCCCGATATTAATGACCAGTTTAGCGATTTCGTTAGGCGCCTTACCGATTGCCTTGTCCCTTGGAGCCGCTTCTACGAGTCGGATTGGAATGGGTGTTGTCATTGTGGGCGGAACTCTATTCTCCTTAGTATTGACGTTATTCGTAATTCCAGCCATGTATTTAATGTGGTCGAAAGCCCGAAAACACCATCCCGAATTTGACCATTTGGAAGAATTTGAAAAACAATCGAATTAGTATGAAATCAAAACAAATTGGAATCAATATACTGCTGTTTTTCTTGTGCTTTTGGAATACGAACGCACAACAAACGCTGACTTTGGAAGATGTCGTAAAAATGGGATTGGATAATAATTACGAAATTAAAATAGCCAACAACAACTTGAAAATGGATCAAGCCAATGTTAGTATTGGCAATGCCGGAATGCTCCCAAAAGTTACCGCTTCGGTCGTAGACAATAACGGCATTCAAAACATGTCGCAAACCCGAACCGATGGCACCGTTAATTCGTTAGACAATGCCAAGAATAGCAGCTTAAATTATGGCGTGGGATTGGATTGGAACATATTTGACGGCTTTAAAATGTATGCCAAACTCGATCAATTGAAAGCGTTGCAAAAATTAGGAGAAAGTCAACTAAAGCAAACCATTCTAAACAAAATCAGTACAATTCATAGCATTTATTACGATTTGGTGCAACAACAACAGCAACTCAATGCGCTGGATTCGACAATAGTGATTTCAAAACAACGGTTGGCTTTGGCACAAAATCGCTACACCATTGGAAAGGCTTCTAAGTTGGAAGTATTGAATGCGCAAGTCGATTTGAATACCGATACTACTACCCTATTGCGTCAAAAAGAACTGTTAGCAAATACTAAAATTGCGCTGAACCAACAACTCGCTCGCGACACGAAATTAGATTTTAAAGTGGTCGATCTGATTCAAGTCGACACCAAATTAGAATTACCAAAACTAACGGAATTGGCGTTAAAACAAAATCCAGAATTAGAAGCTTTGGTGATTAACAAACAAATTTCGGAATTGCAGTTGAAACAAGTTAAAGGCACACGCTATCCTTCGGTGAAAGTGACTTCGGGGTATAATTTTGCAGAAACCCAATCAAGCCTAGGATTTACGACACAAACTTCGTCGCGCGGATTAAACTATGGATTTAGTGCTTCCTTAAATTTATTTGATGGCTTTTCGCAAAACCGAACTGAAAAAATGGCTTCGCTCGCGATAGAGAATTCTAAAATCGCATTAGATCAGCAGCATAAAGCTTTGGAGAGCCAATTGAACTCGGGTTTTCAAACGTATATGACCAATATCGAATTGATTGATTTGGAAGCGAAAAACGAAGCGATTGCCAAGCAAAATTTAGACATTACTTTAGACAAATTTAAAATTGGAACGATCACTACTTTGGAATTTAGAACGGCACAATTGAATTATTTGACGGCCAAAGTGCGTTACAATGATTCGAAATTTCAAGCTAAATTATCGGAAATTAGGTTGAAAGAATTGGCTGGAAATTTGAGTTTTTAGTTAGCTTTGCCGTTATAAAAGTGTAACACGAATTGCACGAATTTTTACGAATTTTTTTGTTCTTGACTACTTAGCGGAAATAACTTTACTATGATTTCTTACAACACTAAAGATTGGTTTACCTTCATTTTTCGCTTTCACAAGGCGGATACGTTTCGGACGTTGTTTCCGATTATGTTGGCGATTGGCGTTTATGCCGGAATCATTGGCTATTTGGAAGTAGAATATTGGAAATTATCGGAAGACCATTATGTGAAGAATATTACCATCATGCATGGGATGCTGGGTTTTGTGATTTCGTTGTTGTTGGTTTTTAGAACTAATACGGCCTATGATCGTTGGTGGGAAGGTCGGAAATTGTGGGGCGCCTTGGTGAATAACAGTCGGAATTTAACGTTGAAGTTAGCCGTAATGTTGCCTGACGAAAAAGACAAGCAGTATTTCCGAAAGATGATTCCACGGTATGCGCAGATCCTGCACCAACACCTGAACAACGAAGATACTAGCAAACAACTTTTTGAGGATGTCGATTTAGAAATAGATCATCACAAGCACAAGCCTAATCAAGTAGCAAAACTGTTGTTTCAGAAAATCAATGCTTTGTATGTTTTAAAAAAAATCTCTGGCGATCAATTGATTATTTTGAATTCGGAAGTGCAATCGTTTACTGATATTTGTGGGGCTTGCGAGCGCATTAAAAACACTCCAATTCCTTACTCTTACAGTGCTTTCATTAAGAAATTTATTTTCTTTTATGTGATGACGTTGCCATTTGGTTACGCCTTTAGTTTGGGTTATTTTACGGCTCCAGTTGTGGTTTTCATTTTTTATGTTTTGGCTAGTTTGGAATTGATTGCCGAAGAAATTGAAGATCCGTTTGGAGGCGATGCCAATGATTTACCCACGAAAAAAATCGCCGACAACATCCAAAAACATGTGGAGGAGTTGTTGCCCTAGCCCGGATAGCAGCGATATCTCGCGGTTTAGAAAAACACAGTGCTAGCTGTAGTTTTTGTTAACCGGGAATTTAGCGGATAGCCGGAAACAGCTCCTAAAAAAAGTACTTATTCCGTAGCTAGTTTTCAAGATATTTCACTACATTTAAAACTTACTTTTGAAAGTGTAGCTGCTATGAATCAAGACCGTGCTCTCATCCAACCTCCAAATTTATCGAAAGAGAAATCCTTAAAAACGTTAGTCGAAAACCGAACCGTTTACTCGTTAAATCATTGCGAATTGAATTTGTTTGAAACCTACGAAGCTTCGGCTTTGGTTCCTTTGAAATTTAACGATTTGGTGGTGACCAGCATGTTGCGCGGCAAGAAAGTGATGCATTTGTTTGACGATCCCGGTTTTGATTATTTGCCAGGCGAAACGGTGGTGATCCCTTCGAATGTGGAAATGAAAATTGATTTTCCGGAAGCTACTAAAAACAATCCAACACAATGTTTGGCTTTGGCAATTGACCAAGCTAAGATTTCAGACACGTTGCATTTTTTGAACGAGCGTTATCCAAAAGAAGGCAACTCGCAATTTTGGCAATTGAATTATCAGAATTACTTTTTTTACAACAATGTCGAGTTGGCTGCTACGATTAATAAATTAATTAAAGAATGTACGAGCACTTCCATCACGAAAGACGCTTTGGCTGATTTGACTTTGCAAGAATTACTGATTCGAATCATTCAAACGCAAACGGCGAAAGCTATCGATGACGGACAGTTTTCGGATCCTAAAAATCCGATTACGCCTGTGTTAGAATTCATTCGCATGAACTTAAGAGAGAATATTAGTTTGAAAAATTTGAGTGATAAAGCGTGCATGAGCTCAACTTCTTTTTACCGTTTTTTCAAACGCGAGTTGGGTATGAGTCCCATTGAATTCATCATCAAAGAGAAATTGAAATGCGCTAAAAAGTTGCTAAAAAACCCTTCGATTCACATCAACGAAGTATGTTATTTATCAGGATTTGAAGATTGCAATTACTTTATTCGGTTGTTTAAAAAATACGAAGGCATCACGCCGAAGCAATACCAGTTGTTGTATGTAAATTAGTCTTCTAGGAAATGAAGCGGGCTTAAATCTTCCAACTCTTCGGTCGTAAACATTCTGGATTGGGTTAAGAACCTCAGTCCCATTGGGATTTCTAATGAAAAGCTAGAACCTCTACCTTCCACCACGTGAATGGTTAAATGGGTAAATTTCCAATATTCGAATTGGTCTTTGCTCATCCAAAACTCGCAATCTTCTATGCTTCCTAGACAAACATCGCTTTGACCAATTTTAAAATCGCCTTTTTCGAAGCACATGGGTTGTGAACCGTCGCAGCAACCGCCGCTTTGGTGAAACATTAAATCGCCGTAGTTTGCTTTAAGTTTTGAAATTAACTCGGTGGCTTGTGGTGTTACGGAAACTCTTGGTATCATGGTGATTTGGTGGTAAATATTTATTAAAATAAATCTCGCAAAGACGCTAAGGCGCATAGTTATGTTTCTTTTTACTATTGAATTGCTAGTTTGATTTTGGAGAAAAAAGTTGATTAAAAAGAGTTGTCCCGAAAAGACGAAAAAACACAAAAATACTTTCTTTTTCTTTGCGTTTTTGCGTCTTTGCGAGAGCCCTTTATCAAATAAATAGTTATCTCTAAAAGAAACCTAATTTATTTTTATCATACGAAATCAACATATTTTTCACTTGACGGTAATGGTCGAGCATCATTTTGTGATTTTCTCTACCAAACCCTGATTTTTTGTAGCCTCCGAACGGTGCGTGAGCGGGATAAGCATGATAACTGTTAACCCAAACCCGACCCGCCTGAATCGCTCGTGGCACTTGATAAATTTCGTGCGCATCGCGTGTCCAAACTCCGGAGCCTAATCCGTAAAGCGTGTCGTTGGCAATTTCAATCGCTTCTTCGACCGTTTTGAAAGTTGTAACACAAAGCACGGGTCCGAAAATTTCTTCTTGGAACACTCTCATTTTGTTATTTCCTTTGAAAACAGTTGGTTGAATGTAATATCCACCGGCTAATTCTCCGTCTAAATGGTTGATTTCTCCACCAATTAAAACTTCGGCACCTTCTTCTTTTCCTATTTTCAAGTAGGATTGAATTTTCTCATATTGATCGTTAGAAGCTTGTGCGCCCATCATTACGGTTCCGTCTAAAGGATGCCCAACTTTGATGGC
This sequence comes from Bifidobacterium breve, assembly GCA_943326765.2. GTDB lineage: Bacteria > Bacteroidota > Bacteroidia > Flavobacteriales > Flavobacteriaceae > Flavobacterium. Next base: position 10,434 of record CALPUN020000046.1, on the reverse strand, counting down.
TTTGATGCGCTCTAAAATTCTTGGCATTAGTTTATCGTAAATATCTTCTTGGATTAACAATCGAGATGGACATGTACAAATTTCACCTTGATTCAACGCGAACATTACCGCACCTTCAATGGCTTTGTCGAAGAAAGCATCGTCAGCATCGGCTACGGAAGAAAAGAAAATATTGGGTGATTTTCCGCCTAATTCCATGGTTACTGGAATTAAATTTTCAGAAGCATATTGCATGATCAAACGCCCAGTTGTGGTTTCACCGGTAAACGAAACTTTGGCCACACGATCCGATTGTGCTAATGGTTTTCCGGCTTCTAAACCAAAACCAGTCACAATATTTAGAACACCCGGAGGTAAAATATCTTGGATTAATTCCATTAATACCATGATGGATGTGGGGGTTTGCTCCGCAGGTTTCACTACGCAACAATTCCCAGCTGCTAAGGCAGGTGCGATTTTCCAAGTGGCCATTAGAAGTGGGAAATTCCACGGAATAATTTGTCCGACTACGCCTAAGGGTTCGCTCAAACAAATGCTTACGGTATTTTCATCATGTTCGGAAATGCTTCCTTCTTCGGCACGAATTACACCTGCAAAATAGCGAAAGTGGTCAATTACTAGCGGCAAATCGGCTGCTCTAGTTTCTCGAATAGCTTTCCCATTATCTATGGTTTCAACTACTGCTAAATATTCTAGATTTTCTTCAATAACATTGGCAATTTTATTTAAGAGATTACTTCGATGCGCTGCTGATGTTTTTCCCCAAGTTTTGAAGGCTTCGTGAGCGGCATCTAATGCCAAATTCACGTCGGCTTTTGTTGATCTTGCGGCTTGTGTAAATACTTTCCCATCAATAGGTGAAATGTTATCGAAATACTCTCCTGAGACAGGTGGCACAAATTTTCCACCGATAAAATTATCATACTTTGCCTTAAATTCAGGTCTTTGCGCTATGCTACTCATAATCTATTTAGTTTAATGGTTTGCTCAAAATTACTTTCTTAGTATCGATTTGAATAGCACAATTCGTTCAAGTAGTAGCATTAAATTTTCACATCCATTTTTTTAACGTTGTTTTTTTAACTAATTCTTAAATTAATTTCAATAAAATTGCCAAATTCTTAATTTAAAAACCAATTTATAAGAATATATGCTTTCACAAAAAACAAAAAAATAGTTTCCTACTCCAAGTCGCAATCCTTATATTTGCAACCTTATTTAAGAAGAATAGTATCCTATGAAAATTTCATACAACTGGTTAAAACAATTCATTAAAATTGATTGGAAATCTGATGAAACGGCGGCACTACTTACCGATTTAGGTTTGGAAGTCGAAATCGTTGAAAAATACCAATCGGTAAAAGGCGGTTTACAAGGCATTGTCGTAGGTCATGTTTTGACGTGCGTGCCTCATCCGAATGCCGATCGATTGAAGGTAACCACGGTTGATTTAGGTGATGGAACGCCGGTACAAATCGTATGTGGTGCCAGTAATGTTGCAGTGGGACAAAAAGTTCCTGTGGCTACTATTGGTTCTACTTTATACGACAAAGAAGGAAACTCTTTTGTAATTAAGAAGGGGAAAATACGGGATGAGGAAAGTCATGGAATGATTTGCGCGGAGGATGAAATTGGATTAGGAACCAGTCACGAAGGCATTATGGTTTTGGATGCTTCGTTGAAACCAGGTACTTCTGTCGCCAAAGTTTTTAATATAGAAAATGACGAAATCTTTGAAATTGGATTAACTCCGAATCGTGCCGATGCCATGAGCCATTTGGGTACTGCTCGCGATTTAAGAGCAGGATTGATTCAAAGTGGTGTTAATGTGGAATTGATTACGCCTTCGGTTAGTAATTTTAGAGTCGATAAAAGAACGTTGAAGATTGACGTTACTATTGATAATGCTAAATTAGCTCCCCGATATTGCGGGGTCACGATTTCTGGAATCACCGTTAAGCCATCGCCAGATTGGTTGCAAAATCGTTTGAAATCAATTGGTTTAAATCCGAAAAACAATATTATAGACGTTACCAATTATGTATTGCATGAATTAGGACAACCACTGCATGCGTTCGATGCCTCCAAGATTAATGGAAAAGTGGTGGTAAAAACGTTGCCTTCGGGAACCAAATTCACTACATTGGACGATATCGAAAGAACATTACATGAAGAAGATTTGATGATTTGTGATGATAAAGGACCAATGTGTATCGCTGGTGTTTTTGGCGGTAAAAATTCGGGTGTTACGGAACACACCACGAACCTCTTTTTAGAAAGTGCCTATTTCAATCCGGTCAGCATCCGAAAAACGGCCAAACGCCATACTTTGAGTACTGATGCCTCCTTCCGATTTGAAAGAGGTATCGATCCAACCATTACTGAATATGCTTTAAAACGCGCTGCTTTGTTGATTCAAGAAGTGGCTGGTGGTGAAATCACCTCCGATGTAGTTGACATTTACCCTAAAAAAATCGAAGATTTCCCAGTCTTTTTAAACTATGCTAAAACCGCGAAGTTGGTAGGCCAAGAACTTTCGAAAGAAATCATTAAAAAGATTTTGGCTTCGCTGGATATCAAAGTAAATAGTGTCACCGATGCTGGTTTAGGATTGATTATTCCTGCTTATCGTGTCGATGTACAACGTGAAATTGACGTCATAGAAGAAATTCTCCGTGTATATGGTTATAACAACATTAGTTTTACTAAGAAACTCAATGCAACCGTTTCCAATTCGGCAAGAACAGAGGATTATAAAGTTCAAAATATTATTGGCAATCAATTGAATTCGTTAGGGTTTCATGAAATGATGGCCAATTCATTAACTTCACCCGAATATGTAGCGCTTTCCGAAATGCTGAAAGAAGAGCACAATGTAATGATACTAAATCCATTAAGTAGCGATTTATCAGCGATGAGACAATCGTTACTCTTCTCTGGATTGGAAGCCATTTCTTATAACATCAATAGGAAGAACTCCGATTTGAAACTTTTTGAATTCGGAAAATCGTATCATAAATTCGAAACGGGTTACGAAGAGCTAAAACATTTGACCGTTTTTCTTTCTGGAAATCGCACCACCGAAAATTGGGCGATTGAACAAAAACCAACTGATTTCTTTTTATTTAAAGGATATATTGATGCCATTCTTTCGAGATTGGGTATTGAAAAAATTAAAACAGAACCCCTTGTTTCTGACCTTTTTGCAGAAGGAATTGCACTAGTCCTTGGAGAAGAAACTTTGGTTAGCTTTGGTACCGTTCGAAAAAGTATTTTAAAACACTTCGATATTAAACAAGAAGTTTTTTATGCTGATTTTAATTGGAACATGGTTTTGAAAATACTCAATACCAAAATTAAATTCACAGATATTCCAAAACACCCAGAAGTTAGAAGAGATTTAGCCTTACTTTTAGATGAAAATATTGCTTTTGAATCGGTTTATAAAATTGCTCGTCAAAGCGAAAAGTCGTTGTTGAAAAACATCCAACTTTTTGATGTTTATACCGGAGATCGTTTGCCTGAAGGGAAAAAGTCGTACGCCATTAGTTTTACTTTGCAAGACCATTCCAAGACTTTGACCGAGGAACAAATTGAAAAAGTAATGCATAAATTACAAAAAAACTTCCTAACCGAATTGGGAGCTATTTTGAGATAATCTCGAAATTCAATTCAATAGCACAAAATTATGCAGCCTACCAAAGAAAGAATATACGCATTTGACACCTTAAGAACCATCATGGTGCTTTTGGGTATTATGCTTCATGCTGCAGCAATCTATTGCGCCAAGGATAATTCACAACCTGATTCCTTAACGGATACGCTGAATCATTCTCAATTTTTTGATTTGTTGGTCGATTTGATTCACACCTTTAGAATGCCCGTGTTTTTTGTAATCTCAGGATTTTTTACAGCGATGCTTGCTGTAGAAAATGGCTACAAAAAAATGATTCACAATCGGCTTAATCGACTGGTGTACCCCTTTATTGCAGGAGTACTTATCATGATCCCCATATCGATATATTTTATTAATTTATATCAAAATAGCATTCAACATCCTACTTCGCCTTTTAATATTACTTTCAATTATTTACCGAATGTATTCAATCTTTCGAATCTCAACACCTACCATTTGTGGTTTTTATACTATTTGATTTGTTTTTGCTTTTTGTTTTACTTTCTTTCTAATTATGTAGGCAAATGGTTTCCCAACTTTCGATCAAAGCTGAATTCTTACTTTAATTACATCTTTCATTTAAAAGGATTGCCACTAATATTTATGTTGAAAACCATTTTCTTTTTAGGCATAATGGGCACAATCCGACTAACAACGGAGAGTAAATTTTCGATATCAATTCCGGTTTTTCTGACCTATCTTACTTTTTTTACGTTTGGCTGGTTCCTCTATAAAAACAGACACCGAATGGATACATTTACCAATTATCCCGTTCTTTTAATTGGTGGAGGACTTTTGCTCTTTACAATGCGTTGGCTGTTGCTTACCCTTTATCCAGATTATGAGACCAATCGGTTATTTTATATCTTATTACTTAGCTATGGTGTTTCTATTTGGTTGTTCATCTACGGGTTTCTGGGAGTATTTTTTAAATACTTTAATGCTTACTCTTCTATTGCCAAATACATATCGGACGGTTCCTATTGGATATACCTCATTCATTTCCCGATACTTATTTTCATTCAAATTGAGTTGTTGCCGTTTCCAATTTCACCCTTTTTGAAGTTCTTTATTGGCTTGTCCGTGACCGTTTTTCTGACCATTCTCTCCTATAACTATTGCGTTAGAAATACCTTTATTGGTGCGTTTTTAAATGGAAAAAAATACCCAAAGGCTTTTTAAAGAAATACTAAAAACGTTTCTTTTAAGAAATAGAATTCCTAAAAAATCTCATTTTATAGGTTGTTACGGAAAAGGAAATTTGTTATATTTGTTAGCCTTTACAATTATTAATAACTCCCATCTAAATCTAAGTTTAGATTAAAACTTTAACAAAATGAAATTTAAAACCTTTGCCATTATTGCCTTTTTAGTATCCTTGAATTCTTTGTCAGCACAAACTACCTTTGACAAATGGCCCGCTATTAAAGAATTTCACGAAGTAATGTCGCAAACCTTTCACCCCTCTGAGGAAGGAAATTTGCAACCAATCAAAGCAAGATCAGAAGAATTGATGAATAAAGCCGCTGCCGTATTAAAATCGGATATGCCCGAAGAATTCAAAACAAAATCTATTTTGGCCGCTGCCGAAAAATTACAACTTCAAAGTAAAACAGTATACAAACTGGTAGAAGCGAAAGCCTCTGATGCTGATATTAAAATAGCCCTTTCTGATTTACATGATGTTTTTCATGATATTATCGGACAATGCGCTGAAAAAAAATAAAGTAAAAGCCCAATGAGTTCGTTGGGCTTTTTTTATGCCCTAAATTGAAATTTTCCATTCTAATTGCAATGAAAAACTTTTAAACAAATCGCCTTTCCTAAATCCTAAATCTAAAATTATATTTTACCTTTGAGCCTTTCTTAAAAAAAACACTATGGTTTATAAATTCAGAGTAATTCTCGATGCTGAAGAAGATATTTTTAGAGATATTGCGATACTGGAAGAAGATTCTTTAGAAGATTTACACAATGCTATTGTTAATGCATTTGACTTTGACGGTTTAGAATTGGCTTCTTTTTATACTTGTGATAACCAATGGAATCAAGAAGAGGAGATTTCTATTTTTGATACGGGTGATGTTGCCGGGGAGCAAAAGATCATGAGCGATTATCAACTGTCGGAAATCCTAAATAAGGAAAATACCAAAATTATTTACGTGTACGACTTTCTTACTATGTGGACGTTTTTGGTAGAATTAGCTGCAATTGAAGAAATTGCTATCGGAGAAACCTACCCGAGTACTCTTTTTTCTCATGGAATCATGCCTATGGATGCTCCTGAAAAAGATTTTGAAACCGACATGAAAGACGATATCTATGGGGAATTCGAAGACGACCTAGACCAAGACGATTTGGATCGGTTTGATGAAGGTGAAAACTTTGAAGATTTCGGATTTGAAGAAAATTGGAACTAAAATTTCCGAAAGCCTAATACAGTTACAACTCTAAAACAACCAAGAGAAAAGAATCATACCGACTCTTTTCTCTTGGTTCTTTATTCTAAAATAAACAAAAATAAATGATCAATTTATACAACACGCACATCGAAAGTCTTTCTATTCACAGAGTGGGAAATAAAAGCCGTAATGAAGCTATTTTTTTATCGGAACAAGCTTATAGTTTAACCGACGAAATTGTACCCTTATTAAAAGAATATTTCTTTAGACCCTTTCGCGAAAAAGAAGAAAACTATTTTCAGTTTGCTCATGAAGTCGATTTAGATTATAACGACATGTATAAATTGACCACCGAGTTGTTTGAAAACCCGAATCAAGCACACGAGATTTCGAAGAAAATCACCAAACATTTGTTTGAGCAATCCAATCACCCTCATATTAAGAATGGAGAAGTTTATGTGACGTATTTGACTAATTTGAATATTGACAATACCGTGGTCGATGCTATCGGAATTTTCAAAAGTGAAATCCAAACCGACTTTATACAATTTGAAGAAAAAGGAAGCACTTTGGAAATGATTCTGCAACAAGGCATTAACTTAAACAAACTCGACAAAGGTTGTTTAATCTTTAATCACAAAAAAGAAGAAGGGTACAAAATTTTAACGGTAGATAGCAATCGCTATGATGCTCGCTATTGGTTGGAACATTTTCTTTCGGTAGATGCCTTTGAAGATGAAAATTTTATCACCAAAAAATATTTGAAATTTTGCCAAGGCTTTGCAAAAGATGTTGTGTTTCCTGCCGAAGATAAGAAAGAAGAAGTCATGTTTATGAACCGATCGGTGAATTATTTTGCTAAAAATGACCAGTTCGAAGAAACCAACTTTTTGAATGAAGTATTGGACAATCCCGATTTAATTCCGGAATTCAAGAATTATAAAGTAGACAAAGGCGAAAAATACAGTATTGAAGATATTACTTCCTTCCCAATTGCCAATGCCGCTGTTTCTGACGCTAGAAAATCTATTAAAAATGTTATTAATTTAGATACGCATATCCAAATTAAAATGGATTTTATTAATCCCGAAAGTGCCGAAAAATATGTAGAAAAAGGCTGGGATGAAGAAAAACAAATGTATTATTATTTGGTGTATTTTAATAAAGAACAGAAAAGTTAGTATACATTCTCGCTTTCTTGATTACTTTATCGATTAACTACAACGCCTTTTTTGCAAACTGACTCTTGGCTTATTTGTACCCATTATTTTTTTTCTTAATTTATTGACAACCACCTTCTTATAAAAATATTTATTTGTAAGTTTTATTTTGTTTAAATTGAAATATTGTGTATTTCATCGATATAATTTGTTGTTAATCAGATTTCCATTTATCTTTATTTAGATAATTAACAACGCATATCATGGGAAATTCTAAAAACAAAACCGCATCCTTTGGAAATAAAGTTTGGTGTATTTTTTTTGGTCACCACTTTATTACTTCTCGTAACGTCACCAATCATTTTAAAGAATTCAAATGCAAACATTGCCAGCTCGAAGTAACCAATGATGAAAAAGGGCATAAAACGAATTTAACTCCCGAACTTCGAGACATCAATGAAACATTATTTCATTTTTATCAAAAAAGACACCATTTGGTTTAGTCAAAACCCGATTAGTATTGGTAATTTTTCCATATCTTGTTCGTTCAATGCGAAACTTAACAACGAACACTTTGGAAACGATTCTTTCTATTACTAATCTCAACAAACGTTTTGGTATTCTTCAAGCCGTCAAAAACATATCTCTCGAAATCCAAAAAGGCAATGTCTACGGAATTTTAGGGCCCAATGGCTCCGGAAAATCTACTACCTTAGGAATTATTTTGAATGTGGTCAACAAAACTTCAGGCGAATACCAGTGGTTTGGAGGAACCATGCCGATACATGAAGCATTAAAACGAGTGGGAGCAATCATTGAACGACCCAATTTCTATCCTTACATGACCGCCAAGGAAAACTTAGAATTGGTCTGTAAAATCAAGGAAATTCCCTATACCAAAATTCATGAAAAACTAAAATTAGTTGGATTACTGGATCGTGAAAACAGCAAGTTTAATACCTTTTCTCTCGGGATGAAACAACGTTTAGCGATTGCTTCGGCACTTCTAAACGATCCAGATATTTTAATTTTAGACGAACCCACCAATGGGTTGGATCCACAAGGAATTCACCAAATAAGAGACATCATAAAATTAATCGCTTCTGAAGGAACTACGATTCTCTTGGCTTCGCATTTGTTAGATGAAGTCGAAAAAGTTTGTACTCATGTTTTAGTATTGCAAAAAGGCGGAGTCCTTTATTCGGGTAGTGTGGATGGAATGTCGGCGAACGAAGGTTTTTTTGAATTACAAAGCGAAAATCAAGATACCTTACATTCAACTTTAGAGCTGCATCCAGCGGTTGAAAAAGTAGTTTCTGAAAATGGAAAACTGCTCGTGTATCTCAAAAAACCATTAGAAGCTAGTGAACTTAATCGATTCTTGTTTGAAAAAAACATTGTTTTGAATCACTTAGTGAAACGCAAACACAGTTTAGAAGATCAATTTTTAGCGTTAACGAAGAATTAATACCCAAACAATCTAATTCTTAAATCTAAATTCCAAAAAACTAATGAAACGATTACTTGCCATAGAATTACAAAAAATCTGGAAAAACAAAGCCAGTCGAATTCTAACATTGTCTTACTTTATTTTACTCACATTCATTGCCTTAATTGCCTCGGTTAAATTTGATTTGGGGGTTCTAAAAATTCATTTGGCGGATATGGGCATTTTTAACTTCCCTTTTATTTGGCACTTCAATACTTATATTGCATCGATTTTGAAATTCTTTTTGGCAATTGTAATCGTGTCTATGATGGCCAATGAATACAGCTACGGTACTTTAAAACAAAACTTAATTGACGGTTTGAGTAAAAAGGAATTTATCCAATCCAAATTCTTAACTGTGGTTCTCTTTGCTTTTGCTTCTACTATTTTCGTTTTGGTAATGACGCTCATCCTAGGATTTAGTTTTTCCTCCTACACTGAGTTAGGAATTGTATTTTCAGATCTAGAATACCTATTGGCTTATTTTGTAAAACTGGTCGGTTTTTTCTCTTTCTGTTTGTTTTTAGGAATATTAGTAAAACGTTCTGCCTTTGCCTTAGGGTTTCTTTTAGTTTGGAATGTTTTAGAAGGAATTGCCAATGGGATTTTATCATTTAAAATATTTCCTAATAGTACTATTTCGGGCTATATTACTCAATTTTTCCCTTTAGAATCAATGTCGAACCTCATCGTCGAACCTTTTTCTAGACTGGATTTCGTTAAAACTATCGGAACACAAATTGGCGTTCAAAATACCAAAGATTACTCCGTTCATTGGTATGGTATTTTAATTGTACTTGCCTGGACATTAATATTTATGTTATTATCCTACAATTTACTAAAAAAACGAGATTTGTAGTATCTTTGCCGATGCTATGTCATTTTTTAAAACACTTTTACACCTCTCCATTTTCTGTTGTATTACAACCGAAGCCATAGCACAATACATCCAAGTTAACGATACTTACTCGGCGCAGCAATTAGTCGAAAATGTGCTAGTCAACAGTCCGTGTGCCAATGTTTCCAATTTTACCGTTAACGGAGATTCTTTTAGCGCAGGCCAACAAAGTTATGGTTATTTTAATGCTGGATCCAGTGGTTTTCCGTTTTCAGAAGGAATCGTTTTAAGTACCTCCAGAGCCAAAAGAACGGAAGGACCAAACGACAATCTTATCGATGAAGGACTGACCTCCTGGTTAGGAGACGCCGATTTAGAACAAGCTTTAAGTATTACCAATACCTACAATGCCACTGTTTTAGAATTTGATTTTGTGCCTTTAACTAGCCAGATTAGTTTCCAATACCTTTTTGCTTCCGAAGAATATCAAGGCAGTGCTCCATGCCGATATTCGGATGGTTTTGCATTTCTTTTGAAAAAAGCTAACGACCCCTCTCCCTTTCAAAATCTAGCGCTCATTCCAAACACTACAATACCCGTTTTGGTTACTAGTGTGCATCCAATTATTAGTACTAGCAATGGCTGCCCCGCTGCTAACGAAACCTATTTTGGAGGATACAATGGCGCCAATGCTCCCATCAATTTTAACGGGCAAACGGTGGTGATGACTGCCAAAGCAGCCGTGATTCCTGGTGTAACTTATCATATAAAATTGGTTATTGCCGATCATGAGAATATCCGCTATGACTCAGCAATTTTTTTAGATGCGGGAAGTTTTAAAGTGGGAACCGATTTAGGTCCAAACCAAT
>CALPUN020000045.1 GCA_943326765.2 Bifidobacterium breve | reverse complement strand
TTAGTTGTTCGAATGCAATTCTCTTTTTAAAATAATTTATACTATATTTAATAAAGAAAAACAAGCCTATTAGATATAAGAAATAAGCGAAATTAGTCTGATACCATTTAGGTAAAATTGTAAATTCAAACTTGGTTTCACTCCCAATAAGTCCTGCTAAATTTCGACTCTTTACTACAAAAACATAGTTTCCGGGTCGTAAATGGGTATACTCTTTAAAAGCGCTTTTTTGCCATAGAGACCATTTTTCATCCACATTTTCAAGTTTATAACTATAATTAGTTTCTGTGCTTGACAGCATTTTTGGAGAAGAAAACTCAAATCTCAATATATCAGTTTGATTGGGTAAATTAATATCTACTTTATTAGAGTTAATTTCCACAAATTCTAATTTTTGATTTTGTGTATAAGTTATTTGATTAATTAAAGTTGGAAATATCGGATTGTTTTTGTTTTGGTCTAAATTGTATTGAAAGATACCCGAATTAGTTCCAAATAAAACTTTATGATTGCTTAAAGGGTAGATGCATTCCATTCCTCTATTGAAATTGCCTTTTAAATTTAGAAACAAATCTTTAGATAATTTTTGATTGTTGGATGAAAAATATCCTGCTTCATCGTCTTGAATAAACCATGTTTTATCATTTGATTGAATAATTTTTCGGGTATTTTTTGAAGAATCAAAAAGTTTGGTTAAAGGGTTAAAGATCTCAAATTTATTCGTTTTAGTATTATAGTAATAGATACCGGCATTGGTCGTAAAAACAATTTTAGTATTCCAATTAAAAACATTGATGTTATAAGGCGAATTAAATCCATTTTTATCTGTAAAATGATCAACAACATCAACACGAGAATAATCGTCGTTGATATGAATTTTATAAACCCCTTTATATCCATGACAAATCCAATAAGTATTGGGTTCGTAATCGGCCAATATATCTCTAGTTGATTCATCAAAGCCATTTATTTTACACTTAATACTCCACTGATTATTCCGGTATTCAATAAGATATAAACCGTTATAATTAGATCCCAAATACAATCCTTTTCTATTTTTAATTTTTGTGATTTTCCAAAATCCATTCTCTTTACCAATTTTTTTAACCATTCCGTTAATTAACTCATAAAGTCCTGTATCGTGTGAAATAATTATAGCATCTTCAAAATTTTGAATTGCCCAGGACTGCCCTTGTAAATCTTCAATTTTCTTGAACGCAGCTGTTTCATTGTTAGTGTAATTGGCATAAAACACACCATTGTTTGTAGCTGTATATAGAGTATTATTTTTAATCAGAATATCGTATACAGAAGCTTGGTCAAAAAGAGTAACAAAAGGAGATTTGTAATCTAAAAAGTTTAACCCGTTATTTTGTAATGCCCAAATATTATGATTGTTAGTTTGAAAAAGAAAATGAATTGTTGCATTTGAGAGTCCAGAAAAAGTAGTGGCATCTTTTTGAATTACACCAGATTTTGTAATTTTAATTATTTTTGAACTTCCTGTTCCAATTAAATAATCCATATTACAATCAACTATTCCAAAGGTAACTTGATCATTTCTTGTATTCTCAAAAAGGTTGTAGCCAATAGAAATGGCTTTAGTTTTAATATTTCCATGGTATACATTTCCAGATTTTGAAATAAGTGTTATCCCGTTTTCATTCGAATTTGGAAGAATCGAAGCCATTTCTTCCCCTGAAATTGATTTTTCATCAAAAACAAGCTGTAGCGTCATAGTTTTGGCATCTAGTTTATAAATCCCAAAACCGGAATCTTGAACGAAATAATTGTCATTCACTTTCTCAGAATAAACAAAGGCTTTATTAGCAGGAAGTTGTGAAACAATATTCCCATTAATAACTATGAGTTCGGTAAAAGACCTATAGATAATAAGTTTATTAAACTGATGGACTTGCCAAAGGTTTTCTATGTTTTTATTTTCTAAATGAAATTCAGACAATAAGGATTTATAAAAATAATTTCCAAATTTATCTTTTTGCAAAGTACCCAACTCGTTATATCCACCAGCATATACTTTACCTTCTCTTGTTTTAACTAAACTCCGTACAGATGAATTGTTAGGAAGAAAAACTTTTTTCCAATGTTCCCCATCAAAAATTAATGCGCCATCATTATTTCCAAAAATTAAAGTCCCATCATCATTTTCACACATAGTCCAAAACTGAGGGTCGGCCTTAAAATCATTGCGATTAAAACTGACCACTTTTGGTTTTTGCTGGATTGTATTTAGTGAAGATGTTTTATATAAAGTTTGACTAGTTGCAATACCGGATAGAAACAATCCAAAAAAAAGATATAGATATTGCGATTTTATAAACATATTAATTGTAAAATTATTAAAACAGTATTTTTTAAGTTAATTTTTTTAAAAATGAAAGAAATTATCATATCAAATATATACATTTTAAATAACAAACAACAAAAAAAAATTTAATATAAATTATTGATTTTCAGTATTGTAAAAAAATAAAAGAAATAAAAACGTAATGCGGTTTTTTTTTAGCGTACTTCAAGTGTAATCAGATTATAACGATATAGCTAAACAAAAACTACTATTGTACAACATAAAAACTATTTATTTCACAAATGTGTGAATGAATAGTAAACTAAAATTTAAACTATAAATCTTTAATTATGAAAACAAAATTACTTTTAATTATTACATTGGCTTTTGGCTTTTGTGTGAATGCGCAAGTTACTATTACAGGAAATGGAACTGGTGGATGGAATCAACCTGGGAATTTAGCACTAACATCATCGGATGGAGGAATAAATTGGACAGCAACAAATTTTGAAATTGTTGGTGATGGACAGATGAAATTTTCAGAAGGCGGAACCTGGGAAACAACTGGTGGTTATCCAGGAGTTGAGGGTGCTCCGTTTGGTTTTCCAAATGGAACAATTCTTGTGAATGGCGGAAATAATATTCATGGTGATTTAGGTTTCTGGAATGTTACTTACAATATTACAAGCAAAATATATTCATTTACTCCTGGTATTAATCCTAATCCTGTTATTAAAATTTCAGGTGGTGGTTTGGCTGCAGACGTTCAAATGAATACTGCAAACGGAATCGCGTATTCTAAAAATAGTCTTTGGTTCCCTGGAGGAACAGCTAGTTTTAATCAAACATCACCAACATTAGACTCATGGGGTGGATCATTCCCTGATGGACCTGTAGTTACTGGAGGAACAATTTCAGTTCCTGTTGGAGCTTATAATGTTCTTTTTGTAAAAAATACTGCTGCTGCTAATGAATTTGTTTTTACCCCTATTGTTGTAAGCATGATTGGTAATTTTGAAGGATCTGCGTGGAGCACTGATTTAGAATTGACAACTTCAGACAATATTCATTATACAATGTCTGATTGGGCACCGGTTATTAATCCAGGTTGGGCAGATACAGAATTGCATTTAAAATTTAGAGACAATCACGATTGGGCAACTCAATATGGTTGTAATGGAGGAAATGGAGCAAATGCACTTGCTTTATCAGGAACGGCACAAAATGGAGTTGAAGGTGGAGGTGGAGACATTTTCATACCTTGGCCTGTAGGGTCAATTTATAATGTTGATTTAAACAGATCAACAGGTCAATGGGTATTTACTAGTGTTTTAGGAACCAAATCTTTTGCTTCTTCAAAATTTAAAGTATTTCCTAATCCAACAAATAACAATTGGAACTTTACTACAAAAAACAACAATCAAATCACTTCAATTCAAATCGTTGATGTTTTAGGTAAAGTTGTAGTAATGAAAAATATTAATTCAAGTGAAGGAAATATTGACGCATCAAATTTAAACAGCGGCGTTTATTTTGCTAAAATTACTACAGAAAATAATCTGGAAACTATCAAATTAGTTAAAAACTAATTAATACACTTCTTATTATTAAACCCTTGTCGCTTATAGTTACAAGGGTTTTTAATATTTTTTAAGTGTTGTTTTTTTAATAAATTACAAGGAACTCTAGTCAACTAAATCAAAAATATATGAATTTAAAAAACTATTTAGGATTATTATTTTTCTTTTTTATAACCACAGTAGGTATTGCACAAACTATTGAAATAAACGGAAAAATAACTGATGAGAAAACTAAATTACCTCTTGGCAGTGTTAATGTAACTGTTAAAAATTCAAGCAAAGGAATAGTCTCTAACAATGAAGGTAATTATGCAATTAAAACAAATTCCGATGAAGTTTTAATTTTTTCAATGATAGGATATACCACAAAAGAATTTAAAGTTATTAAATCACAAACTGTAAATATTCAACTTCAGGAAGAATCCAACATACTGGAAGAAGTGATTGTTAACGTAGGTTATGGAACTCAAAAAAAGAAAAACTTAACCAGTGCCATTTCATCTATAAAATCGGAAGCTTTTGATGATAGGCCGATATACAATGTAGGTCAAGCGTTGCAAGGAAATGCCGCTGGAGTTAATGTTGTGCAACCATCTGGAAAACCAGGTGTTGGTTTGGATATTAGAATTAGAGGGTTTAGTTCTATTCAATCAGGAAATAATCCATTGTATGTCATTGACGGAATTCAAACCTATTCAACAGATGGAATAAATACAGATGATATTGTTGATATCCAAATATTAAAAGATGCTACTGCGACTGCAATATATGGCGTAAATGGAAGTGCTGGGGTGGTTATAATAACAACAAAAAGAGGAAAATCTAATAGTAACCTCTTTAGTTTTAATTCTTATTTGGGGTCTTCAAAAATAGTTAAGAATATACCTATTTTAGATTTGAATCAATATAAAACTTTGATGTCAGAAATCAGTCCTTCCTTTGTTGATGATTCCAATAACACTTTATATACTGGAATCAATACCAATTGGAGCGATGAAGTTTTTCAAACCGGAATAGATAAAAATGTTGATTTTTCATATTCTGGTGGAACTGATAAATTAAAAGTGTTTACTTCATTAGGGTATCAAGATGTAGATGGAATTGTAAAACCTTCCAATTTTACTAGACTCTCAGGCAGGTTAAATTTAGATATTAATGCAACACCATGGTTAAAAGGCCATGCTAACATGAATTTAATTAAAATAAACTTAAACAACACAAGTGATAATAATAGTGCCAATCAAGGGGGTGTCATTTTAAGTACTTTAACTACTCCCGCTTTCTTACCTATTTATGCGGAACAACTGACTGGCAGAATCCCAGATCCAATTACAGGTGAATATGCCGATGGCTACAAAGACGGACAATTTGCAGCAAACCCAGTAGCCTCTTTAGAAAATCCTGTTGCATTTCAAAGCAGACAAGAAGTTACCAATACGGTAAAGTATTTAGCTAATTTAGGTTTGGATATTACGCTGCTAAAAAATTTAATTTGGAAACCATCTTCTACTGTAGATATGTCAAGAAGTGTTTATGATTTTTTTGTGGATAGCTATCGTTCTAATTATGGAAGAGGTATCAGTGGGGCTCCATCGGAACAAAGAGGCATTGGACGCGAACACACCACAAATTATTACACTTGGAACTTAGAAAATACGTTAGAATATTCCATCAAATCGAATAATCATACGGTTAATTTATTAGCAGGGAATAGTGTTCAAAAACAAAGATTTGATCAACTTAAAATTGAAGGAACCGGATTTAGAACCAATTTAAGAGAATTAGATTTGAATGAAATGATGTTAATCAACAGACAGGCTTCCGATACCATCGCTCGAGAAAAAAATTCAGTTTCCTATTTTGGAAGAGCAACCTACAATTTTAAAGACAAATACATAATAAACGGTGTCTTTAGAGCAAGTGGTGCGTCACAATTAGCCTCTGGCAAAAAATGGGGGTATTTCCCAGGTATTTCTGCCGCATGGATAATTTCAAACGAAAATTTATTAAAAAATAAATCGACGATTTCGGAATTAAAAATAAGAGGTGGTTGGGGACAAACAGGTAATATTTCGGGGGTAGATTATTACTCATCCTATGGTTTATTAGGGGATGATCACGGTACTTTGCAAAATTATTTAAATACAGATTTATCCTGGGAAACTACGACCGATATAAATATAGGTTTGGATGTTGCATTGCTTAAAAATAGAATAAAATTAGCGGCCGATATTTATCAAAAAACAACGACCGATTTGATCAATAAAATTTATATTAGCGGAGTTGCCTATACCTATAATGCTGGGAAACTTCAAAACAAAGGAGTTGAATTTTTATTTAATTCAACAAATTTGAAAAATGATTTTAAATGGAATACCAATTTTAATATCTCTTTTGTCAAAAACAAAATATTGGAAATGGGCTTACAACCTATTGAATATGCTGGATATCAGAATGTAAATCGCTATGAAAAAGGAACTTCATTAGGCAACTTTTATGGTTATGTAGTCGATCAAGTAAATCCAACAACTGGTATTTTAGAATATAAAGATTTAAATGGCGATGGCATAATTACACCACAAGATAGAACAATAATTGGTAATGCGATACCCGATTATACGTTTGGCTTAACCAATACTTTTTCTTATAAAAGAGTCTCTTTGGATGTCTTGTTTACTGGAACGCAAGGGAATGATATTTTTAATGCTTCTCGCATTGATTTGGAAGGAATGATCGATAGTAAAAACCAATCTGCGGCAGTATTAAATCGTTGGCAACAAGAAGGAGATATTACAAATATTCCGAGAGCCAACGATCCAACTTCAACGTATGTTTCTGACAGATGGATAGAAGATGGTTCTTATGTAAGACTAAAATCAGTTACAATTGCCTATAATTTCAAAAGTAAATTTTTAGGATTAGATTCCTTGAAATTTTATGCTACCGGACAAAACTTAGTAACTTGGACAAAATACTCCGGATTCGATCCTGAAGTTAATTCATCTTCTAGTAATTCAGGAACTGCCCAAGGAATAGATTATGGAACTTATCCGCAAGTACGAACTTTTATTTTCGGTTTAAAAGCTGGATTTTAATAATAAAAAATAGAAACTATGAAAAAATTGATGAATTTAAAAATAACACTTTTATTAAGTATAAGTGCTTTATTGCTTACATCATGTAGTGATGTTTTAAACACAGAACCAATAACGGATGAAATTAGTGCACCTCAAGAGGAGCAAGTCATAACAACTGCTGCAAACGCAGAATTGGCAATAAAATCATGTTACGCTTCTTTTGGAATAGAATATTGGCAGTTTGATTATTTTTTTCTTGGAGATGCGGGCGCTGATGTAGCTTATGCGGGTGCTGATCAAGACGCTTTTTTCCAAATAGAACAATACCGAATTATGGCTACCAACTACGTAGTTGCAAGAGATTGGAATTGGTTAAATGATTTTGTAAAACGATGTAATCTGGTCATTAATTATGTGAATGATGTGCCCGATTTAACCCAAGAAAGAAAAAATGAAATGATTGGTGAGGCCTCATTAATTAGAGCATTAACTCGTTTTCAAGCGGTTCAAACTTGGGGCGATTTTCCTATAGTAACACAATATGTTTCTTCTATAAATAATGAAAACTTCGAAACGGTTTATCCTTCTTTATTCCCAGCTAGAAAACCAATTTCTGAAGTATATGCAGCAATCATTGCTGATTGTGAAGTAGCTTTAGCCAAAGCACCAGCTTCAACTTCGGCTCCAGCAAGTAAATATAAAGCAAGTAAAAATGCCGCTAATGCTTTACTAGCAAAAGTATATGCAACTATGCCAAATCCTGATTGGGTAAAAGTGATTCAATATTCGGATGCTGTTATTACTGGTGGCTATACATTATTACCTACCTATGATCATTTATTTGATAACAATCACGAAGGAAATGCAGAATCCATTTGGGAGGTTAATGGGGAAGGTAATGGAAGTAATATTAATGCATGGTGTACCGATGTGTTTTTAGGTCAAAATTGGAAAAAATTCAACACACCCTCTCACACATTATACAATGCATTTATTGCTAATGCTGATACTAAAAGAAGACTTTCAACAATAAAAAGATTTCCAACAACTTTTGCCGATCCTTATTGGAAAACATATGCTCAATTTCCGTATCCTTGGAAAATGAGAAAAACTGACGGCACCCAGAATTTTTATCTTTTCCGTTTGGCAGATACTATGTTATTAAAAGCAGAAGCATTGGCTCACACTAATGATTTAACGGGAGCGATGGCAATTGTTAATCAAATTAGAACTAGGGTTACTTTAACAAATATTGCCCCAGCAACTTCAATGGATGATGCTATTACTAAAATTCTTAAGGAACGATTTTTAGAATTAGCACATGAAGGACAAAGATGGTTTGATTTAAAACGAGAAGGAAAATCAATAGAGATCTTATCTCAACAAACCTATCCGGTTTATAATCAGGATACCGGAATAACTACCGAAACTTTAATGCCTTATGTCAGCAATTTAATTCCAAATGATTTGGCTTGGCCTGTACCACAAGGAGTTTTAGATAATAATCCGAATTTAACTCAAAACCCTGGGTATTAGAATACCTTTATTTATATTTTTTTTTTTCATTGTTAAGTTAGTTAGTTTCCATTGATGGCTTCTATTTTTTATAAATAGAAGCATTAATGGATAATTTAAAATAAATGAGGTACACCAATAAAAAAATTGTGACACTACTGTTCGCCTTCATGGTGCTGAGTTCTTTTGGACAACATTTAAAACTAATGACTTACAACATTCGTTTAGACATTGAATCTGATGGCGATAACGATTGGCCCCATCGGTCAGGTTTTTTTTTACAACAAATTCAATTTT
Organism: Bifidobacterium breve; assembly: GCA_943326765.2. Taxonomy (GTDB): domain Bacteria; phylum Bacteroidota; class Bacteroidia; order Flavobacteriales; family Flavobacteriaceae; genus Flavobacterium. Next base: position 7,965 of record CALPUN020000045.1, on the reverse strand, counting down.
ACGAACCCGATATTTTCGGGATACAAGAGGCCAAACCCAATCAAGTAATCGATATTGCTACCGCACTGACCAATTATGCCTCTTTGGGTATAGGTAGAGAAGGCGTTGGAAAGGGTGAATCTTCCAATCTGTTTTATAAAAAAGAGCGCTTCCTAGTGAAAGAATCCAAAACTTTTTGGCTTTCGGAAACACCCGACACTATTTCTAAAGGTTGGGATGCTTCCTGCAATAGGGTTTGTACGTATGCACTCTTTAAAGATAAAAAATCTAAGAAAACTTTCTGGGTGTTTAACACTCATTTAGATCATATCGGAGAAATTGCAAGAACAAAAGGAATTGAACTTATTTTATCCAGAATTAAAGCGGTAAATACAGCCGGTTTCCCCGTTATTTTTATGGGTGATTTTAATTCAGAACCCACTTCGGAGCGAATTCAGAATCTCAAAAAAGTGATGAACGATAGCCGTGAAATAGCACTGCAAAAGCCTTTTGGACCCTCAGGAACCTTCAATGGTTTCAAACACAACGAACCTGTAACCCAACTAATAGATTATATTTTTATATCGAAAGAAGGGAAATTACAAGTAAACAAATACGCCGTGTTGAGTGACGCTAAGGATTTAAAATATCCTTCCGATCATTTGCCTGTTTACATCGAAATAAATTTTAGAAATCAACAATGAAAAAAGCAAAAAAGGCCATGAAAATACTCTTGTTCTTAACTATAGTAGCGACTCAATTTAAATGTGCTCCTTCGGAAGATACTCTAAGACCTTCGATCAACCAACCAGTTGCTACGAGTGATGTTCATTTGTGGTTGACAAAATCGGATCAATCCAAACTGCTCCAAAAGCAAACTATCGTCTTAAACTTTGGGACACTTGCCAATGCCTATCCCAATATTGATGTCAATGAATCGCTAACCTACCAAACGGTCGATGGATTTGGATTTACCTTAACTGGTGGAAGTGCCCAAGTAATCAATCAATTAAGTACTTCCAGAAGACAAAACTTGTTGCAGGAATTGTTTGGCACTACCGAAGGTGCTATTGCGATTAATTACTTGAGAATTAGTATTGGTGCTTCCGATTTAAATGATGCGCCATTTACCTATAATGATTTAGCACTTGGGGCTACTGATCTTCCTCTAAATAATTTTAGTTTAACGCCTGATAGTACCAATTTAATTCCATTATTAAAGGAAATCTTATTGATCAATCCAAATCTAAAAATACTCGGTTCTCCATGGTCGCCTCCTGTTTGGATGAAAAGCAATTCGAGTTTTGTGGGTGGTACTTTACAGCTTCAATATTATCAAGTATACGCACAGTATCTTGCAAAATACATTCAAAAAATGCAACAAGAAGGAATTCCAATTGATGCCATTACCATTCAGAACGAACCTTTAAATCCCTACAACAATCCAAGTTTGTCAATGTCTGCTGCTCAACAAACTACTTTTATTAAAAACAACTTAGGACCCGTATTTCAAGCAGCAGGTCTTACTACTAAAATTATTGTTTACGATCACAATTGTGATCATCCAGAATATCCAATAGCAATCCTAAATGATGCTGTAGCCAATCCATTTGTGGATGGTTCTGCTTTTCATTTATATGCGGGTGATATCAGTGCCTTATCAACCGTTCACAATGCTTTTCCAGCTAAAAACATCTATTTCACAGAGCAGTATACGGCCTCAACAGGAAGTTTTGAAGGCGATTTAAAATGGCATATTAAAAACGTCATCATTGGCTCTATGCGCAACTGGAGCAAAAATGCTTTAGAGTGGAATTTAGCCAGTAATGAGGCGTTTGAACCTCATACTTCTGGAGGATGCAACACTTGTAAAGGAGCGCTAACCATAAGTGCAGGAGGTATTGTTAACAGAAATGTGGGGTATTATATTGTTGGTCATGCATCCAAATTTGTTCCTACTGGTTCAGTACGAATTGCTAGTAATTCCATCGGAACCTTGAATTCGGTTGCTTTTAAAACACCCACTGGTGGTAAAGTATTAATCGTCGAAAATGACGCCACCACCATCACCTCATTCAATATCAAATTTAATGGCAAATGGACTACTACTTCCTTAGACGCAGGAGCGGTAGGAACGTATACTTGGTAATGTATTTCCAGTAAAAATCTAGTTATGAAAAAAGTACTTTTAAGTTTTCTTTTAGCTTGCACCATCATGGGAATGGCTCAAAAAAAAACCGCAGCTAATAATTTTAAAGCATTCAAAAACAAGACGCTGTTAATTTATACTACGGCAGACAGTACCCAGTTGCGATTGGCACTGACCGATTCGATTAAGTTTGTCCAATTGAATCAACCTTTGGAAACGCAAACCTGTGTATTCGTGAATCCCAATAAAACGTTCCAAAAATTCCTCGGAATTGGGGGCGCCATCACCGATGCCAGTGCGGAGGTTTTTGCAAAATTGCCTTTAAAAAAACAACAAGAATTCTTGACCGCCTATTTCAGCAAAACCAATGGAATTGGGTATTCTCTAATTCGAACAAACATTCATAGTTGCGATTTTAGTTCGGGTAGTTACACCTACATTCAAGAAGGCGACAAAGCGCTAAAGACCTTCACCATTGACCATGATTTGGAATTCCGAATTCCATTAATCAAAAAAGCAATGCAAACTGCAGGCGGTAAACTTACGCTATTTGCGAGTCCATGGAGCCCACCCGCCTTTATGAAAGACAACAATAACATGCTCAAAGGAGGGAAATTATTACCTGAATTTTACCAATCTTGGGCCAATTACTTCGTGAAGTTTATAACGAGTTATCAAAAACAAGGTGTTCCAGTTTGGGGATTAACCATTCAAAACGAGCCTATGGCAACTCAAAAATGGGAGTCTTGTATTTTTACAGCAGAAGAGGAGCGCGACTTTTTGAAAAACTATTTAGGACCCACCTTACAGAAAGCGGGTTTTGGAGATAAAAAAATAATCGTTTGGGACCACAATCGAGATTTAATTTCGCAACGAGCTAGCACCATTTTAGACGATCCCGCTGCGGCAAAATATGTTTGGGGAATTGGGTTTCATTGGTACGAAAACTGGAGTGGAGGCGAGCAAATGTTTGATAATGTAGGGAACGTACACGAAATGTATCCTAATAAAAACTTGATTTTTACCGAAGGTTGTACCGAAAGTTTCAAAACCGAACATTATCAATGGTGGGCCAACGGAGAAAAATACGGTCAATCTATGATTCATGATTTCAATAATGGAACAACTGCTTGGACCGATTGGAATATTCTCTTAGATCAAAATGGAGGACCCAATCACGTGGCTAATTTTTGCTTCGCTCCCCTGCACGGTGATACTCAAACGGGAGCATTAATATATACACCGGCCTATTACTATATTGGCCATTTTTCGAAGTTTATTGAAAACGGATCCCATAGGATTTCTAGTACTGCAAGTCGTAGCTCGCTACTAACCACTTCGTTTCTAAATCAAAACGGCAAAATTGTCACTATCGTGATGAACCAAAGCAACGTTAAAATTAAGTACAATTTATGCGTTGGGACTCAAACAGCAGAAATTATGATTTTACCACATGCTATTCAAACACTAGTGTATTAATTGCGAAATAACACCTATTTCAAATCAAGTATCAGGAAGATGAAATTTAAAATTACTAGTTGCATTCTAGTGTTATTGGCAACTTGCACAATGCATGCCCAAACCAAAACAATCGATCAAAAAGTAGCCCTGCTTTTAAAGCAAATGACATTGGAGGAAAAGATGGGGCAGTTAAATCAATATTCAGGTAAAGAAGAAGCTACAGGTCCTATAACCATTGATACCAACAAAGAAACCGAAATAAAAAGCGGCATTTTAGGATCGATGTTGAACGTTATCGGAGCAACTCATACCAAACAATACCAAGAATTAGCCCTGCAATCCCGACTTAAAATCCCACTGCTGTTCGGATTGGATGTGATTCATGGGTTTAAAACTACTTTTCCAATTCCCTTAGCAGAAGCCGCGAGTTGGGACCTAGAGGCAATCCAACTTTCTGCCCGAATTGCGGCTACCGAAATGGCCGCCAGTGGTATTCATTGGACCTTTGCACCAATGGTGGATGTGTCTCGCGATCCAAGATGGGGTCGGGTAATGGAAGGCGCTGGAGAAGATACCTATTTGGCCTCTAAAATTGCCTATGCTAGAGTGAAAGGCTTTCAAGGAACTCATTTAGGCGATTTGAATTCGGTTATGGCTTGTGTCAAACATTTTGCGGCTTATGGTGCTGTGGTTGGTGGACGAGAGTACAATTCGGTAGACATCAGCAATCGATCACTGTGGGAGGTTTATTTGCCGCCTTTTAAAGCCGCCGTCGATGCAGGTGCGGCAACCTTTATGAACGCTTTCAACGATATTAACGGAATTCCATCTACCGCCAACAAGCAATTGCAACGGTCAATTTTAAAAGGGAAATGGGGCTTCAAAGGCTTTGTGGTATCCGATTGGGGTTCTATTGGTGAAATGGTGACGCATGGCTATTGCAAAGACGGTAAAGAAGCAGCATTAGCCGCTATTACTGCCGGAAATGATATCGATATGGAAAGCAATTCGTATCGCAACAATTTAGCGCAGTTGGTTAAAGAAAAAAAAATTTCAATAGCGCTAATTGATGAAGCGGTGAGCCGTGTTTTGCGCAAGAAATTTGAATTGGGATTGTTTGACGATCCTTTCCGCTATTCCGATGAAGAACGCCAAGAAAAAGCGCATAACAATCCAGAACATACCAAAGCAGCTAGAAGTATTGCTTCAAAAAGTATCGTTTTATTAAAGAATGAAAAGCAGCGCTTGCCGTTATCTAAAAATTTAAAAACGATTGCCCTTATTGGACCGATGGTCAAACCCAAAAGAGCCAACAATGGTTTTTGGGCAGTAAATTTAAAAGAAGTAGATTCAACCTACATAGTTTCACAATGGGACGGATTCCAAAATAAAGTTGGAAAAAACACGCAACTATTGTATGCCAAAGGGTGCGATTTTGAAGGCGATTCTAAAGCTGGTTTTGACGAAGCTATTGCCACGGCCAATCAAGCTGAGGTTGTTGTGTTGAGTATCGGTGAGCGATGGAACATGTCTGGTGAAGCCAAAAGCAGAAGCAATATTCACTTGCCAGGCATTCAAGAAGAATTGGTAAAAGCCATACTAGCGACCGGAAAACCTACGGTTATATTGGTTAATGCAGGCCGACCGCTTGTTTTTAATTGGACTGCTGATCACGCTCTAGCCATTTTGTACACCTGGTGGTTGGGAAGTGAAGCTGGAAATGCTATCGCCGATGTCATTTTTGGCGATTACAATCCGTCTGCGAAATTACCCATGAGTTTCCCCCGTGACGAAGGGCAGATTCCTATTTACTACAATCACTTCAATACCGGAAGACCTCCGCAGAATGATACTCAAAAGAATTATGTTTCAGGGTATATTGATTTGGATAACAGCCCCAAATTCCCTTTTGGTTATGGCTTAAGTTATACCACGTTTGAGTATTCCAATTTGAAATTATCCCAAAATATAATGAAACAAAACGAATCGATTCAAGTAAGCGTAGCTATTACTAATACTGGAAAGGTTTTCGGAGAAGAAATTGTTCAGGTGTATGTAAGTGATCGGGTAGCGTCTTTAATTCGCCCAATTTTAGAGTTAAAGGATTTTCAAAAAACAGGATTGAATCCAGGTGAAACCAAGACCCTTCTTTTTTCAATTAATAAAGAAAAATTATCTTTTTACAATGACAAATTAGAGTACATTGCTGAACCTGGAATGTTCGATTTAAAAATTGGAGCATCAGCATCTGATATCCGTTTGCAGGATCATTTTGAACTTCTGAACTAATGAAAAAACAACAATCTGTGCTCTTATTTGTATGTTTGTTAGGAGTTTTAGCTGCTCAGTCGCAAGTAGAGGTTGCCGGAATTTTTGCCGACAATAGGGTGTTAAACGTAATGTTAAGATTCCTATTTGGGGAGTAGCCGCTGCTAAGGAGAAAATCATAGTTCGTTTTTTGATAATTCGGGTACTGAATTAAAACTATCCAATGCCAATGTCGTGATAAAAGGATTTGAAATGGCGGTTGAGGATCAAGTTTTTTATGAAATTCCAGGACTACTATAGGGAAATACTGTGGTGTTGTCGATGGATTCAGAACAACAGCCTAGAGCGTTTCGCTTCGGTTGGATAGGGGATACTTCAGATATGAACTTGTTTAATAAAGAAGGATTTCCAGCAGTGCCGTTTCGAACTGATACATAGAAAACTAAAACAGAGGGAGCAAAGTGCCGAATTCAAACGAATTGATGTATTATTGTATTCTTAAAAACTAGTATGACTTCCAAAAACAGAACCAAAGCATTTATCCTACTGCTAGTAATAATGGCACCTTTTAGCTACAGTCAGGAAACGCAGGGCAGGATTCAAGGAACAACGCAGAACTCGTTTGAGTTGCCGTATATCTTAGTCAAACCCACAAACGACAATGCACCAAAACCCTTACTTATTTTTCTACACGGTACTGGTGAAAAAGGAACCGATTTGAATAAAGTAAGACAAATTGGGCCTTTGAAATACGTTCAAAGTCACACCGTAGACGCTTACATTTTAGCACCACAATGCCCCGAAAAGGAGTATTGGAATACCGAATCATTGTACCAATTAATTCAAAAAATTATAGAGGAAAACCCCATCGATCAAAAGCGGATTTACTTAACGGGATTGAGCATGGGAGCATGGGGCGGTTGGAATTTAGCGGTAGCTCATCCGGAGCTTTTTGCCGCTTTTGTGCCCATTGCAGGCTATGTAGATCGGATTCCAATGCTCGAATGTTGCAAGCTTTCAGCAATACCCATTCGAATGTACCACGGTTTAAAAGACGATGTGGTCAATAGCTACTATTCTAACACGATGTATGAGCGATTGAAAAAATGCAATGCCAACGTCACTTTAGACCTTAACAAAGAAGCCAAGCACGACAGTTGGGTGCCGGTGTACAACGATCCAAAACTCTATGAATGGTTGTTAGCACAGAAGAAATAAATGACGGGAGTATTTGATTTACTCTTCCTTAATTTTTTTTATATCACGCAATACCGCTTTCTCTTCAAAATTAACCACTTCCAATACAATAGGTTGATTTTTAGAAGTTTTGCCTTCAATAATGTAAAGCTTTCCTTTGTCTAATGCTACGTTGCTTTTATCAAAGTCAACATCACCATGTGTTAAGGTATTTTTGATATCGGTAGTGTCAACCCAATGTTGCGCAAGGATATCAACGGCTTTGTCTGAATATTCAAAAGGCTTGGTTCGCAAATTATTCAAAACACGAGCATTTGGGAAATAATTGCAACGGGTATCTTTTCCAATAAAAATAGCAGTAACAAAAAACAAGCCCATAGTAAAACCAATCAAATAATAGGCAAACCGGTAACGTAATCTCATGGTAATTTTTTTGGCAAAGGTAACGGAAAGTTCAATTAAAACACAATTAAATTGATGTCGCTATCTTGAATATCAAACCAATCACCAATGGCTTTATTGGTGAGGATACCATGATACAAATAGACTCCATTTTTTAATCCTTTGTTGCAGCGAATGGCACTTTCAATGCCACCATCTTCTGCAATTTGTAATAAGTACGGGGTAATAATATTGCTAATTGATAACGAAGCCGTTTTAGAATAGCGCGAAGGAATATTAGGCACGCAATAATGAACCACATTGTTCTTAATAAACGTAGGTTTTTCATGAGTAGTCACTTCCGAAGTTTCGAAACAACCCCCCGTATCAATACTCACATCGACAATCACCGCCCCTTTTTTCATATACTCTACCATGGTTTCGGTAACCACTACCGGGCAACGTTCTTTGCCGCGCATCGCACCAATAGCCACGTCACAACGACGCAAGGCTTTTAATAAAGATTTAGG
>CALPUN020000044.1 GCA_943326765.2 Bifidobacterium breve | reverse complement strand
GAGTAACTTCTAAAGTTTTTATCCAAATGAAATGCTTGTTTGTCTACTGTATTGAATGGATTTTGAGTTTTACTCAGCGCTATAAATTGCTCTGCTTTTCCCCCTCGCCAGCGATAAATCGATTGTTTTGGATCACCAACAATCATTAAGGTTCCCTTTTGTCCATAGTCATCTAGGCTCGATAACGCATTATCTATTAATGGGATCAGATTCTGCCATTGCATTTCAGAGGTGTCTTGGAATTCATCAATAAAAAAATGCCGGTAGCGCTCTCCCAACCTTTCGTAAATAAACAATGCGGGTTGGTTTTGAATTTCCCTGTAAATAATCGCATTAAATTCGGAAATAGATACCGTATTTTGATCTTCTTGGATCTTTTTTAACTCATTACTCAAGGTGTTTAATAAAGAAAGGGGCGTAATGTTTTTTAGAAATGCTTTGTAAAAAGCGTTTTTTTCAAGATTTTGATTCACTTTTATTAGTATTTCCAATATGACATTGGCAATACCATCAATACTATTTTTTTGGCTTTGTGGTGTTTTGGCGCTATAGCGTTTTCCTTCGCTTTCTTCAAGATATTTGATTACTCCCTCATTTTTTTGAAGCTCCCCTGATTTCACTTTTGCTAAAAATTTAGGCACATAGCTTGAGTAGAAAGAAGAATCTTCGATTCCGTTATCTTTGATCAATTCTAAACCATCCGTTGCGAGTTCTTTACAAACGTTTTCAATATCCTTTGAAGATTGTCGGGCGCTTTTCTTTATTCTTAAGAAGTCTTCTAAAGTGATGTCGTGAAAGCGGGATATTTCCTCTCTATTGTTTTCACTCGTTATTAATTTGCCTACTTCCATTATTTCTCTTGAAATATCCCAGCTCTTATCTTCGTCGGTTTTTTCCATGGTAAAATCTACCAACATCTCTGTGAGCATCTTATCTTCCCCTGCTTTAGCGATGATGGCATCAACTGCCTCTGTTAACAAAGCATCCGTATCTAAGGTTACTTCAAACGTAATGGGCAAATCCAAATCGTGGGCAAAGGCTCTAATGATTTTGTACGTAAATTTATCAATTGTAGAAATATCGAAAGCCGCATAATTGTGAATAATGTGTTTTATGATTTGCTTTGCTTTACTTATTATTTCTTCCGTTGAGAGCGCCGTTTCTTCTGAAAGAGTTCCGAGTAGTTGCTGTGCTTTTTCGTTAGGGTTGGGTTTGGTGAATTCAGACAAACTATCAACAATTCGACTTTTCATTTCGTGTACCGCTTTGTTCGTAAACGTAATGGCCAAAATATTTCGATAGGCATCATTCCTTTTTGCGGTGAGAATGATTTTGAGGTACTCTTTAACTAGCGTATAGGTTTTTCCAGAACCTGCTGAGGCATCATAAATAGAAAATGAAGGTCTTGGAGTAATTAGTGCTATATTATTTGTCATTTACCTATTGCATTTTATTTAAATGAGGTGCCTAGCCCAGATTGAAGTGAAAATCCTTTGGCTAGTTTCTTTAACTAGCCAAAGATTGTAGCGTAAAGCTGGAAATAGCTTCAAAAAATTATATAATTTACATTTTTAAGAAATTATAACAAGGCCTTATTTCAATTCCAAAGTTAAATGTTTAATTTTGAATAAAAATTTTTATAAATCATTAAAACAAACATATTATGGCTTTTGAATTACCACAATTACCTTATGCCTATGATGCATTAGAACCTAATATTGATGCCCGAACGATGGAAATTCACCATTCTAAACATCACAATGCTTACACCACTAATTTAAATGCAGCTATAGTTGGTACTGATTTAGAAGGAAAAACTATTGACAATCTATTAATTAATTTAGATATGAAGCATACTGCTGTTCGCAATAACGGTGGTGGTTTTTATAACCATAATTTATTTTGGACCGTGATGACTCCTAATGGCGGTGGTCTTCCAACAGGAGATTTACTAGAAGCCATTGAACGGGATTTTGAATCTTTTGAAGAATTTAAAGCTCGTTTTTCTAAAGCAGGAATTACCCAGTTTGGATCTGGTTGGGCTTGGTTGTGTGCTCACAAGGGAGGTAAATTAGATATTTGTGGAACTCCGAATCAAGACAATCCTTTGATGCCGGGTGTTGGTTGTGGAGGTACTCCTATTTTAGGAATGGATGTATGGGAACATGCTTACTACTTACATTACCAAAACCGTCGTCCTGATTATATTGAAGCGTTTTTTAATGTAATTAATTGGACCGAAGTTTCAAGAAGGTATGCTATAGAAAAATAAACGTTCTCTTAAAATAGGAAAAGCCGATTTCAATAGTTTGAAATCGGCTTTTTTTATTCGTTGACTTTATTCCAATAAAAAAGGTGAAATTTCTTTCACCCTTTTTGCCCCAAATCTACCATAAACTTAACCTACTAATGCTATGGTTCTCCAAATTTATAGTAGCACTGTGGTTCAAACAAATAAATTAGATGAAATACACCAAAACTCGATAAAGTGCTTGATTTACACCTTTTTAATAGGCTCTAGCGTTTTTCCCTTCATAAAAATTCATAAAGGCTTTGTTTACAACCCTATTTCCTCCTGGAGTGGGATATTCTCCTGTAAAGTACCAATCCCCTAAATTCTTCGGGCACGCTTTGTGTAAGTTTCCAACGGATTGAAAAATAATTTTAACCTCTGCCTTAATATCTGGTGAACTTAACATGACTGCCATTTTATCGGATATTTCTTGAGGCTGAAAAGGAGCATAGATTTCAGTAACAAAATTAGTCACTTCAGTGTCTATGAAACTTTCTTGTGCTTTACATTTATGATACACTTCATCAACAATATGGTACAAATTTCTTTCTTTCAAAAGCGCTAATGCTGCTCTAAAAGCAACCAATCCTTCTAGTTTTGCCATATCAATACCATAACAATCGGGATATCGAATTTGTGGTGCAGAGGATACTACAACTATCCGTTTTGGATTCAAGCGATCCATCATTTTCAGGATGCTCATTTTGAGAGTTGTTCCTCTAACAATACTATCGTCTATGATTACCAGATTGTCTGTGGTTTTGATAACCCCATATGTCACGTCATAAACATGCGCTACTAAATCATCTCGACTGCTATCTTCCGTAATAAAGGTCCGCAATTTGGCGTCTTTAATGGCGATTTTTTCCGTCCGTATTTTTACAGATAAAATTTCTTCTAACTTTTCTTTGGTTAATGTTTTACGATTGTCGAGAATGTATTTGTTTTTTCTTTGGTTTAAGAAATCTTGCGCTGCTTCAATCATTCCGTAGAATGATGTTTCAGCTGTATTTGGAATATATGAAAAAACAGTGTTGTCGGTATCGTTATCAATGGCCTCTAGGACAGCCGGAAGAATATATTTTCCCAATTCTTTTCGTTCTTGATAAATTTCTGCATCGCTCCCTCGTGAAAAGTAAATCCGTTCAAACGAACAAGCTTTTTTAAGAGTTGGCGCAATTATTTCTTGTTGAGTTACACTTCCATTTTTCTTAATAAGGAGTGCGTTCCCAGGTTGTAACTCTTGCACCTTCTCAAAATCAACATTAAAAACCGTTTGGATGACGGGTCTTTCGGAGGCGACAACGACAATTTCATCATCTTCATAAAAATAGGCTGGTCGAATTCCGGCTGGATCTCTAAAAACGAAGGCGTCTCCATGTCCGAAAAGCCCCGCCATCGCATAGCCTCCATCCCAACCTTTGGATGCTTTTTGAAGAATCTTAGCAATATCCAAACGCTCGGCTATAACTGGTGATGCTTCCCGTTTAGACAATCCGTTTATTTTGCATTCTTGATACAACTCTGTAACCTCGTCGTCTAGAAAATGCCCAATCTTTTCCATTACAGTAACAGTATCTGTCATTTCTTTGGGATGCTGCCCCAATTCAACTAAGCTATTGAAAAGCTCTGTTACATTGGTCATGTTAAAATTTCCAGCGATAATCAAATTCCGATGCATCCAATTGTTTTGGCGCAAAAAGGGATGTACACTTTCAATACTATTCTTTCCAAAAGTACCATAGCGAACATGTCCTAAAAACAATTCTCCTATGTATGGAATGTTCTTTTTTTGAAGGGCTGCATCCGTCGAATATTCAGGATGGGCTGCCATTTCCTCGTTGATTCGAGCGTTAATTTGAGCAAAGACATCCTGGATGGGTTGCGCATCGTTTGAGCGCACTCGACTAATATACCGTTCTCCAGGTTCAACATCTAGTTTTATCGACGCAAAGCCGGCGCCATCTTGACCTCGATTGTGTTGCTTTTCCATAAGGAGATACATTTTCTGTATTCCATAAAAAGCAGAACCGTATTTGTCTTTGTAAAAGGATAGCGGTTTTTTTAATCGAAGGAGTGCAATTCCACACTCGTGTTTGATGGCATCGCTCATGATAGTTGTGTAGTTATGTTACTAAAAAAATGCCTCGTTTCCGAGGCATAGTTTGGTTGTTATAATGTAATGTCAAATTGAGTTAACGATTTGAATTGTTTCAATCGTTCTTGTACCTCTTCTTTTTTCAGATCGAGCATTCTTTCGGTTCCAAATTTTTCAACACAAAAAGAAGCTAAGTTAGACCCTTGGATAATCGCGCTTTTCATATTGTTGAAAGTAATATTCTCGCTTTGCGTAATGAACCCTGCAAATCCTCCTGCGAAAGTGTCTCCGGCTCCTGTGGGATCAAAAACTTCTTCCAATGGTAATGCTGGAGCAAAAAACACCTCTTTATTGTGGAATAATAAGGCCCCGTGTTCTCCTTTTTTGATTACTACATATTTTGGGCCCATCGTATGAATCTTAGCAGCCGCTTTTACCAAAGAGTATTCGCCAGATAATTGTCTGGCTTCTTCGTCATTAATGGTAATAACATCGATTCTTTTAATCACGTCTAATAATTCTGGTAAGGCACAATCCATCCAAAAATTCATCGTGTCTAAAACCACTAATTTTGGTTGTTTAACCATTTGATCCAACACACTGCTTTGTACTAAAGGGTGTAAATTTCCCAACATTACTACATCAGCATCTTGAAAGTTTTGAGGCACTTTAGGTTGAAAATCTGCTAACACATTTAATTGCGTGTCTAAAGTATCTCTAGAATTCAAATCGTTGTGATAACGTCCGCTCCAGAAAAAAGTCTTTCCTCCTTTAACGACTTCAAGTCCTGATATATCAATATTCCTGGTGGTCAATAAGTCCAAATACTCTTGTGGAAAATCATCCCCTACTACCGAAACTATTGCCGATTGTAAATTAAAATGAGCCGCAGACAACCCTATATACGTTCCGGCTCCGCCTAAAATTTTGTCTGTTTTACCAAAAGGAGTTTCAATAGCGTCGAAAGCAACCGTTCCGACAATCAGTAATTTGTTCATTTGAAGTGATTGAAATTAAGGCACAAAGATAGGAGATAAGTTTTAGAGTTGCAAAAGGATAATTCTCTAAAAAATTACAACAATTTGGACTCCTCTTTTTCATAAAAAACATCGACGGAAAGTTCATTTAGTTGTGAGGCCATGACCGCTAATGCGTCGCATCGTTCGTTTTGTGGGTGATTGTTGTGCCCTTTGATCCATTTGAAACCGACATGATGTTGGTGGTAAATTTTTAGAAACCGTTTCCACAAATCTGGATTCTTCTTGCCAGCAAACCCTTTTTTTTCCCAACCAAAGACCCATTTTTTTTCAACAGCATCTACTACATACTTGGAATCGGAAATTACTAATACTTTCGTTTTGGGGTTTTTGAGTTTTTCCAATCCAACAATTACCGCTAGTAATTCCATTCGGTTATTGGTCGTATGTCGAAAACCTTCGTAAAACTCCTTTTTGTAAGGCTTACCAACCCATTCCATTACTACACCATAGCCCCCGTTTCCAGGATTTCCTTTTGCGGCACCATCGGTGTAAATATGAACGTCGGGAGAAGTATTCAAAACTTAATGTGTTATTTGTGTAAGATAATTTTCAATTACTTTGGGAAAATACTCGTATTCTAATTCGTGAATTTTTATAGCTATGGTCTCCGGGGTATTACAATCCTCAATATTAATTGCTTTTTGAAAAATAATTTTCCCTTCATCGTAATGTTCATTTACCAAATGAATCGAAATGCCCGTTTCTTTTTCTTGATTTTCTAAAACGGCTTCGTGAACCCGCATCCCATACATTCCTTTTCCTCCATATTTTGGCAATAAAGCCGGATGAATGTTGATAATCTTATTTGGATAAGCCTCGATCAAACTCTGTGGACATTGCAATAAAAATCCAGCCAAAACAATCAAATCTGGTTGGTATTCCTGAATTTTTTTTAATACAACGCCAGTTTGCCATTCTTCTTTAGAGAATTTAAACACTGGAACAGAACGATTTTCGGCTCTTTCTATAACTTTTGCCTTTGGATTGTTAGTGAAAACCGCTACTACTTTTGCAAAAGTCGCTTTTTGGAAATGCGATATGATGTTTTCCGCATTGGTTCCCGATCCAGAAGCAAATAAAACAATGTTTTTCATGTATAGCTCATTTAACGGAACAAAAAAAAGAATAAAAAACCATATTAAACAGATTTAAACTGCCTTTGTGAAATAAATTTTTTAAATTCGTATGCACATTTATTAACTAAATCGTGGTTTTAAAATAAAGTTTTTTATTTTTGCCAACAAATTAAATTCTAAAATTAAAGATTATGTCAGACATTGCATCAAGAGTTAAAGCGATTATCGTAGACAAATTAGGCGTTGACGAAAACGAAGTTGTAACAGAAGCTAGCTTCACAAATGATTTAGGAGCAGATTCATTAGATACTGTTGAGCTTATCATGGAGTTCGAAAAAGAATTCGACATTCAAATTCCAGATGACCAAGCGGAAAACATCGCTACTGTTGGCCAAGCTATTTCTTACATCGAAGAAGCAAAAAAATAATAAATCAATCACCCGTAAATCGTATTTACGGGTGTTATTATTTTTTCATGTATTTACTGATTGAGTTTCAATCAAAAAGATATTCTTAATACCCATGTCTCTTTTGTGATTTATATACATGAAGAACCTTGGGTATTATTTGTTTAAAATCAAACCAACAAAAACAATATTATGGTGTTAAAACGAGTTGTAGTAACAGGTTTAGGTGCACTTACCCCAATAGGAAATAACATCCAAGAATACTGGGATGCTCTTGTAAGTGGGAAAAGCGGTGCTGCTCCGATTACGTATTACAATACCGAAAAACATAAGACCAAATTTGCTTGCGAAGTAAAAAACTTCAATATTGAAGATTTTATGGACCGCAAAGAAGCCCGTCGAATGGATAAATTTGCTCAATATGCCGTAGCTGCCAGTGAAGAAGCCATCAAAGACGCAGGTATTACTGCAGAAAATGTTAATAAACATCGAGTTGGTGTAATTTGGGGAGCTGGAATTGGTGGTTTAGAAACTTTTCAAGAAGAAGTGATGAGCTATGCCAAAGGAGATGGAACCCCAAGGTTTAATCCTTTCTTTATTCCTAAAATGATTGCCGATATTGCTCCTGCTCATATTTCAATGAGAAATGGATTTATGGGACCCAATTATACTACTGTATCGGCTTGTGCCTCTTCGGCAAATGCCTTGATTGATGCTTTTAACTACATTCGATTAGGCATGTGCGATATTATTATTTCGGGAGGTTCAGAAGCTGCTGTTACGATTGCTGGTATGGGAGGTTTTAATTCAATGCAAGCTTTATCAACAAGAAACGAAAGTCCAGAAACGGCTTCAAGACCTTTTGACGCTACTCGTGATGGATTTGTATTGGGTGAAGGAGCTGGTGCTTTAGTGCTAGAAGAATACGAACATGCAAAAGCTCGTGGCGCAAAGATATACTGTGAAGTAGGCGGTGGCGGAATGTCATCAGATGCCTACCACTTGACCGCTCCACATCCTGAAGGAATTGGAGTAATTGCCGTGATGGAAAACACCTTGAGAGATGCCGGAATGACCCCTGAACAAGTAGATCACATCAATACGCACGGAACTTCAACTCCATTAGGAGATGTAGCCGAATTGAAAGCGATTAGCTCCGTTTTTGGCGAACATGCCAAAAACATTAATATCAATTCAACAAAATCAATGACCGGGCATTTACTTGGTGCAGCGGGAGCTATTGAAGCTATTGCTTCTATTTTAGCAATGAAATACGGAATTGTTCCGCCAACCATTAACCACACTGTGGTGGATGAAAATATCGACCCAAACTTAAACTTAACTTTAAATAAAGCTCAAAAAAGAGAGGTTAAAGTCGCCATGAGTAATACTTTTGGTTTTGGTGGTCACAATGCTTGTGTATTGTTTAAAAAATTAGAAAATTAATCTTGAAAAGATTTATACCTAAACTATTTAAAAACTCCCGTTCTACTGAAGACGGGATTTTTTTTACTGCTATTGAAACTATTTTAGGTTTTAAACCTGTGAAAATTGCTATCTACAAAAAAGCATTCACACACCGTTCTTCCAACAAGCAAGATGAAAAAGGGTATGCCATCAATTATGAACGATTAGAGTTTTTAGGTGACGCTATGCTAAGTGCTGTAATCGCAGCTCATTTGTTCAATAAAGCACCCGAAGGCGATGAAGGTTATTTAACCAAAATGCGCTCTAAAATTGTGAGTCGGGAACATTTGAACGAGTTGGGTCGCGATTTCAACTTAATACAGTTTATTGAAAGCAAAGTGCCTTCCTCGCACTTTGGAGAAAACATCCACGGTAATGTTTTTGAGGCATTGGTCGGAGCAATTTATCTAGACCAAGGCTACAGATACTGTGAGCAATTTATCCAAAAGAGAGTCATTATTCCTTATGTAGATATTGCTAAATTAGAAGGCAAAGTGATTAGCTACAAGAGTTTAGTTATTGAATGGTGTCAAAAAGAGAAAAAAGCATTTCACTATGATGTTTTTGAAGACAATAGTATTACAGGTGAACGTCTTTTCGGAGTGAAATTAAGTATTGATCAAAAAGTGATTGCCAAAGCCAGAGCTACTTCAAAAAAGAAAGCGGAAGAAAAAGCTTCCAAAAGAACCTATTTTGCCCTCCAAAATAAAATTGACTCCAAATAACCTATACTTTCCCAATACTATATCGATTTCGTTGCTCATTAATCGATAACAAGCTACTTCCGAGCACTTTTTATCAATAAGAAATACTATATTTACGACTTATTTAATTTCAAATATGGCAGTTCTAAAGTTAAATCTTGACGAATTTGATGAAGTTGATTATGGCCTTATTGCAATTCATTCTTCTATGGAAGATTACCGTTTAGCTTATTTTATTAATCAAAATTTGCCTATTATTTTAAGTAAAAGCAAAGACGAAATTGGCGTCACCGTAAAAGAAGGCGATGTGTTTTTTTCGAAGTATTTCTTTGAAGATTTTAAAAATGATACTCTTTGGAGTTTAATTCAAAACAAAAGTGAAATTATTGTACATAAAAAAAGCACTGGCCAAAACCTCTTCCTGAATGCCACTGTTGAAATTGCCACCAAAGTCTATTTGATTTCAGAACTAAAAAAAGTAGATTATTTTTTAAAAATCGAAAACAACACCGCTCCTTTTGCTGTAGAAGAAACAATAAAAAATCTAAAAAAAATTGACCGAATTGCAGCAGTTTATGCCGTAAATCCCGAAAAAATAAAATCAAAAAACAATTTAATTTTTTAATACCAATGCCAACAAACAAAAAGACTAAAATTGTGGCCACATTAGGTCCGGCTTGTAGTACCCGAGAAGTCTTAAAAGACATGATTGATGCTGGAGTAAATGTTTTTAGAGTCAACTTCTCACATGCCGATTATGACGATGTGAAAGAAAAAATAGATTTGATTCGAGGTCTAAATGAAGAATTTGGCTATACCACTGCTATTTTAGGAGATTTACAAGGCCCAAAACTACGGGTCGGGGTCATGAAAGAAGATGTAGTCGTAAATCCAGGCGATTTAATTACGTTTCAAACGGCAGAAGATATTCCAGGGACAGCAGACAGGGTTTACATGAATTATAAAGAATTCCCGAGAGATGTTAAACCTGGCGAAAAAATATTGCTAGATGATGGAAAATTGATGTTTGAAGCTATTGAAACCAACAATACCACCGAGGTTCTTTGTCGAGTAATTCAGGGAGGCCCTTTGAAATCTAAAAAGGGAGTAAACCTTCCAAACACTAAAGTTTCGTTGCCTGCATTAACTAAGAAAGACATCAAAGACACCATTTTTGCGATTGAGCAAAAAGTCGATTGGATAGCGCTTTCTTTTGTAAGAACCCCGAAAGATTTAGAAGAATTACAAGATTTGATTTCCAAACATACCGATCAAAAAATTCCAATTATCGCAAAAATTGAAAAACCGGAAGCGGTAGAAAATATTGATAAAATTGTTGCTTATTGTGACGGATTAATGGTAGCTCGTGGTGATTTAGGGGTTGAAGTTCCAGCACATGAAGTTCCATTGATTCAAAAAAAATTAGTAAACCGCGCTAAAACCGCTCGAATCCCTGTAATTATTGCCACTCAAATGATGGAAACGATGATTACAAGTTTAACACCAACAAGAGCGGAAGTAAATGACGTAGCAAACTCGGTAATGGATGGCGCCGATGCTGTAATGCTTTCGGGAGAAACATCCGTTGGAAATTACCCTGTTCAAGTTATTGAAAAAATGACTCAAATCATTGAAGCGGTTGAAGATTCTCCGTTAATTCAAGTGCCTCAAAACACGCCTCAGGTTAGAACCAAACGATTTATAACAAAATCAATTTGTCATCACGCTGCTACGATGGCTAACGTAATCAAAGCAAAAGCCATTTGCACCTTAACTAATAGCGGCTATACGGCTTTTCAAATCTCTGCTTGGCGTCCTTCAGCACACATTTTAGTATTTACATCCAACAAACGTATTCTAACGCAATTGAGTTTGCTTTGGGGAGTAAAATCATTCTACTACGATAAATTTGTAAGTACGGATGATACGGTAACAGACATCAATCAAATGGCTCGGGATCGAGGATTTGTAGATAAAGGGGATTTTCTTATCAATTTAGCGGCGATGCCTGTTGCAGAAAAAGGAATGGTAAATACTTTAAGAGTATCCGAAATAGAAAAATAAAATTTTAAGACCTTCAAAACCTTCATTAATCGTGAAGGTTTTTTTTTAGAAATCAAACTTCAACTGAACGACAATCGTTTTTTTGACTTCCGTATTTAAATTATTTAACGAGATCCCTAGTAATCTGACCGAATCTTTCATTCGCTCTTGAAAGAGCAATTCTTTTGTCGCTTCAAAAAGGAGCGCTTTGTCAGAAATAAAATAGGGTAACGTTTTACTTCGTGTCTGCAAGGTAAAATCGCTGTATTTTATTTTTAAGGTAACTGTTTTTCCGGCGATTTGTTGTTTTTTTAAGCGGCGTTCTAGCTCCCCCGAAATAATTTCAAGTTTCTCCAACATGAAAATCTCGGAGGACAAATTTTCATTAAAAGTGTGTTCTGCTGCAACCGACTTAGCCACGCGCTCTGGTTTAACTTCCCCATTATGAATACCCCGAACTACATGGTAGTAAAATCTTCCCGATTTTCCAAAATGCTTCCCTAGAAATTCTAGGGATTTATTTCTTAAATCTAATCCCGTAAAAATGCCGAGTTGGTACATTTTTTCTGTGGTCACTTTTCCCACACCATAAAATTTGCGAATAGGTAATTCTTCCAAAAATGCTAGAACCTCATCGGGATTGACTGTTTTCTGACCATTGGGTTTGTTATAATCGGAAGCGATTTTTGCTACGAATTTATTTACTGAAATTCCAGCAGAAGCAGTCAGCCCAACTTCATCAAAAATACGTTTCCGGATTTCTTGAGCGATTAAAGTCGCACTTGGGTTTCCTTTCTTATTTTGCGTAACATCTAAATAGGCTTCGTCAAGCGACAGCGGTTCCACCAAATCGGTATACTCGTAAAATATTTTCCGGATTTTTTGGGAGATTTCTTTGTATCGATCGAATCGTGGTTTGACAAAAATCAATTCCGGGCAATTTTTTTTGGCTAAATAGCCGCTGATTGCGCTTCTTACTCCAAATTTTCTAGCTTCATAACTTGCCGCGGAGACCACCCCTCGGTTTTCACCACCGCCAACTGCGACTGGCTTTCCTCTTAATAATGGATTATCCATTTGCTCTACGGAAGCATAAAACGCATCCATATCAACATGAATAATCTTTCTTTGAGGTGCCAATTGTTCCATAGTGCAAATTTATATACAGAATGAATAAGTATTCGCGTTCTTTAAATAAATATTTGTGATACCTTTGAAGTAATCCGATCCAAAAAAACACAAATGGTAGAAATAGAACGCAAGTTTTTAGTAACATCCGATGCATTCAAAATAGTGGCTAAAACCAAACATTTCATTGCTCAAGGTTATTTGAGTTTGCATCCCGAAAGAACGGTTCGGGTTAGAATTCAAGGCGAAAGCGGCTTTTTAACCATTAAAGGAAAAGGAAATGCAACAGGAACCACTCGATTTGAATGGGAAACGGAAATTTCATTATTGGATGCAAAACCGTTGTTGTCTTTATGTGAAAAAGGAGTCGTTATGAAGACTCGTTATGAAGTTCCTATTGGAACACATACTTTTGAAGTAGATGTTTTCTCGGATGATAACGAAGGGTTAATTGTTGCTGAAATCGAATTGAGGGATGAAAACGAAGCTTTTGAAAAACCAAATTGGCTCGGGAAAGAAGTGACCAATGATGACCGCTATTATAATGCTTATTTGAGTCAAAACCCTTTTAAAACTTGGGGATAATTAATTGATTTCTTCAATCTTTACAATAACACCACCGCTGTTTTTATTGCTAGCGATGTCCATGAAGGCTTTTCTCGACAGATCAATCTCTCTTCCTCTAGAAAACGGACCCCGGTCGGTAATCTCAACAATTACTGACAAGCCATTAGCTTCATTTGTAATTCGGAGTTTTGTTCCAAAAGGGAGTTTTCGATGCGCTGCGGTATACTTTGAATTGTCAAATTTTTGACCGCTGGCTGTTCGTTTTCCGTTAAATTTATTCGCGTAATAGGAAGCATGCACGTCTTTTTTATAAAGCTTATATTTCCCTTTTACAGCAATAACGGTGTCATTGAAAATAATTTCTGGTTGAATTAGAGCCTCTTTATCTTTCTTTAGCGTATCTTTTAAGACTATTGTTTTTACTTTCTCTTTGGGTGCAATTGGGGTCGCCTTTAATTCTTTACTCGTAGTTAGGGTAGTTGTTTTTGATTTTTCTTTTGTCACTACTTGTGCCATACCAACTCCCATAAAATTTAGTAGCAGAACCAGTATTAGAATATTTCTCATTTGAAAATATTTAAATGAAACTCTTAATTTTGAATTTTTTGGTAGCTAAAAAAAGTCCTTTTCAGGACTTCTATAGTGTTCTTAAAACCACAATGACCATGGAATTCTGGATAAAATCAACAATAATCCCAAACCATAAAAAACAGTTATTGCTTTGAACTTGGCATTGCTAAGTTCCATTTTTTTGTGTTTCGACCAACCCACCGTTATTAAAACAATTGCTATGATGTTTACTAAGGGATGTTCTAAAGAGGTCAATCGAAGTGCTTTGTCGCTCATTTGCCCGAATGAAGCCATTCCTAATGGCGATACGAAGTATAAAACAAACCCTATTACCAATTGGATGTGCGCCCCTATCAAAGCAAATAAAGCTAGTTTTCGGTCTTTTGGTGTGAATTCTTTATTAGATGTCATTCCAATCGCAGCATTCACTAAAGCAATCACTAAAAGCAGTACGGCTAAATAGGCCCAACCTGAGTGAAATTTTTGAATAATTGTATACATAGTCTTTTTTTTAGAAAATCAAATATAGGAAAAAAGGACAAAAAAACCTCAAGGCAGTTTAAGGTTTCTGTACTATTTTGGATTTAAATTACTTATTCTTTAAAAAATGGGATAATAAGAATGCTGTAGAACTGTCGTGATTTTGAATTTGTTTTGATTCCATTTCGGTTAAAATCGAATTGGCTAATTGTTTGCCTAGTTCAACACCCCATTGATCGTAGCTGAAAATATTCCAAATAATTCCTTGAACAAAAATTTTGTGCTCGTATAAAGCCACTAACGATCCTAATGATTTAGGTGTGAGCTTTTGAATTAAAAGAGTGTTGGTAGGTTTGTTTCCGGTAAATACTTTAAAAGGCCTTAAGAAAGCTGCTTTATCTTCAGAAATGCCTTGTTTGTCAAATTCAGCTTGTACTTGGTCTTGGGTCTTGCCGTTTAGTAAAGCTTCTGTTTGAGCGAAAAAATTTGACATTAATTTGTTATGATGGTCTTGATCGCCGTACAATGGATTTACATAGCCAATAAAATCAGTTGGAATCAATTTTGTGCCTTGGTGTATCAATTGAAAAAAAGCATGTTGTGAATTGGTGCCTGGTTCGCCCCAGATAATCGTCCCAGTTTGATAGTTGACGGGCTTGCCGTCGCGCCCGATACTTTTTCCGTTGCTTTCCATAATCCCCTGCTGAAGGTATGGTGCTAATTTTTGTAAGTATTGGGTATACGGTATAATTGCTTCGCTTTCGGCGCCAAAAAAATTATTATACCAAACACTTAACAAAGCCAAAATTACCGGTATGTTTTTATCGAAATCCGCTGTTTTAAAATGTTCGTCCATATCGTGTGCTCCTTCTAACAACTTATCGAAATTTTCAAAACCTACGGCTAAACTTATCGACAATCCTACGGCGCTCCATAGCGAGAATCGACCTCCAACCCAATCCCACATTGGAAAAATATTGTTAGCATCGATTCCAAATTCGGTTACGTTTTTAATATTGGTAGATACGGCAACAAAATGTTTGGCTACCTCTTCTTGTTTTGCAGATTGTAAAAACCATTTTCTAATGGTTTCGGAATTGGTTAGTGTTTCTTGGGTTGTAAATGTTTTAGAAACAATCACGAAAAGTGTCGTTTCTGGATTGATTTTTTTGAGCACTTCTTGAACATGATCACCATCTACATTCGACACAAAGTGAACGTTAAGCTGGTTTTTGTAGTATTGCAAAGCTTCTACGACCATCGCCGGCCCCAAATCAGAGCCGCCAATCCCAATATTAACTACATCAGTAAATGGTTTTCCAGTATAGCCTTTTCTTTGTCCTTGGACGACTTCATTGGTAAATATTTTTATTTTTTCTTTTACTTCAAAAATTTCTGGGATTACATTTTCTCCAGCAAAAGGAATTACAGCTGTTTTTGGTGCACGCAATGCGGTGTGAAGTACGGCGCGATTTTCGGTTTGGTTAATACTATCGCCTTTGAAATAGGATTCTATCGCAGTTTTTAATTGAACTTCTGTAGTTAATTCTAACAACAAGTTCAAGGTTTGTTTATCGATATTGTTTTTAGAATAATCAACAACGAAATCTTCCCATTGAATATGAAATTCATTCGCTCTATTAGGGTCTTGTTGAAACAGTTCTTTAATTGACGTTTTCTGAATGGTTTCGAAATGCTGCGTTAATTTTTGCCAAGCGTTGGTTTTCGTTGGATTATTATTAGGTAAAGCCATACTACTTTGTGTTTTTTATTGAGGTTCAAATTTACAATTATTGTTTGTAAATTCAGCGTTAACATTTAGCTCAGATGGTAATGGAAACTTTAACCGGGGGAAAGTAGCAATGTACCACTGGAAATAACTCCTTAAAATTCGATAGTAGTTATTTTTTGTATTTTAAATTCGCAATGCTATCCAATTCTTTCTTTAATGGTTTCATTTGAGTTAGAAAGCGAGGTAGATTTCGTTTGTCCATAGGTTCTGAATTGGGCAATTGGAGTTTTAAGGCATCCACTTGCACTCCGTTTTTCCAGAAGCGATAACAAACGTGTGGGCCTGTTGCCAATCCCGTGCTTCCTACTTTCCCAATCACATCGCCTTGATTTACATGTTGTCCTTTTCGGGCGATTATTTTCGACATGTGTAAATATTGTGTCGAATAGGTTCGGTCGTGTTTTACCTTAACAAAATTTCCGTTTCCTGCCGTAAAACCCGTTTGTTCGACAACCCCGGAAGCGGTAGTCATGATTGGAGTTCCGGTTGGAGCCGCATAATCGGTTCCTTTGTGAGCTTTCCAAATAAGTTGCACGGGATGGAATCTATTTTTAGTAAAATGCGATGTAATATTCACGAATTTCAAAGGTGCTTTAAGGAAAAAATTCTTAAGCGCTTTTCCTTCGTCATCATAATAATCGAGTTTTCCTGACGCTTCGTTTTGAGCAAACGGGAAAGCATAAATGGTTTTTCCCTTATACTCAAAGAAGGCTGCTTTCAAACTATCAACACCGTCGTAGATGGTGTCATCAATATATCTTTCTGTAAATGTGATTCCGAATTTATCTCCTTTTTGAAGCTTGAAAAAATCGATAGACCATGCATACACTTTAGTTAATTTGTTTGCTAAAGCAGCGTCAACACCTTGTTTTTCGAGAGCTTCTGATAATGAACCGTCAAGACTTCCTGCAATGGTTCTATTTATAATTCGAATAGGTCTTATTTTTTTGAATACTTTGAGAGAATCTCGGAGGTCAATTACGTAGTATGTCCCTCGATCGGATTGATATACGAACGCTTCTAACTTCTTTTTTCGGTCTTTGGATCGAAAGAGTGTGAATGGTTTTCCAATCCGCATCATGCGCACATCAAAACTGTCTTTTACTTTTTCAATGATATCGTAAACTTTTTGATCTCCTAAGTTTTGGGTGTTGAAAATACTTCCGAAAGTATCTCCTTTTTG
>CALPUN020000043.1 GCA_943326765.2 Bifidobacterium breve | reverse complement strand
ATATCATAGGCTTCTCGGTAATTCACGGTAATCCAATAGGCATACATTTTAGCGACTGCGTAAGGCGAACGAGGGTAAAACGGCGTGGTTTCTTTTTGAGGTACTTCTTGAACCAAACCGTACAACTCGGAAGTTGATGCTTGGTAAATCTTTGTTTTTTTAGTCATTCCTAACAAACGAACAGCATCTAGAATTCGTAAGGTTCCGATTCCGTCTGCGTTTGCAGTATATTCTGGAATATCAAAACTCACTTTCACGTGACTCATGGCGCCCAAGTTATAAATTTCATCGGGTTGCGTTTCTTGAATGATTCGGATCAAGTTTGTCGAATCACTTAAATCGCCATAATGCAATTTGAAATGTTGGTTGTCTACGTGTGGATCTTCGTAAATATGATCAATTCTTTGAGTATTAAACAAGGAACTTCTTCTTTTGATTCCATGAACCATGTAGCCTTTCGACAATAATAATTCTGCTAAATAGGCACCGTCTTGTCCTGTTATTCCTGTTACTAAAGCTGTTTTCATTTTGTGTTTTTAGGTCTGTTTGTTGCTATTGGAATCAGAATCTCTAGGAGTTAAAAATAGTAATTTTGAACTAATATTGATTTAGAAATACCCCAATTAAAATTTCCTTTTTTTATAAATCGAAACAAAGATAATTTATTTAACAAAAATAACTAATCCCTAGAAAAGCATTTCTACTTTTTTAATTCTTTTCAAGGTTCAGATTAAAAAGTATCTTTGCCTAATAAATCGGTAATTTATGGCAGTCCAAAAAATAAGTGTGATTAGTTTAGATCATTGGAATTATGACCAACATATCGTGACAACACTCCAAAAAAAAGGAATCGAAGCAACACATATTAACTTTGGAAATTACCAACATGCCCATTTTTTAGAGCGAATTAAAAACGCCTACGCGAAACTTTTCCTAAAACAGAATCCAAAAAAAATAAAGCGCCAAGAATACATTTTGGAAACGTTAACCCAACTCGGAACACAAGACCAAATATTGGTCATTAATCCGGATTTGATTGACAAAAAATACCATTTAGAAATTAAGAAACACACCCACAAATACATTGCTTATTTGTATGATAGTATGGCGCGCTATCCGGTAGAACACTTGTTAGACGGAGTTTTTGATACCATCTTCTCCTTCGACCCCGATGACGTCAAGCAATTTGATTTTCAGAAAACTACCAATTATATTTATTTGAATAAACAACCGTTGCGTTTTCTTGAAACTCCAAAATACGAAGCCTTTTACATTGGAACACGCGACAGCCGCCTTCTCTTACTAAAGCAAATTGCGCAAAAACTTGATTTTCTAAAGAAATCTTACTTTTTTATTATTGTAGAAAAGAAAAACTGGAAGAAAAAAATCGCAGCGCTTATCATCAAAGACAAAGAAATCAATGCTATTCAGTACCGAAAACATCGCGTACGCCAAGAAGACATGAGCGATTTTTATGACAACACGAATGTGATCGTTGACTTGGTTCGCGACCAACAATCGGGTTTGAGTTTCCGAATTTTTGAAGCAATGGCGTTTCAGAAGAAAATCATTACTAGTAATACTTCAATCAAAGAATACGATTTCTACAACTCCAATAATATCATGGTTTTAGAAGAAAATCAGTGGCATATTGATCCTGAGTTTTTCAAAACACCATACGAACCTATACCAGAAGCGATATACCAGCGGTATACTTTGGAACATTGGGTGGGATTAGTCTTCGAGATTTAAAGCTAATTTACCCCATCATTTTAGTTCGAATAAAGTCTGAAACTATTGAATTATTGTTATTTTTGCGACTTTAAAACCAAAGTAAAGCTTTCACACTAAACAATTGAATTCAATGAAAATATCGGTAGCACTTTGCACTTACAATGGTGAAGTTTATTTAAAAGAACAAGTTGATTCTATCTTAAACCAAACGATGAAAGTTAACGAAATCATTGTTTGTGATGATGGCTCTACCGATGCTACACTGACTATTTTGAATGAGTATGCCGCCGCCAATCCGAATTTGTTTCATATCCATAAAAATGAAATCAACTTAAGAAGTGTCAAGAATTTTGAAAAAGCAGTGACTTTATGCACCGGCGATTTGATTTTTCTATCGGATCAAGATGACAAATGGGCTTTAAATAAAGTCGAAGATTACGTAGCTTATTTTAAGGAAAATCCGACCGTTCAAGTATTGGCATCGAATGGGTATTGCATTGACAGCCAATCAAAATTGTTAGACAAGTATACCCTTTGGGACATTCCCGAATTCTTCCGAGAAGAAAATATTCCTTTCGATTATCATACGGTGATTACTTGCGTTTCCAATATTGTTACGGGAGCTTCAATCGCGTTAAAAAAAGAAATCATCCCTGAGATTGTTCCGTTTCCGAGCATCAAAAATTTTCATCACGACGAGTGGATTGCCATCATAGCCACCAAGAAAAAGGCCTTTGCCATGGTGAATGAAAAATATTTCTATTATCGAATGCATGAAAACCAACAAGTAGGTGGTGTGTTTTTCGCTAAAACTCCAAAAGAAAGAACCAAATTGATGGATAATTTTAACATGGAAGAAAAAAATCTGACCTTGGTAAAATACAAAAAAAAATTGCGGAAATTATCGGATACTTATTCCAAGACTTATTTCAAAAGTCAGTTTTTTAAGAACAATTTTCCACAATTGCAATATATATTCGAAGATACTTTGACCACTGTAGAAATGCTATTTGAATCTACGAAAAAAGAGATGAAAAAGAAATATCCTTTGGCAGCTACTTTTCTTTCTGTATCAGATAAATTATTCAACAAAAGGCAATTAAAAAAGAGGACGTAAATTAGCGCTTCAAAACTATACTGGTTCCTTCCTTATATTTTATAATGCCTTGAAAAAAAACTAAATGATCAATCAAGAAATTCATAACGCTTACGAAGTAATAAAAAACGGCGGCATCATTCTTTATCCAACCGATACGGTTTGGGGGATTGGCTGCGACGCCAGCAATCCAGAAGCTGTGGCCAAAATATACCAACTCAAACAAAGAGCCGAAACGCAAAGCATGATTTGTTTGATGAATGGTGAAAAAATGATGTACAATGTCTTTAAAGACATTCCAGAAGTGGCGTGGCAAATCATCGACTTGTCTGAAAAACCAACCACTTTAATTCTAGACAACCCCAGAAATGTCGCTCCTAATTTGATTGCTGCCGACAAATCATTAGGCATTCGCATTGTCAAAGAACCTTTCTGTTTTAAGCTATTAGAACGAATGAAAAAGCCTTTAGTTTCCACTTCGGCCAATATTTCAGGCCAACCAACACCCAGCTCGTTCAAAGAAATTAGTGCCGAGATTGTTAAAGGAGTTGACTATGTTGTAAATTTGCATCACGATAAAATTGCTGGAAAACCTTCTACAATTATTAAATTGACCAACGATGCTCAGGTAAAAGTGATTCGACGCTAATGAAAAAAAACTACAAAGCCGCTTTAAAGCACCCTATTTTTGAAGTCATTTTAGAAGCTTCGAAGTCGCTTAACATCCAAAGTTATGTCATTGGTGGTTTTGTTCGTGATCTTTTTTTGGAACGGGATTTCAAAAAAGACATCGACATTGTTGCTGTGGGCAGCGGAATCGAATTGGCACTTAAAGTCTCCGAATTATTACCGAAGAAACCCAAAGTTCAAATCTTCAAAAATTATGGCACAGCGATGTTGCGATACAAAGATACGGACATCGAATTTGTGGGGGCTCGAACCGAAAGTTATCATTTTGAAAGTCGGAATCCCGTAGTCGAGAATGGCACCCTTGAAGATGATCAAAATCGTAGAGATTTTACTATAAATGCCTTGGCTTTGTCTTTAAATTCAGAAGATTATGGCGATTTACTTGATCCTTTTAATGGCTTAGAAGATTTAAAGAACAAGACTATAAAAACTCCTTTAGATCCCAATATAACGTATTCCGACGATCCGCTACGAATGCTCCGCGCCATACGATTTGCCAATCAATTGGATTTTGAAATTGACACCAATTCCTTGAATGCCATCACTGAAAACAACGACCGAATCCAAATCATTTCTAGCGAACGGGTTGTGGAAGAATTGAATAAGATTTTAGCAACTCCAAAACCTTCCGTTGGCTTCTTGTTACTATACAAAACAGGATTACTGGAGTATATTCTACCCGAATTAACGGTACTCAATCAAGTGGAAGAAATAGAAGGGCAAACTCATAAAAATAATTTTTACCACACCCTGGAAGTCGTAGACAATATTGCCAAAAATACCGAAGATGTTTGGTTGCGCTGGGCCGCTTTGCTTCATGATATTGGAAAAGCTCCCACGAAACGTTTTCAAAAAAAACAAGGCTGGACGTTTCACGGACACGAATTTCTAGGCGGTAAAATGGTAAAGAAAATATTCGAGCGATTGCACATGCCTTTGAATCAGAAGATGAAATTTGTGCAAAAAATGGTCATTATGAGTTCGAGACCAATTGTTTTGTCTCAAGAAACCGTAACCGATTCAGCCGTTCGGCGTTTGGTTTTTGATGCGGGTGATGACGTGGAAGATTTGATGATTTTGTGCGAAGCTGACATCACTACTAAAAACCCAGCGAAATTTAAAAAATACCATCAGAACTTTACTGTTGTTCGACAAAAGATTGTGGAAGTGGAAGAACGCGATCATGTTCGGAAGTTTCAACCGCCAATTTCAGGTGAAGAAATCATGGAACTCTTTCATTTAAAACCCTCTAGAGAAATTGGTGTTTTAAAAGAAGCCATCAAAGAAGCCATTTTGGAAGGTGAAATTGCCAATGAATATGAGGCTGCTTTTGCTTTTATGATAGACAAAGCTAAAAAAATTGGCTTGAAGATTAACGATTGTTAAGTCGGAAAATAAAGAGATTTGCAATATTTTTGTGCCGACTTAAGAGTGATGAACTCTAGCCCAGATTACCTCACTTAACTCTAAATTTAATTGGAGTTCGGTGAACACTGCGTGTTTGTAGTGGAAATCCTCGAAGAGATTGAAGCGGAAAGCTGGAAAAAGCTCCTAAAAAAGATGAAAAAAGAAAATAAATCGGTTGTACTTTGGCTCCTTTTGGGCTGTGTTTTGGTATTTGTAATGGTTGTAGTTGGTGGGATTACACGGTTGACCAATTCAGGGCTCTCGATGACCGATTGGCATTTGATTACCGATACGTTTCCACCACTCACCGATGCCAAATGGCAAGCTGCTTTTGACCAATACAAACAATTTCCAGAATATCAAAAGATCAACAGCTTGAATGGTTTTACGCTTTCGGATTACAAATTCATTTATTTCTGGGAATGGTTTCACCGCTTGATTGGGCGTGTGATTGGATTGGTTTTTATGGTTCCGTTTGTGTACTTTCTGGTTCAAAAAAAAATAGACAATCCTACGCGGAAGAAGTGTTATATTCTTTTAGGAATGGGTGCTTTGCAAGGATTCTTTGGTTGGTTTATGGTAAAAAGCGGATTGATTGACAATCCCGATGTGAGTCATTTTCGATTGTCGCTGCATTTAACGTTTGCTTTTGTGACGTTTGCGTATACGCTTTGGGTGGCTTTGGATTTGATTTATCCTACTCGAAATGAAGTGCTAGTTCCGATGAAACGATTGGCTCGAATTACCTTAGTGTTCTTGTTGCTTCAGATTATCTATGGCGGGTTTGTAGCGGGGTTGAATGCTGGCTTGATCCACAACCACTGGCCTTTGATGAGCGATGGGCAATTCATTCACGAAACCGTTTTTATCGAACAAAAAACCCTGTTCTTAAATTTGGTAGAAGGCAAAAGTGGCGTGCAATTCGTTCACCGAACGGTGGCTTATATTGTGGTCGGTTTGATTTTATTGTTGTTTTTTAAAAGCAAAGCATACACCTTGTCGAAAGAGCAACAAACGGGACTGAATGCATTGGTAGCATTGGTCTTTCTGCAATTTACATTAGGTGTTTTCACGTTGTTGTATAGTGTTCCGCTTTGGTTGGGATTAACCCATCAAATTGTCGCTTTCTTGCTATTAACGGCGATGACCTATACGTTACATCGTTTTTCAAAATAAATACATCCTATTCTCGACTATATTGTCACATTACATTGTTTATGCATTTCAATGTCAAAATTAACCGCTCAAGACCAATTTTTAGATTTATCTGATTACGGTAGACCTTTGGGAAAACTCTTCGCAAATCGATTAAAAAACACACGATTTACCGCAATTCATGTCACGCTGCTTTTTGGACTTTCCGGTTTGATAGCGATTTATTGCATTTTGAACCAATCGTACTATTACGCTGCCTTCTTTATAATTTTAAAATCGATTATTGACGCTGCTGATGGCGAATTGGCGCGGCTTAAAAAAAAACCTTCGTATGTAGGAAGGTATTTGGACAGCGTGTTCGATATTGTTTTGAATTTTCTATTGCTGATGGCAATTTGTTACGTATCCCAAACCACGTTGTTGTTTTCAATTCTCGCGTTTTGGGGCATTCAATTGCAAGGCACTTTGTATAATTATTACTATGTCATTTTGAGAACGAAGTCGCAAGGCGGCGATTCGACTAGTAAAATTTTTGAATACAAAACACCAAAAGCGTTATTGGGAGAAAGTCAGAAATCGGTTAATATTTTGTTTCAAATCTATACGATTGTGTACGGCCCGTTTGACAAAATAATTCATTACCTGGATCGCAATGCGTATAAAGTAAAAACGTTTCCCAATTGGTTCATGACCTTACTTTCGCTTTACGGATTAGGGTTTCAATTGTTAATTATAGCCATCATGCTGCCCATGCATTTGATTGAATACATTGTGCCTTTTTTTATTGTGTATTCGGTTTTACTATTCTTTTTTATTGGCATTAGAAAAACGGTTATCAAGTCGTAAAATCACAATAGAGATAATCTATACCAATTCTTTATAAAACTGAAAACTAGTATTTTATTGTAGATTACAAGAAAGTATCGTTTAAGTATTATTTAACCAATCCAAGATTAAAAATCGGAGACTTTTTCGCGACTTACTACTTCTTTGTTCTTATAGGAAGGTGAATGTAAAACCTTTTGATTCTGTCCATTTCGAAAAAAAAATTAGTTCCTTTTGCTCAAATCGAATGAAGCAATACCTTCAAATAAAGAATGAAACTACTAAAACCACTTTTTCTTTCTGAAGTAGAAAACCATTCCGATAACGACAAAAAACATAATCGTAATCACTAGAAAATAACCGTATTTCCAGCGCAATTCGGGCATGATATCGAAGTTCATTCCGTAAACCCCTACTATAAATGTTAGTGGCATGAAAATCACGGAAACTGCAGTGAGGATTTTCATAATTTGATTCATACGATGGCTTTGGGAAGAAAAGTAAAAATTAGAAGCACTGTCTAACGTATTCATATCGTATTCAATTTGCTCTAAAATCTCCAATGCTTTTTGATGCAATCGGGCAAAGAACCCGTAGTTGGATTTGTCAATTCCGTCGTAATCGGCTTCGTCGTGCTCGCTTTTCAAACTGAATAAGGCATCTCGAAGGGGCAAAATAGATCGTTTTAAGAAGTTTAGATTTTCCCGGTTTTTCTCAATCCGAACCAAAACATCCGGCTGATCGTTCGTTTTGGATTCGATTAATAATTCTTCAATCAAATCTTCGTAAAACTCAATGGTGATGTAAAAATTTTCCATCACGGCGTCCAAAAGCAAGTACAATAAATAATCGTTGCGCTTTTTGCGAACAATCCCGCTGTGGGTTTTAATTCGTTCACGTATGTGTGTAAAAAAATCGCTTTTCTTCTCTTGAAAAGAAACCAACAAATTGTCTTTCAATAAGAAACTAATTTGCTCTACATGCACATGCTCGTTGTCTTCGCCTGGTAAAATCGATTTGATGCTAAAAAATAAAACTTGATCTAATTCCTCCAACTTACTCCGACGCGTTACATTAAGAATATCGCTTACGATAAAGGGTTCAACGCCGAGCATCTCCCCTATTTGTTTGATTAATTCCACATTGTACATGCCGTGAACGTTCAGCCATTTTACATCATCTACTTGAAGTTCATCCTGAATTTCTTTTTGAATTCGCTCTAAAGAAACTTTCTTATATTCTTCATACCCGGCATCGTCGTAAACGAAAAGTTGCATTTCTACAGGATCAGTGCAATGAATGCCTGTATATTCATAGAAATTGGGCTGTATCTTGCGTACCTTTTTGTATTTTATTCTTTTCATGCCTAATAATTTGTCCGAAAGATAGGAGTTTTTAAATTTCCAATTTACATTTACAAAAAAATCGAGTATGCAAACGTTGATCATCAATATCAAAGAACTTTTACAAGTACGGGAATCGAATGTTACTAAAGTTTCTGGATCCCAAATGGCGGAGCTTCCGGCAATAAAAAACGCCTATTTGATTCTAGAAAACGACCTGATCAAAGATTTTGGTTTGATGGAAGATTGTCCGCAAATCAATCCTGAAAAAATCATCGATGCGTACGAAAAAATAGTACTACCCGCTTGGTGTGACAGTCATACTCATATTGTTTATGCTGGTAATCGGGAGCAAGAATTTGTAGATCGTATTAATGGATTATCATATGAAGAAATTGCCAATCGAGGTGGTGGCATTTTAAACTCGGCCAAAAAATTACACGACACCTCGGAAGAGGAACTGTACAACCAATCGAAATGTCGATTGGAAGAAGTCATGCAATTGGGCACTGGAGCCGTTGAAATCAAATCGGGTTACGGACTCACCGTTGCCGATGAACTCAAAATGCTTCGAGTAGTTAAGCGATTAAAAGAAAATTACCCAATTGCTATCAAAGCTACTTTTTTAGGCGCTCATGCTTTTCCTTTAGAATACAAAGAGAATCACCAAGGCTATATTGATTTGATTTGTAATGAAATGATTCCGAAAATAGCCGAAGAAAAACTAGCCGAATATATTGACGTTTTTTGCGAATCCGGTTATTTTTCTGTGGCAGAAACGGAAGCCATTTTGATGATTGGACAAAAATATGGATTGATTCCGAAGATTCATGTCAACCAATTTAATGCTATCGGAGGAGTTCAAACGGGCGTAAACTGGAAAGCTTTATCGGTAGATCATCTCGAAGTTATGCGTCCTGAAGATATTGAAGTTTTGAAAAATTCAGAAACCATGCCTGTTGCATTACCATCGTGTTCTTATTTTTTAAGTATTCCGTATACCCCAGCAAGAGCGATGATTACTGCAGGATTACCCTTAGCCCTTGCTACCGATTTTAATCCAGGTTCTACGCCGTCCGGTAATATGAATTTGGTAGTGGCCACCGCTTGTATTAAAATGAAAATGACCCCCGAAGAAGCCATTAATGCTGCAACTTTAAATGGTGCTTATGCCATGGGTCTTTCAGCCACTCACGGTAGCATAACCGTTGGCAAAAAAGCAAACTTAATCATTACCAAACCCGTTGCTTCTTTTTATCAATTGCCTTATGCTTTTGGCAGCAATCTGATTGATCAAGTCCTTATAGAAGGAAAAGTTATTGCATAAAAAAAGGAATCCAAATTGGATTCCTTTTTTAAATTATTCTGTTTTGAACTATCTCAAGCTGAAACTTGATTTAGAAACTAATTCCCCTTTGTCAAATACATTTACGAAGTAAGTTCCTTTTTCAAAATTTTGTCCTGGCAAATCCTGAGTAACATTAACCGATTTGTTCTCATATTTTACAGTAGTTTCAAAACTGTAGGTCAAAGAATTTGATCCGAAAGATTCCGTTTTCTTTTCCCCTAACACGTTGTTTTTACTGTCTATTACTTGAACATAGTAAGTTTTATCCCCTTTTTTGGCTACTTTGTTCTCTGCAATGGTGAAGCTAATTTTTAAGACATCTGCTTTTCTAGCTTTTTCAGTTTCGATTTGTTTTCCAGAACTTCTTAATTTATACGCCGCTGTTTTCAAATTGGAAACAGTTAATTTCGAAGCTACTTCAACAGTTTTAGATAACTCTTCATTTTGACCTACTAAAACCTCATTGTATTTCTTAGCTTCTCCTAAAACCATTACCGTACTATCACGTTGGGTGGTTAGCTTGGCATTGTCTTTTTTCAACACCTCGACTTCTTGCATCAGGCCTTTCATTTTGCTTTCTAAAGCTAGGTATAGGCTTTTGTATTTCGACATGGAAGCCGTGTCTCCTTTTGCTTTTTTCAAATCAGCCATTAAGTTTACTACTTTTTCACGTTCAGCGATTAATTCGTCTGACATGGAAGTGTTTTCAGCAATAGCGGCATCATAGGTCGCCTTTAGTTCTTCTAAATCTTTCATAACAGATTCTTTCTCTGTTTTGGTAGTAGACAATTCCGTTTGCAAGTTTTTGGCATCGGAAGTCATTTTAAAAATATAGACCAAACTTCCTACGAGAAGTATGGCTAATAAAGCTATTACTGCTTTTAAGTTCGAATTGCTTTTCTGATTTTCCATAATTTTATATTTTGTTTTAACAAAAATAATAATATTTAAGGTAATAACGTATGTTTGTTTTAATATATTACTTTTGAATGATAAAAAGTTTTTTATGGAGAAGTTACTTCCGTTTAGCAGTATTGATTTAGCCAAAATAACCAACCATAGAAGTGGGGAAATCAAGTTTGGGGAGAAAATCATCACTGTGCCAAAAGACACGACAAATATTACTGATTTTATAAAAAATAGTCCTGCTAAATACGTTTTGTTTGGGATACCAGAAGATATTGGAGTTCGCGCAAATTTCGGCCGCCCTGGAGCAGCATCAGCCTGGGAAAGCACCATCAAAAGTATTGCTAACATTCAGTTTAATAAATTCTGTAAAGGAAATGAATTGCTAATTCTCGGCCAATTGAATGTCGCAGAAGAAATGGCGGAGGCAAGCAAATTAGATTTTTTGAAGATTACGGATCGGAAAAAATTCAATGATTTAGTTGTCCGAATTGACAAAGAAGTAGCGCATATTGTTTCTGTTATAGTAAAAGCTGAAAAAAAACCGATTATCATTGGTGGCGGTCACAATAATTCCTACGGTAATATAAAAGGTACAGCGCTTGCCAAAGGAAAACCGGTCAATGCTATCAATTTTGATGCCCATTCCGATTTCAGAATTTTAGAAGGACGTCATAGCGGCAACGGATTCTCATATGCCTACGAAGAAGGTTTTCTAAACAAATATTTCATCTTCGGTCTGCATGAAAACTACACTTCCAAAAAAGTACTCCGGACCATCAAAAAAATATATTCTCGAGTTCGTTATAATACTTATGATGAGATTGCTATTCGCCAACAAAAAGTATTTGAAAACGAAATGCGATTGGCGTATGATTTTATAAAAGAGGAAGCTTACGGAATTGAAATCGACCTAGATGCTATTCCGAATATCGCCAGTAGTGCTATGACCATCAGCGGTTTTTCGGTAGAACAATTGCGGCAGTTCGTGCATTTTTTCGGGAAAGATCAAAATGCCGCTTATCTTCACATTTGTGAGGGTGCCCCAGAATTAGGAGAAGACAAGAACAACCATCTCATCGGAAAACTAATTGGCTACCTGATTACCGATTTCATGAAAGCCAACGATCCCACTGAGGGCATTATTCGAAACATGCCCGTCAACTTTTCGGAGGTAAAATCCACTTGAATTAAATAACCTATCTTTGTTCGGATTTTCAGCAACCTTCTGTTCTGAAATACTAATACAATAAATATGTTATTCGAAGATTTATCACTTTCAAAAAGTATCCAAAAAGCCGTTTTTGAAGAAGGCTATATGGAGGCAACTCCGATACAAGAACAATCCATTCCTATCGTTTTAGCGGGTCGCGATTTAATTGGGTGTGCTCAAACAGGAACTGGAAAAACCGCTGCCTTTGCGATTCCAATCATACACCAATTGCACCGTATTGTTGGTTCCTCCAAAAGAGCCAAACCCATTAGAGCTTTAGTCATTACTCCTACTCGTGAATTGGCGGTACAAATTGGTCAAAATTTTGACCGCTATGGAAAATACACCAACTTAACGCAACTGACCATTTTTGGCGGAGTTTCTCAAATTCCACAAGTGGATGTGTTGCGAAAAGGAGTCGATATTTTAGTGGCCACGCCCGGAAGGCTGCTAGACTTACACAAACAAGGTTTTATTGATTTAGATCATTTGCACACTTTAGTTTTAGACGAAGCTGATCAAATGCTAGATATGGGATTTGTGAACGATGTCAAAAAAATCGTAAAACTGACACCTAATAATAGACAAACACTTTTGTTCTCTGCAACGATGCCTATTGCTATTCGAGAATTGGCTGAAATGTTTTTGAAAGACCCTGCAACTGTTTCGGTTTCTCCGGTATCGTCTACTGCCGAAAAAGTAGAACAACGCGTTTATTTTGTGGATAAAACCGAGAAAAGAAACTTGTTGTATCATTTAATTCGGAATGAAAAACTAGCCGATGTTTTGGTTTTTTCAAGAACAAAACACGGAGCTGATAATGTCGTAAAAGCGCTTCGAAAACATGGTGTTGCTGCCGAAGCCATCCACGGTGATAAATCGCAAAATGCCAGACAACGCGTTTTGGATGCCTTTAAAAAGAAAGAAGTGGGCGTTTTAGTAGCTACCGATATTGCAGCTCGTGGTATCGATATCGATCAATTACCCTTTGTGATAAATTTTGATTTGCCGAACATTCCGGAAACCTATGTTCACCGAATTGGCCGAACAGGTCGCGCCGGAAATGGTGGAATTGCCATCTCGTTTTGCAGCAAAGACGAAGAACCGTATTGGAAAGATATTATGAAATTGATAAAGGTAGATGTACAAACGATTACTGATCATCCTTACCCGTGGCACGAAGGAAGTCCGACAGAAGCTGCAGCTCCTGTAAATAACTCCAACCGAAGTGATGGCGCTCACAAATCGAGAAAGTCAACACAATCGAAACAAAATAAAAAAAGGTGGTATTAACCACCTTTTTTTTGCAGTATTGTTTGCAATTTAACAGCCGCGATTCAGGAACAGAAACAAAAAGTTTATTATAGCTTAAGTTTCTCAAAACCAACTAAATAAGTGTTAATTTTTTTTTTATTGGGAGAACATTTTATACATTTAATGTAGATTATTAGTAACAATTTAAATGTAATTATTATGGAAACTTTAGTTAAAAAAAATGGTTCGTTCCCCGTTGTAAACACCTTTTTTGATGATTTTTTCTCGAGAGATGTTTTTGATTGGACTGACAAAAATTTTGCAGCATTAGGCAGCAATATTCCTTCCGTTAATTTGAAAGAAACGGATACGAAATTAGAAGTAGAGCTAGCGGCTCCTGGAATGAAAAAAGAAGATTTTAAGGTAGAAATTGAAAACAATATTCTAAAAATTTCTAGCGTAAAAGAAGAGGAAAAAGAAGAAACACGAAAAAAAGATCATTATGTAAGAAAAGAATTTAGTTATCATTCTTTCTACAGATCTTTCTATCTTCCTGATGCTGCTGATGAAAACAAAATAGAAGCCAACTACAAAGACGGCGTATTGCATGTAATCATCAACAAAAAAGAAGATGCGAAAAGAAAAACGACCAAAAGAATCGATATTAAATAAATTCGATTCCTAGGAGTTATCCCAAGTTTCATTCTTTATTGAAGTCGTAAAATCATTCGAACGGATAGCGAGGATGGTTTTACGATTTTTTCTGAAGGTCAAAAAAAAATCCCGAACTGTATCGGGATTTCTATTTTTAATTTCGAATTAGTTTTCGATATTTTAATCGTTTTGGCGTTAAATCACCACCCAAACGTTTCTTTTTATTTTCTTCATAATCCGAGAAGCCACCTTCAAAACAATACACTTCGGAGTTGCCTTCAAAGGCTAGGATATGGGTACAAATTCGATCTAAAAACCAACGGTCGTGAGAAATCACTACAGCACAACCCGCAAAATTTTCCAACCCTTCTTCTAAGGCTCGAAGCGTATTGATATCCAAATCATTCGTTGGCTCATCCAGCAACAAAACATTACCTTCTTCTTTTAAAGTCATCGCCAAATGCAAGCGGTTTCGCTCCCCTCCAGAAAGGGTGGCTACCTTTTTATTTTGATCACTCCCTCCAAAATTAAATCGGGAGAGATAAGCTCTCGAGTTGACCTGTCGGCCACCCATCATGATTAATTCTTGACCGTCACAGAAATTTTCCCAAATCGATTTGTTTGGGTCGATATTGGAATGCGCTTGATCTACGTAGGCAATCTTCACTGTTTCGCCAATAGCAAATTCGCCAGCGTCGGGTTTTTCTTCTCCCATAATCATACGGAAGATAGTCGATTTTCCAGCGCCATTAGGTCCTATAATTCCAACAATTCCCGCTTGAGGTAAGGTAAAATTCAAGTTGTCGTAAAGCAATTTATCTCCATAAGCTTTGGCTACCCCTTTTGCTTCGATTACATTAGTACCCAATCTGGGTCCATTGGGAATATAGATTTCTAGATTCTCATCCAATTGCTTTTGGTCTTCATTCAACAGTTTATCATAATTCTGCAACCGTGCTTTTTGTTTGGTTTGACGGCCTTTGGAACCTTGTCGCACCCAATCCAATTCTCTTTCTAGGGTTTTTCTGCGTTTGGAAGCTACTTTTTCTTCTAATGCCATTCGACTTGATTTTTGATCCAACCAAGACGAGTAGTTTCCTTTCCACGGAATGCCTTCGCCCCGATCTAATTCTAAAATCCATCCCGCTACGTTGTCTAAGAAATACCGATCGTGCGTTACAGCGATTACAGTACCGGCATATTGTGCCAAATGTTGTTCTAACCAAAGTACGCTTTCTGCATCCAAGTGATTCGTAGGCTCATCCAAAAGCAACACATCGGGTTGTTGTAATAGCAAACGACACAAAGCTACGCGACGGCGTTCTCCACCTGATAAATTTTTGATGGGTGTATCGCCTTCTGGAGTGCGCAACGCATCCATAGCGATTTCCAATTTGGTATCAATTTCCCATGCACCGAGCGCATCAATTTTATCTTGTAAATCGGCTTGACGGTCCATGAGTTGTTGCATTTTATCCGCATCCTCATACACTTCTGGCAAACCAAACATATCGTTAATTTTATTGAACTCGTCTAATACCGCCATGGTCTCGGCAACGCCTTCCCGAACAATTTCAATTACGGTTTTAGAATCATCTAATTGGGGATCTTGCTCGAGATATCCTACGGAATAACCGGGTTGAAAAACCACATCGCCTTGATAATTTTTATCAACGCCTGCAATAATTTTTAATAAAGAGGATTTTCCGGAACCATTGAGACCTAGGATTCCAATTTTTGCTCCATAGAAAAAGCTTAAGTAAATATTTTTTAGAACTTGTTTATCGCTGCTTGAGTAGGTTTTACTCAATTTCTGCATCGAAAAAATTACTTTTTTATCATCTGACATTTTTATAATTTTAAATTTGTTATTTAACTAATAATTAATGATTTAGGAATCATGGAATTTCGATAAACGCTGTGTTTTATTGAAAATGTTCCCACTTAATGTTTCCAAATCATATATTAATTGATCCATTTATGTTGTAATCATAATTTGAAAAAACTTATACTATGGTAACAAAGATAGTTCTAAATAAAAAGAATGCAAATGATGATTTTGGAATTCTAGGTATTCAATCTTTTAAAAACAGTTCCAAAACAAAAAAAAGTCTAGGTATTAGAGTAAGTGTAGAAGATTACACAATGTCTTTTAAATTGCAAGAAGTATGTTTTATTTTTCTATTTTATCAAATGGAATGAGATGTTCCGATGTAATGTTTATGAGATATGGTGATTTCATGTGAGCTCAATCCTTTCTTTAAAACTAAAATGTAGAAGAAATCGTGTCGATGAAGTTTCTGTACCATCTCTTTTCCGTCGAGCATTTCCTGAATATCCCTACTAACAAAGCTTCCTTCAAAGAGTAGTTAGCGCACATTTATAATCACTGCTTGTTTTTAGTATTTACCATTTTTTGTAATTTCTCCATAAAAAAAACTATCGGTGCCGATAGCCTTTTTTTATGAAATAGTTGCTTATGAAAGAGTCAGCGCTAATCTTTTACACAGCGTACTGAATAGCCTGCGTTTTTATCTTCGAAGCTTCGGGAAAGTGGCATGTAATTATAACTCATATTTCGGTACCAAGCGCTATTACCATTATATGCTGTGGATGTCCACCAGTATCCGGCATCACCGATGGTATACCAAAACGAACCGCCAGACTCTCTCGATACGGCAGGTAAGGCAGAAAAACCAGTAAGGTTGTTAAGATTCGCATTGATGCCTATTTGACCAAAAAAAGTAGTACCAGTGGGAAAAATGGTGTTCCAATAACTTTTGGACGCTAATGCTTTGGCAACTTTATTTCCGTTTAAGGGTAATCCGCTTGTTCCGTCCCAATTTCCACCATTATTGCTAACATAGGTTAGGAGTTCGGTCCAATCTGCATCGGTGGCCACGTGCCATCCAACAGGCGCTAATCCGCGTGGGTCTGCAACCGCATACCAATTGTAGATTTTTCCATAAACAGCATTGTTAGCGGCATTTTCGTTAGGATAACACCAGGCAGCTTGTGTGATACTTTCCCATTGGGAAGGATTTACCACATGTGGAATGAGATCTCCATTTCGGAATCTTGTGACGCTTAAATTTTTCCGCATCCATGTTTTGTTTCCGATAACCACGATACCATCTAGATTGTTGTCGACTGTTTCTTTAGAGGCCATATAGGTACTGTTGGATTCTTTTTTTAGGGATTCATCCGAGCTGCACTTTGTCAGTACTACCGATAGGCAGCAAAGTAAAACTAATGTTGTAATTTTCATAAATACTAGTAAGATTAAAAAAAAAATACTTTCTTATAGATTATTT
>CALPUN020000042.1 GCA_943326765.2 Bifidobacterium breve | reverse complement strand
GCTTTAAAAGAAATGGAACGCGTCAAAACTACTTCCGGTCTTTTTACAAGAGCTTTTGAAACTGATAATCTGATTCATTTTTCGGCGATTCCTTGGGTTAATTTCACTTCGCTTTCTCATGCTCGCGGATTTACTTATGAAGACAGTTGTCCTAAAATTTCTTTTGGCAAAATGACCGTGTCCAAAAAAGGGAAAAGAACCATGCCCATGTCGATTCATGTGCACCATGGCTTACTCGATGCCTCGCATGTTGGTGCTTTGATTGATTTTTTTCAAGAGAGAATGGACGAATAATTAATACTTTGATACGTTTATAACCTTTCTAACCGTTTCATTTGAAGTAAAAACAGAAAAACAGATTCTTTTTTTGAAAGTAATTAATTAAAAACGGTCCAATTAATTCCATCACTTAATAAAATAACGGTTCTATTTCCGCCAAAAAATGCGTCGTATAAATATATTTTGTGATTCGTAGGATCGGCTTCATTAGTTGTTCCTTTGTAAAAAAAGCCCCCGCCTGACGAGGTAATATCTGCAGTATTGGTATTGTTGATATTTCTTAAAATGTAAATTCTACCTGGATAGGCAACAGCACTAGGTATGTTGAAAACTTGATTTGTACTTAGTGGGTTTAATGATATATACACTCCATCATTTATTTGGGTAACGGAACTGCTTCCATTCAAAATAACCGTTTTGACAGAAAGGTTACCGTTAATATCAAGTGTGCTTAATGGATTTGTAGTATTAATTCCAACCTGAGAAAAACCAAATTGTGGCGCACAAAAAACTGCAATTAAGAGTATTAATTGTATTGTTTTATTCATGAGTTTTATTTTGTTTTGACTTTCAATAATTTAAATATAAATCTTTTATTTAGAAATGGACGAAAAAATCTCTCAAAATGCTTTCGAAAACGTTTTCGTGTTGACAACTTATTAAAAATCAAGTTAAGTCGTTGTCAGATGCGCAATAAAAAAGCGGCGAAATTTGCATTTGCCGCTTCCTAATTTTCCTTTGAATTATTCCTTAAAATGAATTCACAACCTCCAGAATTTCATCTCCAAACTTATTGATTTTAATGGTTCCGAATCCTTTGATTTTTTCTAATTCTAATACCGTTTTAGGTTTGTTACTGGCTAAGGCAATCAATTCTGAGTTGTAACAAATCTTAAAATGGGATAAGGCCAACTCATTGGCTTTTTTAGTTCTCCAATTTTTTAATGCGAGGTAAAGATCTTTTTGCGCCGGAATTGCTTCTTGTTCAAATGTTCCTATTGGCTCTTG
The DNA here is from genome assembly GCA_943326765.2 of Bifidobacterium breve. GTDB lineage: Bacteria > Bacteroidota > Bacteroidia > Flavobacteriales > Flavobacteriaceae > Flavobacterium. Next base: position 15,908 of record CALPUN020000042.1, on the reverse strand, counting down.
CAAGCTCACTTTTGGTTCGTAAAAAACTAACACAGACCAATAATCAATAGAATTTGTAGTTACAAAATTAGAGGACGTTAATTTGACCTGTACCGTTTCTAAAAATTCATTTAATCTCTTTTGATCTTGTTGCAAATGTTCTTTCTCAAGTCTGATGTTGCATACTTTAAAGCTCATTTTCTTATTTTTTATTTTCCCAACAGCATCAATTCTCCAATCACTACTTCGGTAATGTATTTTTTCTCTCCGTTTTTATCATCGTAACTGCGATGATTTAATTTTCCTTCGATAGCAATTTCTTTACCTTTGGTAACATATTTTTCAATGGTTTCTGCCGTTTTTCCCCAAGCTACTAGTCGATGCCATTGGGTTTCTTCTACTTTTTCCCCTTTGTCGTTTTTATAAACTTCGTTGGTGGCTAGTGTGAAATTGGCTAATTTTTTCTCTCCTTCAAAGGTTTTGATTTCAGGATCTTGTCCTACATGTCCCACTAATTGGACTTTGTTTTTTAAGCTACTCATGGCGTTTCAATTTAAATTTTTTGTTTTACGATATACTCATGACGAAGTTGAACTACTTCGACAATACGAAGCTGCGATTCTTTTCAAAAAACAGTCGGTAATTAACCGTTTGTTTTCGTTTGTAAATAATTACAACCGTTTGAAAATGAATTATAATTATTATATTTGATTGGTTCTAAAAGCATTAGAATCTCTTTGAAATGAGATTTTATGAAGCCCAAGCCTCTAAATAAAAGCAGAAATCAATATATCGAATCCATACACTTTTAATTTTACACACCATGAAAACCTGTTTAGAATGTGGCGACAAAGTAGTCGGCCGCGAAGACAAAAAATTTTGTCATGATGGTTGTCGCGCCTGCTACAACAATAAATTGAACAAAGACAGCACTAATTTTATGCGGAATATCAATAACAAATTGCGTAGAAATTATCGGATTTTGTCCGAACTCAACACCAAAGGTAAAAGCAAAACCACTAGAACTAAATTACTTACTAAAGGTTTTGATTTTGAATTTTTCACCAACCTTCTGGAAACTAAAAGAGGTTCCACTTATTATTTTGTATACGATCAAGGGTACTTGTTTATAGATCCTGATTCTTTTATACTCCTTAAAAAAGACTGTTAACTCCACAATCTTACCCTCATGAAAAAAAATTATGCTTCGCTTTATGCCGCACTATTTATAGCGGGTTTTCTTTGCTTTGTCCATTTTACCATGATGCCTCAATGGGTTTCTCAGAATACAAATTTGTCTGAATTTTCGACTCCGAGAGCAGTAGAACATTTAAAAAAAATCGCCGAGAAACCACATTATGTAGGGTCTCAAAATCATACAGTCGTAGCAAATTATCTGATGTCTGAATTGCGGAAATTAGGTTTAAAACCGCAATGGCAAGAAGGAACCACCCTGACGGAATGGGGAAATCTAGTGAAGTCAAAAAATATCATTGCCAAAATTGATGGGAGTGATTCTTCTAAAGCCTTGCTCTTATTGTCGCATTATGACAGTGCTCCGCATTCCTTTTCTCCCGGAGCCAGCGATGATGGTTCGGGTGTAGCAACTATTTTAGAAGGGGTTCGTGCCTATTTACATCAAAAAAAATCTCCAAAAAATGACCTTATTATTCTTTTTTCCGACGCGGAAGAGTTGGGGCTTAATGGTGCGGCGCTTTTTGTAACCCAACATCAATGGGCTAAAAATGTAGGTTTGATTTTAAATTTTGAAGCGCGCGGTACAACCGGACCCAGTTATATGCTCATGGAAGTGAATAAAGGAAATGCTGCTTTAGTAAAAGGGTTTACAGCCGCAAATCCGAAATATCCGGTTTCCAATTCCTTGATGTATAGCATTTACAAAATGCTTCCGAACGACACCGATTTAACCGTTTTTAGAGAACAAGGAAAAATCCAAGGGTTCAATTTTGCCTTTATTGACGGGCACTACAATTATCATACGCAACAGGACGACTTTGCTCATGTGAATCCAACGACCATCGCGCATCAAGGTGCTTATTTAATGCCTCTGTTGTCCTATTTTTCGAATGCGGATTTGCTGGATTTAAATACAACAGAAGACTTTGTTTATTTCAACACCCCGTTCTATTTTGTGAGTTATCCTTTTGATTGGGTCTTACCAATGTGTCTTGGAGCATTACTGCTCTTTTTGTTTTTGATCGTACTAGGCATTGGAAAAAAAATACTGATTCCCCGAGAAATCGCAAAAGGGTTTGGACGTTTTTTAGGCGCTTTGATAACCATCGGCGCCTTGAGTTATTTTGGATGGCAACTGCTTTTAAAAATTAATCCTCAATATGCCGATATCCAACAAGGGTTTACCTACAATGGGCATGCCTACATTGCCGCTTTTGTATTATTTACACTAGCCCTTGGATTTTTATTTTATGCCAATGTGAAATCTACTAACACCGTTTTAAATCAATTTATTGCACCCCTGTTTTTATGGATTGTAATTAATTTTGGAATTGCCTTCTATTTGCCTGGTGCCGGATTCTTTATCCTTCCTGTTTATTTCGGATTGCTCATGTTGGCCTATTTTTGCATTACTCAAAAAGCTAGTTTGGTGGTAAATGTTCTCTTCGCAATTCCTGCGTTAGTTATTTATGTTCCTTTTATTTTTCAATTTCCAATCGGATTAGGGCTCAAGCTTCTTGTTGGTAGCACCACTTTAACTGTTTTGACTTTTGGGTTGTTATTGCCCATTTTTGGACTTTTTACACGAAAAACATTGTGGGCAGTTGTGTTGTTTTTAATTTCCGCTGGATGTTTGGTTTGGGCACAATTGAATTCCAATTATGAACCCGGGAAAGCCAAACCCAACAGCTTGCTTTACGTTTACAATGCCGATAAAAACCAAGCGATATGGGCAACTTACGACGTTACTTTAGACCCTTGGACGCATAAATACTTAGGCAGTCATCCTAAAAATGCGGATACAACAAGTCAAAATCCATTGTTTAGCAAATACAATAGCGCATTTACCTATTCCGAAATAGCCCCGTTGAAGAAATTGAGGCGCCCTACCATTTCATTCTTGAGAGATTCTATTGTTGGAACGCAGCGGTACTTAAAAATTCAAATTGCACCGAACCGAAAAGTCAATCGCTACGATATTTTTGCTTCCATAAAAATGCCTATTTACAATCTTAAAGCCAACGGAGCAAAAGCAATAGGTCAAAACGGATCGTTATGCCAAAGAAAAAACGAACGCGTGCTCAGTTATTATGTAGTGGATAATGAGCCTTTGGAATTGGAATTTAGCATTCCGTCCAAAACAAAATTAGACCTGAATTTAATGGAAAGTTCTTTTGATTTGTTGTCCAATCCTTTGTTTTCGATTTCGCCACGAGCCACTTGGATGATTCCAACTCCCTTTGTGTTGAACGATGCCGTTGTGATTCTACAAAAAATTGAAGCTAGTTCGAAAAAAACTCCAAAAATTACCTCAACAATCCCGATATTTGACCAACGGAATGACAGTATAAAAACCACAGTCGATTCCCTAAAAGTCAAATTATAATTCTTTGGAAAAACAAAACAAAACGGTTATTAGCATTCTCGGTTGTGGATGGTTGGGTTTGCCTTTGGCGACGAATCTGATTCAAAAAGGTCACGCCGTGAAAGGATCAACCACTTCCGAAAACAAGCTTGCCGTTCTTAAAAGTCAAGGGATTATTGCCTATTTGATTGCGTTACGCGAGGCTAAAATCTTGGGTGATGTGGCTGCTTTTTTAGAAGGTTCCTCCATCGCAATAATTGCTATTCCTCCCAAAGTAAGAGGTGGTGAAAAAGAAAATTTTGTAGCCAAAATGACCGCCTTGCTGCCCTACATTGAGGCAACTGACATCGAAAAAGTGCTTTTGATAAGCTCTACTTCGGTGTTTCCCGACACCCCTGAAGTGATTAGCGAGGAAACCGAACCTCAACCCGATTCGGAAAGCGGAAAACAACTCCTTCAAGTGGAGCAGCTTTTCAAAAACAATAAAAAATTTCAAACGACCATAGTTCGTTTCGGAGGTTTGATTGGGGAAGATCGGCATCCCGTTGTTTTTTTATCCGGGAGAAAAAATATAGCTAACCCAGAAGCACCTATTAATTTAATTCATCGCGTTGATTGTATTGGAATTATTGAACGCATTATTGAAAATGACATTTGGAACGAAACGTTTAATGCGGTAACACCATTTCATCCCACTCGGAAAGAATACTACACCCAAAAAGCAAAAGGGCTAGGCATCCCAATTCCAGAGTTTGCCTCCGATACTATTTCGATCGGAAAAACCATTAACAGTTCTAAAATCGGTTCGCGACTGCAGTACGAATTTGTGGTTAAATCCCTTTAAGATGCGAACCAAAATAAAAAAAGTGGTGGACTCGAAAATACAAGCAATTGGTCTTCCAATTCTGGCTTTGTGTTGGGTCAGTTTTTTTTGGGGAACCACTTGGATAGCTTCAAAAGAAGGTGTTAAACATATGCCCGCTTTGCAATTGGTGGCTATCCGACAATTTTTAGGAGGTGCCGTCTACGTGTCGTATTTCCTTTTTAAGAAAACCCCATGGCCCAAAGCCAAGCAATGGCAAACTATCATTATTTTAAGCTTGCTGAATTTTGTCTTTAGTAATGGGTTAAGCACTTGGGGTATCAAATACATCAGCAGCGGATTGGGCGCTATTTTAGGCGCTATCTTCCCGATATGGATTGTGATGATTAGTCTTTTTAAAGGAGAAAATTTAGATCGAAAATCCATTCTTGGCTTGTTTATTTGCTTTGGAGGTGTCTGCCTTATTTTCTACGATCATCTTCTAGATTTCTTGAAACCCGATTTTAGCTTTGGGATTTTTCTTTCCTTAATTGCAACATTGACTTGGGCTTTCGGAACTTTATACACCAAGAAAAAAGCAGCGAGTTTCAATCCCTATTTCAGTTTAGGGTTGCAAATGTTACTTTCGAGTATGATTATTTTTGCCATTAATGGTGCCACTGGGAATTCAATTCCATTGACCGCAATTCCGTCAGAATCCTGGTGGGCGATTGGCTATTTGGTGGTTATTGGATCGGTCTTGACTTTTATTGCGTTTATTTACGCGTTGCAAAAACTTCCGGCAGAAGTGAATAGCATCTATGCTTATATCAACCCAATTGTTGCGGTTTTGTTAGGGGCGCTTATCTTTGGAGAGCCGCTCACAATTGCTATTGCTATTGGTGGATTTATTGTTTTGGTTGGATTGTTTTTAGTCAATCAATCGATGCGGAAAAGAAAAACAATCGTTCCTATTCCATAATCAAATCTTCCATTTGATGAAAATAAAAAATCCCATTGGTCAAAAAACGAATGGGATTTTTATGGTTTTATTACCAAATTTTGACTCTTTTTTCAGGAGCAAGATACATGCCGTCGCCCGCTTTTATGTTAAACGCTTTGTAGAAAGCATCCACATTTTGCAAAGGAAGATACCCTCGAATTTGACTAGGAGAATGCGGATCCGTTTTTACTTGGTTTTTTAACGATTGCTCCCTGGCTTTGCTTCTCCAAACGGTTGCCCAAGATATAAAGAATCGTTGTTCCGGAGTATATCCATCTATCAATGGAGCTTTTCCTGCAGATTTTAAAAATAATTGCAATCCGTCATAAGCAGCATTCACGCCTCCTAAATCTCCGATATTTTCTCCTAAGGTAAATTTGCCATCAATATGAACCCCAGGCAACACTTCAACAGCGCTGTATTGATCTGCTAAAGCCGTTCCTAAAGCGGTGAATTGTTTTAAATCTTCATCCGTCCACCAATCGGCTAAGTTTCCTTCCGCATTGTATCGAGCGCCCGAATCGTCAAAACCATGTGAAATTTCATGTCCAATTACAGCTCCAATCGCGCCATAATTAATAGCTTCGTCCGCTTGGTAATTGTAGAAGGGCGGTTGCAAAATGGCCGCAGGAAATACAATCTCGTTATAAGAGGAATTGTAATACGCATTTACTGTTTGCGGCGACATCATCCATTCCGTTTTATCTACCGGTTTGTTGAGTTTTGCCAAATCTTCTTTGAAAGACCACCGGTTGATGTTTTTTACATTTTCAAAATAACTTCCTCCATCTGCTGGATTTTTGATATCCAACTGTGAGTAATCTTTCCAATGATCGGGATACCCAATTTTGATAGTCAATTTGTTTAATTTTTCAATAGCTTTTAGCTTCGTTTGAGGCGACATCCACGTTAAATTATTGATACGCCCTTTGTACGCTTCAATAATATTTTTAATCATTTTCTCGGCTTTGGCTTTGGCTTCTGGCGGAAACATTTTATCGACATATAATTTCCCTAAGGCTTCCCCCATAGAGCCGTTCACAGTTTGTAAGGCTCTTTCTTCAATCGCTTTTCTTTTTAGAGTTCCGGTTAACGTTTTGCCATAAAAATCAAAATTGGCATCTCCAATCTTATTTGACAGTTGTCCAGCGATTCTATTCAATAATGTCCAACGCATGTAGGCTTTCCAATCGTCCGTTTTATTCTCGGAAAGAATGGTCTGCAAAGCCGTCATGTATCTTGGTTGCGTTACGATAATTGTGTCTAATTTTGGGAAACCCAAGCCTGAAAAATAAACATCCCAATTGATCGCTGGCACCATTTTTTGAAGCGCTGCAATGGTCATCGGGTTGTATTGTTTCCGGCTGTCTCTTCGTTCTACTCGGTCCAATCTTGGTTCTGACAAAGCCGTTTCAAAAGCTAGGATTTTCTTGGCGTCGGCTACGTTTTGTTCCGCTGTGCCTTCTCCATAAAATGCTAACATGCGCGCTACATGCGTTACGTATTTTTCTCGTTTTTCTTCGGAATCTTTTTCTTTTGAAATGTAGTAATCGCGATCGGGTAAACCTACCCTTCCTGGACTCAAACTAACAGAATTCTTATTGCTGTCTTTGTCATCAGCACCAATATTGGCAGAGAAGAATCCTATGCCCCCAATGGGCTGCATTTCCATCAATACTTGTTGCAACTCTTGGTTGTTTTTGATTGCGTTGATTTTAGCCAAATACGGTTTTAAAGGATCAATCCCTTGCTTGTTTCTGGCGACAGTATCGGTAATCGATTTGTAGAAGCTAATGGTTTTTCCTTGATCGGAATTGGATTGGTATTGGGGGTTATTAACCGCTTCTTTTAATATTTTTAGGGCATCCGTTTCTGTTTCTTGAAACAACTGTTCAAAGCTTCCCCAAGCGGTTTTGTCGCTCGGAATTTCCGTTTTGTCGATCCAATTTCCGTTCACAAATCGGTAAAAGTTATCCGAAGGTTTTACGGTTTTATCCATGTTGGACAATTCTATACCGGGTGCCTTTTTGGAAATCGTTTCTTGCGCTTGCATTTGATGTAGTCCGAAAAGAACTGAAACTACAAAAAGCAATTGCCTTTTTAATGATGTTTTCATAAAGTATTTTGAGTTAGGTGTGCAAAGCTATTGATAAAATGGTCTTAATCCAATTTACAAAATTGAAATTTAAACATTCCTGAAATTTCAATTTTTGGTAAGTCGTGTTTTCGTATTTTTGTTACAAATTTACATTATGTTGGATTATTTCAAAAAATACCGCATCTTTTTCGGCGTCATGGCGGTCATTTCGATCATTACTATCGCTTTGTTTTATAATGTTTTAAAGCCTAAAAAAAAGCTTCCCATATTCAATCCTGCTGATGTCAATCCCGAATTGGTAGACAGCACTGTACAATATGTTAGTAAATACCATACGATTGCCGACTTCTCGTTTACCAATCAAAACGGCAAAACCATCACCCAAAAAGACTACGAAGGAAAAATATATGTGGCCGATTTTTTCTTTACCACTTGCGGTTCCATTTGCCCAATAATGACTACCAATATGGTCGATGTGCAGGCTGCTTTTTTAAATAATCCGAAAGTGCTGATTCTTTCTCATTCGGTGACTCCAGAAATCGATAGCGTCTCCGTTTTGAAATCGTATGCCAAAAAAAATCAGGTCAATGATGCTAAATGGAATTTGGTCACCGGTGACAAAAAAGAAATTTATCGATTGGCTCGAAAATCGTATTTAGCAGTAAAACAAGGAAAACCATCCGAATTGTTCGACATGGTGCATACCGAAAATTTTGTTTTGGTAGATCCCAAACGTCGGGTTCGTGGTTTTTATGACGGCACCAAAAAGGCCGAAATTCAACGTCTGATTGGCGACATTCAGTTCTTGTTAAAAGAAGAATAAAATTTTACTATAACTGATAAAAATCATATCAAGTTCTATTTTTATCTGTACTTTTGCAATCTAAATTCAATCTAAATAAGGTTTGCAAACCAACATTTCCAGTTTAAAAAAAGGCGAAAAAGGCATTATCAAAGAATTTGATGTGGAAGCCATTCCATTGAAATTGCTTGAAATGGGTTGCCTGCCGGGTAATGTGGTGGAATTACTTCAAATTGCACCTTTTGGCGATCCTTTGTATTTGAATATTAACGGTTGTCATTTAGCGATTCGTTTGGAAACTGCTCGCGAAATTGATGTGGATATCGTAACTGCCAACTTCTAATGAAAAGCAAACAAACCATCAATGTCGCTTTAATAGGAAACCCAAATACAGGGAAGACTTCGGTATTCAACCAATTGACGGGTTTAAACCAACAGGTTGGAAATTACCCTGGAATTACCGTTGAGAAGAAAATTGGATTTTGTAAATTGTCGAATAATGTCAAAGCGAATATCCTCGATTTACCAGGAACTTACAGCTTAAATGCCAGTTCCATGGATGAAAATGTGGTCATCGAATTGCTGCTCAACAAAAACGATAAGCTATTTCCTGATGTGGCGCTCTTGATTACCGATGTCGAGAATTTAAAACGCAACTTGTTGCTTTTCACTCAAATCAAAGATTTAGAAATTCCGACAATATTAGTCATCAATATGGCGGATCGGATGAAATACAAAGGCATTTCACTCAACATTCCGCTTTTAGAAGAAAAACTTAAAACTAAAATTGCGCTGATCAGTTCCAGAAAAGGCTATGGTATTGAAGAGCTCAAAAACCTCATCGTCAACTATAAAATGCTTTCTAGCGAACCTTGTTTGAATGCGTCCAGTATTGATCCGGCTTATTTTGATACGCTTCGCAAAACCTTTCCAAACCAACTTTTGTATAAATTGTGGTTGGTCATCACGCAAGATGTCAATTTCTTGAATTTGGATCGAAATGAAGTTCGCAGCTCGTTTACCAAATCACATTCCGATTTAAAACGCTTGCAACAAAAGGAAACCATCAAGCGGTATCAGTTTATCAATGATGTTTTAAAAGAAGGACAAACCATCGACAGCAGCATCGCGAAAGATTTCCGAAGCCGATTGGATCGTGTGTTAACCCATAAATTCTGGGGCTATGTGATTTTCTTTTTCATACTTGCCGTTATTTTTCAGTCGATTTTTGATTGGTCAAAAATTCCAATGGATTTCATCGATAAAACCTTTGCAGCATTAAGTATTACCGCCAGTCAAGATTTGCCGCCAGGCGTGTTGACGAATTTGATTTCGCAAGGAATCATTCCCGGAATTGGAGGTATTTTGATTTTCATTCCGCAAATTGCTTTTCTGTTTATGTTCATTTCGATACTCGAAGAAAGTGGTTATATGAGTCGGGTGGTTTTTTTAATGGACAAAATTATGCGCCGTTTCGGACTCTCGGGCAAGAGCGTAGTGCCTTTAATTTCGGGAACTGCTTGCGCTATTCCGGCGATTATGGCGACGCGGAATATTGAAAATTGGAAAGAACGTTTGATTACGATTTTAGTCACACCGTTTACCACTTGTTCGGCGCGATTGCCTGTTTATGCTATTATCATAGCCTTGGTCATTCCAGATACGTATGTTTTAGGAATCGTGAATTTGCAAGGATTGACGTTGATGATTTTGTATTTGATAGGTTTTGGAATGGCGTTATTCTCTGCTTATGTATTGAATAAAGTTTTAAAAATAAAAGGCAAAACCTATTTTGTAGTGGAAATGCCGAATTATAAATTACCCCTTTTTAAAAACGTAGCGATCAACGTCATCGAAAAAACGAAATCCTTTGTTTTGGGAGCTGGTAAAATCATTTTAGCGATTTCGGTCGTCTTGTGGTTTTTAGCTTCAAATGGTCCTGGAGAAAAATTTGCCGATGCAGAAAGACTACTCAAAGAAAAAACAAAAGAAAATCCGCTCTCAAAAATTGAGCTGCAAGATGCAGTGGCTTCTCAAAAATTGCAGAATTCCTATATCGGTTTGATGGGCAAATCAATTGAACCGGTGATTTTACCCTTGGGTTACGATTGGAAAATTGGCATCGCAGTCATTAGTTCTTTTGCAGCTAGAGAAGTATTTGTTGGAACTTTAGCTACTATTTATAGTGTTGGTGATACCGACAATGAAAATACCATCAAAAACAAAATGCAAGCAGAAGTAAATCCAATAACCGGGAAAAAAGTATTTCACTTTGCTTCTGGAATTTCATTGCTTCTATTCTATGCTTTCGCGATGCAATGTGCCAGTACCCTTGCAATTACTAAGAAAGAAACCAACTCTTGGAAATGGCCAATAGCACAATTGATTTTTATGAGTGGGATGGCCTATATTGTTGCCTTAGTGGCGTATCAAGTATTGCGGTAAATTTTTGTTTTTTCTTGAAATACATTAATTCTGGTTAAAATTGAAATTTTCTTATTTTTAATTTGTCTAAATAAAATTAAGAGCTTACTTTTGTCGAAAATTATAACTTTCGACCCATGAGACTTCTATTTTCGTACTCTTTTCTATTCGTTTTATCCTATGCTTTCGCTCAAGAAAATCGCGTTAAGACTTCTAAAGACACCATTACTACTCTTGCTACGGTTACGGTTTTGGTTAAACAACAAACTCCCGAACGCCTTCACGAAGTCGAAAACAACATGCTCTATTCTGGAAAAAAAAATGAAGTCATTCGATTAGCGAACCTCAACGCCAATTTTGCAACCAATAATGCCCGAGAAGTGTTTTCAAAAGTGCCTGGCGTTTCTATTTGGGAAAATGAGGGTTCTGGAATTCAAATTAATGTGGGCGTGAGAGGTTTGAGTCCGAATAGAAGTTCGGAACTCAACACCCGTCAAAATGGATACGATATTTCGTCGGATGTTTTCGGTTATCCTGAAGCTTATTACAATCCGCCGTTAGAAGCTGTCGATGCACTCCAATTAGTACGCGGGGGAGCTTCTTTACAATTTGGTTCCCAGTTTGGGGGCATGCTCAACTATGTATTGAAAAGAGAAACTGAAAAACCATTCGTTTTTGAAACCCAAAACACCCTGGGAAGCTACGGACTAATGAGTTCCTATAATGCCATCGGTGGCGCCAAAAACAAATTCTCTTATTACGTTTACAATCACTATCGCACGGGGAAAGGTTGGCGAGAAAATAGCGGTTATGACGTTAGAAATTCCCACGCCTATTTCGCTTATCAATTTACTGCCAAGACGAAATTATCCCTAGAGTATACCAATATGGATTACGAAATGCAACAAGCTGGTGGTTTGACCGATCAGCAATTTCAGGACAATCCGCGGCAATCCTTGCGGAAAAGAAATTGGTTTGGTACGCCATGGAATCTCGCCGCTTTAATTCTGGACACCAAGCTTACCTCGAATTTAACCTTGAACACCAAACTGTTTGGTCTCGTTGGAGAACGAAATAGCGTTGGCTTTACGAGTACACCCAACACTGCCGACGCCATAAGCACCACAACCAATGACTTCGCTAATCGTCAAGTGGATCGCGATTCTTATAAAAATATAGGTGTTGAAACCCGCAGTATTTACAATTATCAATTCGGCAACCAAAATCAGAATCTCGCATTTGGTGTGCGACTTTACCAAGCAAAAACCAACAGAAAACAACAAGGAAAAGGCAGCACCGGTTTTGATTTCGATTTAAAAATAGAAGATCGCTTTTCGCGGGATCTGGAGTTTCAAACCAACAACATCGCCTTATTTGCTGAGAATCAATTTAAGATAACCAATAACTTAAGCATTACTCCAGGAATTCGCTACGAGAACATTAAATCGTCTATTGACGGGAGATTCTCTATTACTGCCGGAAACGATGTTAACGTTGTTCCCGAAACGCTTTCTCGACATAAAGTGCTGTTGGGTATTGGTGTCGAATACAAAATCAAAAAAACAAATTTTTACACCAATTTCTCTCAAGCATTTCGCCCCGTTTTGTTTTCCGACATTACACCACCCGCAACCACTGATGTCATCGATAAAGGTTTAAAAGATGCCGATGGATTTAACTTTGACTTCGGTTATCGTGGCAATTGGTTGGGTTGGATTAATTTTGATGTGAGCTATTTCTATTTAAATTACAATAACAGGATCGGGTCGATTCGGAAATTCATCAATGACGACCCAACCCAAAACACCTATTTGTTTAGAACGAATTTAGGAACTACAGTGCACCAAGGTTTTGAAAATTTTCTCGATTTGAATCTATCGAAAGCCATAAAACTAAACCAACAAATTGGAGACCTACAAGTGTTTACTACCTTGTCATTTATTGAGGCGACCTATACCGACTTCCAAACGACTCAAGTTACCGGAAGCGCTCCCAATATTGCGATAAAAGAAGTCAATTTGAAAGGAAATCGAGTAGAAAATGCGCCTCGTTACATTCATAATTTTGGGCTAACTTGGAGTTTCAAAAACTTTTCATCGACCCTCCAAAACAGAAGAACAGGCTTTGTATACTCGGATGCCACCAACACGGAAACCCCAACCTCCAATGGTGTTACAGGAAAACTTGAGGGCTACTCGGTGTATGATCTTTCGATGGAATACCGCTTTTTAGAAAAATTTACAGCACGTGCCGGAGTCAACAACTTAGACAACACCATTTACGCCACAAGACGAGCGGGTGGTTATCCGGGCCCTGGTATTTTACCTAACGATGCTCGTACTTTCTTTCTAAGTATTGGCGTTAAACTCTAATCGCATAATAAATTATAAGTGTACCTTTAGACTATGAATTTTCAAGAAATTATCGTTTATATTATCCTTGGGTTTGCGATTGCCTTTTTGGTTCGAAAATTTTTTTGGAAGAAAAAATCGGATAAAAATTGTGGCAACGACGATTGTGGTTGTGCTTGATTATTTGCAATACGAAACCTTCAAATAATAGCTTTTAGGGTCTATTTTCAAACCTTCTTTAGGGTAAGGTACCAATTGTACACTCTTGATTTTTTTGGAAGGATACTGTTCCGAAAACCACTTTGTGTTTTCTGCTGTTTTTTTTGAAGTAATAGAAAGTGTGGTTTCATCGATCCTTTTTTTATTCTCATAGACAGCGACTACGATTTCAGCTTCGCCTTCCCAAATACAATTGGTTCCTTCAGGGCAGCGCGAATCTTGCGACACTTTTTGCAGCACCAACTGATGCCCTTTTTTAAGGCACGTTGTTTTTTGAGTAATGGTAAAAAATTTGACCTTAGCCGCTTTCGATTGAGAAAAAACTGCGAAACTGAAGATCAACAAAATAGTACTTAATAGTGTTTTCATGCTTTTAGAGTTTTAAACCGCTTTTACAACAGTTTCACATAAAGATTACTTGCGATTTTATTAGAAATCAGAAGTTCGTGATCATTAGCTTTGATGCGTAAAGATAAATCAAAATCTTCTTGCGAAAGCACTTCGATTTTGGTGCCCAGTGCCAACTTGTTTTTATCCAAATATTTTAAGAACGTGGCAGACGAATCTTTGACGCCCACACAAATTCCGATTTGATTTTCGTGTAACTCCGAAAGTAGCTGTTTCTCAATTACCGTTATTTGTCCTTTGGCATTCGGAATAGGATCGCCGTGCGGATCTTCGGTGGGGTTGCCTAAAAAATCATCCAATTTGTTGATGAGTTGTTCCGATTTGATGTGTTCCAATTGTTCGGCGATGTCGTGCACTTCATCCCAAGTGAATTGTAGTTTTTCCACCAAAAACACTTCCCACAACCGATGCTTTCTAACAATCATTTTTGCCGAGAGTTTTCCTTTTTCGGTTAAAGAAACGCCTTGGTATTTTTTATAATGTACCAAATCCTTTTCGGCTAATTTCTTTAGCATGTCTGTAACTGAGGACGCTTTGGTTTCAATCATTTCAGCGATAGCATTGGTGCTCACTTCGGTGTTGCTGGCTGCCGTGAGATGGTAAATGGTTTTGAGGTAATTTTCTTCGGAGAACGTCATTGGAATTTACGAGTTACGATATTGAATTTACGATTTGCTATGTTACGTTCTAGCCTCGATTGCTGCGCCAGTTCGCTTTGCTTGTGTGCAACGGCATCCTTTAGCTGACTTCTTTAGTCAGGAAAAAATAGAGTGGATAGCAGGGCCTGAGCTTCCGCGAACTGACGAAGTAATAGCTTCTAATTTTTTATAATAAACAACGGTATTTTAATTTCATGTCGGACATTGTCAACCGTGGTTCCGAAGAGCAAATCTTTGAACGTATGGTGCCCGTGGGTACCCATAATTAACAAATCAAACTGACCGTCATTGATGATTTTTGAGATGCTTTTTCCGGGTTTTCCAAAACCTAATTTGGTAGTAACATAATATCCTTTTTCGGAGAGAATTTGATAATAATCATAAAGCAATTGCTCGTCAATCGTGGTTTCGTGATCGATGATTTTGTTGCCATACATCATGGCTCCGACGGTTTCTACGATGTGAATGAGCGTATACTGGCTGTCTTTGCCTCCGATGTCGATGGCGTGTTGCAGTGCTTTTTCATCGGCTTCCGAAAAGTCTACCGTTATGGCAATATTCTTTTGGTGCTGGCTGTGAAATGGCGTGAACTTTAAGGCTAAGTGGTGTGGGGAATGGTTTTGAATTTCGGTTGTTTTGCCTTTTGAAAATAGCGGCATGAAAACGATATACAATAACAACAACAGAAATCCAACGGTTAGCGGAACGACGGTAAGCCAGAGTATTGTTGGGTTTTCGGAAGTTTCAAGCCAGCCTGTAATTTCGTCGAAAACCAATTTGACATTTAAGGAAACGATGATGCTCGCCACCAACCAAGAAACAATTTGGGTGGTGCGGCTGATGTGAAACCCTTTCATTTTGGTTTTGTCACTGACGAAATGAATCAGCGGAATGATGGCAAAACCGAGTTGCAAACTCAGAATTACTTGACTCAGAATTAGCATTTTTCCGGTAACGCCTTCTCCGAAAACGGAAATTACAATCACCGCTGGCACAATCGCAATTAAGCGCGTAATGATACGGCGTACCCAGGGTTGCATGCGGAAATTCAAATAGCCCTCCATAATGATTTGTCCGGCTAACGTTCCGGTGATGGTGGAGCTTTGTCCTGCAGCAATTAAAGCCACGGCAAATAAAATTGGGGCTAAATTGTTTCCTAAAATGGGCGCTAGAAATTTATAGGCATCTTGAATTTCGGCGACTTCATACAAGCCGTTTTTATGAAAGGTGGCGGCAGCTAAAATCAAGATCGCCGCATTCACGAAAAACGCCAAATTGAGCGCAATGGTGCTGTCGATCATGTTAAACTTTAACGCTTGTTTGATTCCTATTGTACTGCGGTCAAACTTTCGGGTTTGCACTA
The DNA here is from genome assembly GCA_943326765.2 of Bifidobacterium breve. Taxonomy (GTDB): domain Bacteria; phylum Bacteroidota; class Bacteroidia; order Flavobacteriales; family Flavobacteriaceae; genus Flavobacterium. Next base: position 238 of record CALPUN020000042.1, on the reverse strand, counting down.
ACGACGAATGCAAATAAAGGTTGTGGGGCATGACCGTGGCGCCAATGATTCCGATAGCGATATACAAGGCGGCGCTGTTGGGTATACTCGGAATTAATCCCGTGAGTATTTTTCCCATTTCGGGTTGGGCGAAAATCATTTCGAATATAAACGAAACCCCAATAATCAAGACCAACGCAATGATAAAAGCTTCCATTTTTCGAATCCCTTTATGGATTAGAAACAGTAGTAAAAAAGT
>CALPUN020000041.1 GCA_943326765.2 Bifidobacterium breve | reverse complement strand
GGCTACGGAATAGATGTAACCCTTTTGAAAGGAACCCAACATCAACTAGAATTACAAAATAAAATATTAACCAATAAAAATCAGGAATTAGAGCGTTTTACCTATATCGCGTCGCATGATTTACAAGAACCATTGCTTTCGCTAATTAGTTTCTCTGAATTATTAGAAGAAGAATATAGTGCAGCCCTAGATGATGAAGGGCGATTATTTGTTCAATTTATTAATAAGTCGGCTACTAGAATGCGATCCTTAATTACCGGATTAATGGAATATAATAGGATTAACATGAAAGAAGCCTTAAATTCTTTCGATTTTAATATATTAATCAAAGAAGTTCGGGAGGATTTAAGTTTGAAAATTAATAAATATGAAGCAATTATTTCTGTTGAAGAGTTGCCAACGTTACCTTGTTACCCAACATTTATTAGAATTTTATTCCAAAATTTGATTAGTAATGCAATAAAATTTACCACTAACGAAGTAATCCCGATTATTAAAATTTCTTGCAAAGAACGTGAAGAGGATTGGTTATTTCAGGTAGCCGATAATGGAATTGGGATTAATGCTAAAAATTTAGAAGAAATATTTATGATTTTTAAGCGATTACACAAAGAAGAAAATTATGTTGGTCATGGCATTGGACTTGCTCACTGCAAGAAAATAGTTGAAATTCATAATGGTGATATTTGGGTCGAATCTAAAGAAGGAGTTGGAAGTGTCTTTAATTTTACAATCTCTAAACACATTTAATATGGTAAAGAACGTAAGTACGATTTTATTGGTAGACGATGATCTTGCTATAAATTTTCTCCATACAAGATTATTAACAAAATTAGCGGTCGGAGAATCTATTGTTTCGGTTTATAATGGTGCCGAGGGTATAAACGGGGTTAGGTCTTTGAATAATTCACTAACGAAAGATGATTTAGTATTCATTTTTCTAGACATCAATATGCCAGTGATGGATGGATGGGGGTTTTTAGAAAATTTCAAAAGCATTTATGAAGAACTAAAATACCAATGTAAAATTTTTGTTTTGAGTTCATCCATCAATCCAGACGATATTCAGAAGGCGAGAAGTAATACTTTTGTGTCCGATTATATTTCAAAACCATTACGAATTGATTCTATCGAAGCCCTTAAAGAGAAATATTTGTAATTAATTCCTATAAGTGCGGAGTCATTTAGGAATAATGATGGGAATATTTAATACTCAATAAAGTATGTACTACTTAATTTTACCTACTTAAAAAGTAAACGAAAAATATCTAAATACTTCTTAGAAACCTACCATTTATTTCTGTTAATTTGTTGAACAAAATAATAGAAATGAATTTTAGAACCGCTATATTTTTACTAGCTACTCTTACTGTGGTAGCTTGCTCTTCGCCTAAAAGTAGTACCTACCGAAGACCTCTTTCGGCGGTGCCCGTTCAAAAAGACACCACCAGTTCTAGAACGTCACTTCCCACCAATCCCCTTGCAATTCCAAATGAGAGCGCAGCTTCCGTAGCTATTGCCATTGAAGACACAACTTTTGTTAACCTCAAAGATTTCAGCAATGACTTTGTGTATAGTATGAAATATGCTACGACCGATAATTTTTTAAAATCAAAAGTATACCAATGTGAAGCGTGCTATTTACGCTATAAAACAGTCAAAGCATTGTTGAATGCCAATGAAAAATTCATGAAAAGAGGCTATCGTATCCTGCTCTTTGATTGCTATCGGCCTACCGACATACAAAAAAAAATGTGGGAAATTGTTTCCAATCCCAAGTATGTTGCCGATCCAAAAAAAGGATCCATTCACAATAGAGGTGGTGCAGTCGATATTGGCTTAGTTACTGAAAATGGAGCAGAGGTCGACATGGGAACTCCTTTTGATTTCTTCGGAATTGAAGCTAGTCATGACTATGAAAATATTTCTGAGGAAGTACATCAAAACCGAAAATTGCTTCGCAAGATTATGACGCAAAACAATTTTAGAATTTTTGAAAGCGAATGGTGGCACTATAATTTGAAGAATTCTAATAAAGACAAACTCTCCAATTTCAAATGGGATTGCCCTTAATTTTTATCTTCTAAGCAGTGAAAATAGCTAACGAAATAAGAATCAGGTTGGTACACTTCTCCATTCATCTCCGATTTAAATTCTTTTTTATAAATATAATCCGCCACATCGGTAGCAAATTTTACTCGTATGAAAGAAATGGGTGAGGACTTTAATTCTTGGTAATCTTCCTTTCGAAACATAAAATAGCCTCCTAATACTCTATTGTTGAGCCCTTTTTCATCACGGAGAAGTGTTCCGCAACTTTCATGATTCGTTGGAAGTAAGGTGATGATTTTACCATTATTCAATTGAAAATAAAGCCTTGAATTTTGGTCCAAACATTTTGCTTTTATAAAGTCGCTGCTTTTTTCAATCAATTGAAAATTAATCATCGGCGTTCCATCAGTAATTACAATGGAATTGAAAACATAGGTGGCATTGCCCGCAAAATTTTTCTCGTATACCAAATATTCTTTGGTTGATTTATAAGTTCCTATGGAATCCGTAACATTTACAGAAAAATCACAAGGCTTTTGAGCGGAAACGGATAAGAAAAACAATACCGCTATACTGGATAAAATAAGTTTCATTGTCGCTTTAAATTTTAGTGCAAATTAAAACTATTTTGTGGTTATTTGCATCGGTTGTAAAAAAACAATACTGTTCGCCACCTTCTTTTATTTTCCATTTTTTCCGCAGTTCTTCTACCGATTCGGGGAAGTTTCTGGTAGTAATATTTGCTTTGGTTCCTTCCAGAATGGCCTTCATTTCTTTTTTTTGAAATGGAAAAACTTGCTGAATTTCGAAAATTCTACCTGGAAAATCCAGTATAAAGTCAGCGGTATACAATTGAGAATGAGGATGTAATTTGTCTAGTTGAAAATGATGGCTAATTTCATTAAATCCGCCTGATTTCATAATAGCACTATTGGGTTCATACAAATATTTTTTGGGTAAACCATAGTTGATATTGCCTTTGAATTGGTTCCATTCAAAATCAAAAACCTCATTTTTATCTTTTTTAATATTGGTTGTTTTAACAGTAACAGTGCCATTATAGTTTTTTGAAAGCTCCCAAAGCAATTCTTTGACGTCGTTTTCTAAAGCGACAATATGAATTATTTTGACATTCTTCAATTCGGAGAAGCCAGCGGTAAGATCTAAAAGAGGTGCCGTCTTCATTAAAATGGAATCGGAATACTGAAAATAAAAATCAAGTAAATCAGGAACATTTGGCAAACAATCTTTCAACATAAAAACCTTTCCTTTGCTGTTATTTCGGCGCGACGGATCGACATAAATCCAATCGAATTTTGTATTCAAAGAGTTCAGAATAGTAGTACTATCGCCTTCCAAAAAACGAACAGAAGGACACTTTAATTTCTCGAAATTGTGTTTGACAATGGCTGAAAGTGCTGCATTCATTTCGCAATGCAGCACTTCTGAAAACACCTTGGAGAAATAAAAGGCATCAACACCAAATCCACCTGTAAGGTCAATAATTTTTGTTCCTGAAATTAAAGTCGATTTGTAAGCTGCCGTTTGCTCAGAAGAGGTTTGTTCTATTGAAATTTTACTTGGAAACAGAATTTCTGATGCAGCATACCAAGTAGGTAATTTGTCTTTGGCTTTTTGTCGCGCTGCAATTTGGTTCAAAATAGCATTCCAAGAAAGTTCCGGAAAAGGGTTTTTCTGCAACGCTAACGCTGTAATGTTCTGTTCAGTATGGGTCTTAATAAAGTGCTGAACATCTTTTTGTACTAATGAATCCTCAATCATTAAATGTTTTTGGTTAACAATTTTATGACAATATTGTTCGGGAAGAATTCTTTACCGATAACTTTTAAAATCGTATAAAATGGAACCGCGACAATCATTCCGAGAATACCGGTGAGAAAACCCGCAATTAAAATCACTAAGAAAATTTCTAAAGGATGCGAACTAACACTTTTGGAGAAAATAATGGGTTGTGATAAGTTGTTATCAATGATTTGAACCACCCAAAAACCAATGAGTACATAAATAGTTGTCGGCAGAATTTCAGTTTGAAAATCACTTCCTAAATGGCTAATCATCGTTAATAATGCGGCTAAAACGGAAGCAATTAAAGGACCAACATAAGGTACAATATTCAAGAGACCACACAAAAATGCAATGACAATAGCATTATCGACCCCAAAAATCAGTAAGACAATCAAATACAATACAAAAACAATAAATAATTGTAGGAGTAAACCAATAAAATAGCGTGATAACAAGTGATTGATTTTATAAACCGAATTCAAAATTTGGGTTTCATGACTGTCAGGTATTAACTTTTTGGCTCCTTCTACAAATAAATTCCGGTCATTCAAGAAGAAGAATGTGATGAATAAAACCGATGCCAATCCAATTCCGAAACTACTAACCATGGCTAATAAATTGTTTAGAAAATTCGGAATGATATTGAAATTTATTTTTGAGAATACGTTTTGTTCTTTCATCAATCTAGAAGTGTCGATATTGTGTTTCTCCAAATAAGTAATGGCTTGCTCGTACAATTGAATGCTATTTTTTTCAATGTTTGAGGTATTTAACAAAGATAAATTCTGACCTTGATCAATTACCAAAGGAACAAAAAGCATTATAAAACCCACGATTATAAAAACAAAAAGTAACAGCGTAGTAATGGTGGCCAGGGTATGTCGAAACCTCAGGCGCGTTCTTAAGAAATCTAAAATAGGATTTCCGATTAGGGTTAAAATTAGTGCTATGATCAGGTATATTAGCACTGATTGTACTTGATAGAAAAAATAGAGCACTAGTGCAATCAATGCGATTGTTCCCAAAGCGCGTAGTATTCCGTTTGCAATAATTTTCGAAGTCATGCTATTTTAGATTAGGCATAAATGTAAAAAAAAACTCGCTACGAAAGCGAGTTTTTATATAGAAGTACATCAAATTTTTAGATTCCAAAACCAGCGCGAGCGCCACCACTTATAAATATCGTAGCCATTCTGCTTTTTTGTCCGTTTGAAAACATAAACATGCCTCGGTCGTCAGTATAATCCATATAATTCATGGTCATTTCTACAGGCGTTCCTGAACAGGTGCTATAGTGAGGAAAAACAGGTACTCCATAATTGGCAGAGTTATGAGTTGGTGTGTCAGAAACTAAATCGCTACCGCAATTAGCATCACCCCAAATATGGCGTAAATTCATCCAATGACCAATTTCATGTGTAGCAGTTCTTCCTAAATTATAAGGGTAATTTGCAGTACCCGACAATCCGAAATATTTGGAATCAATCACAACACCATCGGTTGCCGAAGATCCTCCAGGAAATTGAGCATAGCCTAGAATTCCGCCACCAATGGTACAAACCCACAAATTTAATTTTGTAGTTGGAGAAGTAGGAGCCAATCCGCCATTACTAGTTTTTTTCATGGCATTATTAGTTCCCCATGACGTTTTGGTAGTCGATTTTCTAACCACTGAAGCCAATTCAAATGATATTCCAACATTGGCAGCAACACCAGAAAATAATGAGGGAACACTACTAAAGTCAGTATTGGTGGCATTAAAATCTTTATTTAAAACATCGATTTGCGATTGAATTTGTGCAGCAGAAATATTCTCTGCGGCTGTTTTGTATAAAACATTTACTACAATGGGGATCACAACTTTCCCATTGACCAATCGGCCCTGAGCAATGGCTTGCTCTGTAAAAGTTTCAATTTGATTTCTTTGTAATGCTAAGTTTGGATTAGCTCTAAGTTGTGCTTCATACACCTCTTGGGTGGCACAAACTCTTTTGGCAGCTGGGTTTGAAGCTGTTGTTGGAACAGTATTATCTTCGTTTTGACAAGAGAACAATAGTAATACTGCCGCAAGGGATACTAAAATTTTTTTCATTTTTTATTTAGTTTAGGTTAACAAATTTAAGCTAAATTAAAAAATAAAGTCAATTTAGTATCAAACTAGGTTAAAAGTTATTAAGTAGTTAATAAACATTTACTAAATACTTAATACTCAATGAAACGATAACGACAATGGGATTAATTATTGAAAATATAATTTAAAATATTCGCACCCATTCGTAGCGCTTTCGTCCGAACGTCCAAAGGATCGTTGTGCACTTCGGCATCTTCCCAACCATCGCCTAAATCGGTTTCAAAAGTATACAAAAGCACCAAGCGATTGTCTACAAAAATCCCAAATGCTTCTGGTCTTTTTCCGTCGTGTTCGTGAATTTTTGGCACACCCGCTGGAAAAGCATAAGGTTTTTGAAAAATAGGGTGGTTGGCAGGGATTTCAATCAAATCAGAATTGGGCATCATTTTTTTGATTTCTTTTCGAATGAATTGATCCATTCCGTAATTGTCATCTATATGAAGAAAGCCACCTGAATTCAAATAGTTTCTTAAGTTTTGAACATCCGAATCACTAAAAACAACATTGCCGTGGCCGGTCATGTGAACAAATGGATACGAAAACAAATCTGGGCTGCTAGGCTCAACCAAACCAGGCTTTGCCTTAATTTTGGTATTAATGTTTTGATTGCTAAACTTAATTAAGTTGGGTAACGATGTTGGATTCGCATACCAATCGCCACCTCCGCCGTACTTAAGCAAAGCAATTTCTTGTGAAAGGCCAAAGTTGCCAATTAGAAGAAGAACTATCCAGCTTTTTTTCATCATCTCGTCTTATTCTTTATTAATTTTTACTGTTTTATTTCCGTTTACGGAGTTGATTCTAATAAAATAAACTCCCTTTGAGAATTTAGAAGTATTAATCTTACTTTCTTTTTCATTGGGGGAAACAAGAAGGATTTCTTGACCTAAAACGTTGAAAATACGAATGGATTTTATAACCTCCTTACTAGAAACCGTTACAAAATCATCGACTGGATTTGGGTAGACTAGATAGGAAGAAGAAGTAAATGAAGTGTTATTTAATACTAGATGCACCGAAACCGCCAATCGGTTTGTATTTACATTCCGATTGGTTTCACATCCATTAACAATTTGAGAAGCATAATAAGTCGTATTGTCAACTAATAGTGTGGTATTTGGTAGCAGATTCCCATTGGTTGAGGCATCATACCAAACAATATTTTCTCCAGTAACTTGAAGATTTGCTAAAGTTTGTCCAGATAAAAAATCTTGAGACGAACTTCCAATAGGAGGAGCAACAGCGGGTACAATAATCAATTGAAATTGCTTTACATACCGGCAACCCGTTTGAACATCTTCCTGAATAGCAACATAAATCGTTTTATTCTCAATAAAGGAATAATTATGAGTGTTTGTGATGTTATTGGAGGTGCCATTTTCGGCATCAACCCAACTCTCATAATAGGTAACAACATAATCGGAGGGACTCAAGTTCCCTAAAACAATATTAGTATTACTTTCTAAATTAGCAACATAAACAGCCGGATCTTGAGTACAAAAACTTAAGTCTACTGGCGCTTGAAAATTTGGTTCTGGAATTAAAATTTGGTTTACTACATTCGATTCTAAAACTGTTTGAGTGGCATTTGGATTTGTAACCACCATTTTGACTTTAAAATTATCAGATGGAGAAGGACAAACTACTAAAGAATTGCTGGTAGCACCCATGATTTGCACTTCATTATCATACCATAAGAAAGCGATTGGCAAAGCGGAACCGTTTGGAGTAAAACGCCACGCTTCATTGGATGCAGACCAAGTTCCTGTATTTCTTGCTGGTGGGGTAAAAGCAACCGTTCCCGCTTGATTTTGGATTCCAATAAGACCATTACCCGAGTTCCAATTGGTACAGGAGGTTCTGTTTTTCACATTAATATCAATAGTATTCGTCGTTTCATAAAGCACTATTTGAGAGGTTTGTAGACTAGCATTACAACCGTAGTGAGGCAGTTCATTGTAGTTGATTACAAAAACTCTATTAGGCGCAGTGTGTTCCCCCGAATCTAACACATAATAATTTACATTTTGAATCGCTGGATTGGTCACGGGTGGTGTTGCTATATCGGAATCTTGATAAACCCCATAAATAGCATTCTGGATAGGAAATGTGTTGCTAGGAACTGTCTGGCTAAAAAACCAAGGGCAAAATCCAGAGGGTCCGAAATTAATTAAATCAAAAGTGATTACACCATTAGTTCCCACTAAAATGGAATTGTATGTTGTCCCAAAAAAAGAAAAAGAAAAGGGGAGTGTAACAGTAGGAGTCCATTGGTCATCCGCATTTGCATTCATAGTAGTTCCTCCTGTAAAAGGAAACGAAGGATTGTAAGCGATGCTATTTATAACATAATCTGTAGTTGCGTTTAGGGTTAAATAGTCAGCCATTAATGTAGTACAGTTTCCCGGAGAACAAACAGGCAAAGGGTCTTGTATATGAACATAAGCTAAAGGGGAAGTTTGAGCAATTGCAAAGAAACTAGTTCCAAATAAGTGAACAAATAGATAAAAGTTTTTCATGGTATTTTAGATTTCATTTATAAAAGCCACACTATGACAAGCGACAATTGCAGCGGTTTCCGTTCGAAGTCGCGTATTGCCTAATGTCACCGGAATATATTGATTTTCCAATGCGGTTTGAATTTCTTTTGAGGAAAAATCTCCTTCGGGACCAATCAAAATGGTGACACTTTGATTGGGTTTGAGCGTGTCTTTTAAAGATTTTTTATTAGTTTCCTCGCAATGTGCAATCAAAGAAAGACCATCTCTTTTTAATTTGATAAATTCTTTGAAAGCCATTGGCTCATTCAGTTTTGGTAAAAAATATTGATTGGATTGTTTCATAGCTGAAAGCAAAATTTTATCAAAACGATCCGTTTTAATTTGTTTACGCTCCGAATGATCACAGAGTAATGGGGTGATTTCGGTGATGCCAATTTCAGTAGCTTTTTCTAAAAACCATTCGTAACGATCATTCATTTTAGTTGGAGCTACTGCTAAATGCACGTGGTATTTTGGTAGGTCTGCTACAGTTGCTTCTAGAATTTTGACGGTGCATTTGGTTTCGATAGCAAGGGTAATTTCAGTTTTAAATAAAAACCCTAAACCGTTAGTTACAAAGAGTATATCGGTATCTTTTTTCCGAAGTACTTTAACAATATGTTTGCTTTCTTCTTTATCAAAAGAAAAGCTTTCTGTAGTGGCGGTAATATCAGGATTGTAAAATAATTGCATAGTTTAAAAAGTGATTCGTGCTTTTGAAACCACTTCTGAAGTTTCAAATTGTGAGGATAAAAATTTATGATATCCAACGATGCCAATCATGGCAGCATTGTCGGTTGTATATTCGAATTTTGGGATGTAGGTTTTCCAACCATATTTTTGTTCGGCCTCTTTCAAAACGCGGCGAATACCAGAATTCGCAGAAACACCACCACCAATGGCTACTTGAGTAATTCCAGTTTCTTTAACGGCTAATTTTAATTTGTCCATCAATATTTCGATAATGGTGTGTTGAATAGACGCGCAAATATCATTTCGATTTTTCTCAATAAAGTCGGCATCTTCAGCCACTTTCTTCTGAATGAAATACAGAATTGCGGTTTTCAATCCAGAAAAACTAAAATCCAAATGAGGTGCTTTCGGTTTCGTAAACGCAAAGGCTTTTGGGTTTCCAAGCTGCGCATATTGATCAACTAATGGTCCGCCAGGATAGGGCAGTCCTAGAATTTTAGCGCTTTTATCAAAAGCTTCTCCAACGGCATCATCGGTAGTTTCGCCAATAATTTCCATATCAAAAAAACTATTGACTTTTACTATTTGCGTATGCCCCCCAGAAATCGTCAATGCTAGAAAAGGAAACGTGGGTTGATCAAAGCCATCTTCATCAATAAAGTGCGCTAAAATATGCGCTTGCATATGATTCACAGCGATTAACGGAATTTCTAAAGCCAATGACAAGGATTTTGCAAAGGAACTTCCAACCAATAATGAACCCATTAAGCCCGGCCCTTGTGTAAAAGCAATCGCCGATAATTGTTCTTTAGCAACTCCTGCTTTCGTTAAAGCAGCAGCAATGACTGGTACAATATTTTGTTGGTGTGCTCGGGAAGCTAGTTCAGGAACGACACCACCAAATTCAGTATGAATCAGCTGATTGGCCACAACATTCGACAGTACTTTGTCGTTTTGCAATACTGCCGCAGCGGTATCATCGCAAGAACTTTCTATAGCTAAAATAAAAACTCCTTCATTATGCATAAAAACCTACTATTTTTGGATTATATTTGGCAAAGCTCCATAAAAATATTTTATTTTTACAGCGACCCCAAATTTAGCCATTTTTTTATAAAAGCATTGGGTTTCCTGAATTAAAATAAATTATAAATTCTATACTAAAAAGGTCTTTCGTATCAAAAAAATTGGAAAAATACTGCTCCGAATACTCCTAGTACTTTTGCTGCTTTTGTTAGTATTGGGGATTGCGCTTACGCTCCCTGCAGTGCAAACCAAATTGGCGCAATACCTCACCGAAAAAATCAATGTGGATTACAAAACCAATATCCAAATTGACCAAGTGGCCATCACGGTTTTTGGCGGGGTAAAGTTGAAACACGTTTTGATTAAAGACCAACATAACGATACGTTGATTTCTGTCAACCGAATTTCCACCAACATCTTAAGTTATAAAAAGTTAACCAGCGGCGATTTGATTTTTGGCGATGTTAACATGGATGCCTTGTTTTTGAATATGAAAACCTATAAAGGCGAAACCGACACTAACTTGGATAAATTCATAGCCGCTTTTGATGATGGCAAACCTGCTTCGGGGAAATTTTTATTGCAGGCTAAGTCGGTTAAAGTAGCCCAAAGCCGGTTTTTATTTTGGGATGAAAACCGAGGAGTCAAAGATGTCGATTTTACCAACTTAAATGCTAGCGTAAGCGATTTTCAAATTCATGGCCCGAATGTAACCACACAAATTGAAAGAATGTCCTTTTTAGACCATCGAGGGTTATTTGTAAAGAACTTGGTGTCTAATTTTACGTACACCAAAAAACATATTTTATTAAACGACTTAGATTTAACTACGAACCATTCTTTATTCAAAGGAAACGTCGCTTTAAACTACATTCGTGAAGATTTTCACGATTTCAACAACAAAGTACATTTTGATATTTTAGTCGATCAAGCTTCGTTGTCTACCAATGACATTCGGTGTTTTTATGACGAAATAGGGAAAGACCAAAACTTCACATTAAAGGCTCATATTACCGGAACTTTAAACGATTTGGTGGCACACAAACTTCGATTAACCGATAATAATCGTTCCCAAATTATTGGCAATGTAAACTTCAAAAACCTTTTTGGAAAAAATGAGCAGCACTTTTATATGAAAGGTGATTTTCAAAAAGTGGCATCTGATTATGACCATTTGGTAAAACTATTGCCCAATATTTTAGGAAAGAAATTACCCACCTCATTGAAGAAAATTGGAAGTTTTGATTGGAGAGGTCAGACTGAAATCACCACAAAAACCATTGCTGCCGATTTCTATATGACTACGGCTTTAGGCAACATTCAATCGAATTTGAAAATGAGTGCCATTGACAATATTGATAATGCCACTTATTCGGGAAATATTATTTTGGAAGAATTCAATATTGGTAGCTTCTTAGGAAAAAAAGATCTTGAAAAAGTAACTTTAAATATCGACGTAGACGGAAAAGGATTCAAGCAGAAAAACTTGAACACCATGTTCACGGGTGACATTTATAAAATTAATTACAAAGGGTATCCCTATTCGAAAATTAGGGTTGACGGGAAGTTTAAAGATCCCGTTTTTCAAGGAAAAGTGTATGTCAATGATCCCAATTTATTTTTCGATTTTGATGGTTCAATGAACTTAGGTAAGAAAGACATTGCTTACAATTTTCACGCAAAAGTGGATTATGCCAACTTATACAAGTTGCATTTGGTGACTAAAGATTCGGTAGCCATTTTTAAAGGCGATATCAAAATCAATGTCGCTGGAAGTAATTTAGACAATTTAAAAGGCGACATTCATTTTGCATCGACTTCTTATCAAAACAAAAAAGACAGCTATTATTTTGAAGATTTTTCGATCCATTCCAGTTTTGATACCGACAATGTTCGAACCATTGCGATAGCTTCGCCCGATATTATTGATGGAAAAATTGTGGGGAAATTTGAAATCAACTTACTGCAAAAAATGCTCGAAAATTCCTTTGGAAGTTTGTATGCCAATTATGTTCCCAACCCCATTAAGAAAGGGCAGTACCTCAAATTCAATTTCAACATCTACAACAAAATCATTGAAGTTTTTGAGCCAGGAATTGCCATAGGAACCAATACCGAAATCAAAGGAAGTATCAATTCGGATGACAATGATTTTAAATTCAATTTTTCCTCCCCAAAAGTTCTGGCTTTTGACAATTCGTTTGATAATATCAAAGTGGATGTCGACAATAAAAACCCTTTGTTCAATACTTATATTTCACTCGACAGTATCAGAACGAAGTATTACAAGATTCGAGATTTTAGTCTGATTAATGTCACTACAAAGGATACTTTGTTTTTACGAACAGAATTTAAAGGTGGCGATACCGGTCAAGATGCCTTCAATCTGAATTTATACCATACTATTAATGCCAATAAAGAGAATGTAGTAGGTATTCAAAAATCGGAGTTAAAATTCAATGATTTTTTATGGTATTTGAACGAAAAAGATACTGACGATAACAAGGTGGTTTTCGATAAAAAATTGAAAAACTTCACTATCGACGATATTCTTATGTCGCATGATAATCAAACCGTAAAGTTATTTGGATCACTGAAAGATACCCATTACAAAGACTTAGAGTTGAGTTTTAATGAAGTCAATTTGGAAAAAGTGCTGCCATCGTCGCATCGTTTTAAAATTAATGGCAATCTGAATGGAATCATTAATTTGAAGCAAAACAACGCGATTTACCAACCCACTTCCTCCTTGCTAATCGATAGTTTAAAACTCAACGGAGTGACCTTGGGTAAAATGAATTTGGATGTTAAAGGGAACAACGACTTCCGCAAATTTTACTTGACTTCGAAAATTGAGAATGAAAACATAGAATCCTTCACCGCGGATGGAAATTTTGAAATTCAAGACCACAAAACCAAAGTCGATTTGGATTTAAATTTTGATAAATTCAACTTGGGCGTGTTGAGCTCTTTAGGCGGCGATGTCATTTCCAACATTCGTGGATTTGCTTCTGGTAAATCCAACATTGGAGGCGATGTCGAAAATTTAGAAATCAATGGCCGATTGTTTGTTGACAAAGCGGGCCTTGGAATTCCGTACCTCAATGTTGATTATAAAATTGAAGACGGAGCAATTGTGGATGTTACTGAAAAGAAATTTATCATCCGGAATGCTTCCATTGAAGACGTTAAATACCAAACAAAAGGAACCCTTGATGGCAGTATCGGTCATACCAATTTTGGAAATTGGAAATTAGATTTGAGTGTAAGTTCGAAACGATTGCTGGCCTTAGATACCAAAGACAGTGAAGACGCTGCGTATTTCGGAACCGCTTTTATTGACGGCTATGCCACGATTACAGGTCCAATTAACGGGTTGTTCATAAAAGTAGACGCCAAGTCGGAGAAAGGAACTACCGTTAAAATTCCAATTAACGATTCGGAATCAACGGGGGAGAACAATTACATTCACTTTACTAAGTCTAGTGAAAAATCAAACCTTAAGAAAGGAATTGCCGAACCGGTTCAGAATTACAATGGGATGGAATTAGAATTCGATTTTGCCATTACCCCTAAAGCAGAAGTTGAAATTATTTTAGACCGAAATTCAGGACACGGAATGAAAGGCAAAGGCAACGGCTCGTTGTTGTTTAAAATAAATACGTTAGGAAAATTCAATATGTGGGGCGATTTCCAGGCTTATGAAGGAACATACAATTTCAAGTATGGTGGCATCATCAACAAAATGTTTACCATTAAAAAAGGCGGTTCGGTGACCTGGGAAGGCGATCCAATGCGTGCCAATTTGAATATAGAAGCAGTTTATAAAACCACCGCTAATCCGGCAGTATTAATAGAAAATGGTTCTACCAATAAAAAAGTGGAGGTCGAGGTGGTAATTGGGCTAAAAGGAAACCTGAGCAATCCGGAACCGGAGTTTAATATTAATTTTCCAAACGTGAGTTCCGTTCTTCGGTCTGAAATACAAACCAAATTAGACGATAGGGATGTGCGACAAAAACAAGCCTTAATTCTACTTTCTACGGGTAGTTTTTTAAGTACCGATGGTATAAATCAAACTTCGATTACCAACAATCTTTATGAAAAAGTAGGCGATATTTTTGGTAGTATTTTAAATGACAATGCCGATAAAATTATTGTAGGGGTCGATTTGGTTTCCCCCGATAGAAATCCAGGTAAAGAAACTGATGGACATGTAGGAGTTACCGTTTCCACTAAAATTAGTGATCGAATCAGTATCAACGGGAAAGTAGGGGTTCCTATCGGTGGCATCAACGAATCGGCTATTGTAGGTGATGTAGAAGTGCAATACCGAGTGAATGAAGATGGGACGATGAATCTTCGAGTTTTCAATAAAGAAAACAATGTAAATTACTATATAGGACAAGGTATTGGCTATACACAAGGTGTTGGATTGACATATGAAGTTGATTTCTCTACTTTTAAACAATTGGTCAATAAAATCTTCAAAAATCAAAAAATAGAATTGCTGAAAGAAGTACCAAAGGTTGACCTGGATTCTGATTTGCATCCTGACTACATTCATTTCGATAAAAACGAAAAAAAAGAACCGCAGCCTGAAAAACCCAATGCGCAAGCGGTACCAAATGAGGATTAATTTCTCATTGTAAAAGTACTTTTTAAGGAAGTATTCTTTTACAATAAACTTATCAACGAAAACGTTTGAAATGCAATTATTTTATTAAACTACTAAAAAAGTTGGTTAATAAGTGGTTATTCTTTGCTAATTTTACACTTTAATAGTCAAAAAAATGTCAAAAACGATAAAAAAAATAGGTGTGCTAACTTCAGGGGGAGATTCTCCAGGAATGAATGCCGCCATTCGTTCTGTAGTGCGTACTTGCGCATATCACAATGTAGAATGTATCGGAATTTATAGAGGGTACCAAGGAATGATTGAAGGCGACTTCAAAGAAATGGGACCCAGAAGCGTTAACAATATCGTCAACAAAGGAGGGACTATTCTTAAATCGGCTCGATCTAAAGAATTTATGACCGTAGAAGGCCGTCAAAAAGCACACGAACATTTAGTAAAAGCGGGTATTGATGCTCTTGTGGTTATAGGTGGTGACGGAAGTTTCACCGGAGCTGAAGTCTTCAATAATGAATACAATTATCCCGTTATGGGAATTCCAGGAACCATTGATAATGATATTTTTGGAACCAGCCATACTTTAGGGTACGACACTGCCTTAAACACTGTTGTTGAAGTTATCGATAAAATTAGAGATACGGCTAGTTCGCACAACCGACTTTTCTTCGTAGAAGTTATGGGTCGCGATGCCGGTCATATTGCTTTGAATGCCGGAATCGGAGCAGGTGCTGAAGAAATTCTAATCCCAGAGGAAGATTTAGGTTTGGAGCGATTACTAGAATCCCTAAAGAAAAGTAAAGCTGCCGGAAAATCCTCCAGTATTGTCGTGATTGCTGAAGGCGATAAAATTGGAAAAAATGTCTTTGAATTAAAAGATTATGTGGAAGCTAATTTGCCAGAATATGATGTTCGCGTTTCGGTTTTAGGCCACATGCAACGCGGAGGCGCTCCATCTTGTTTTGATCGTGTATTGGCGAGTCGCTTGGGCGTAAAAGCAGTTGAATCTTTATTAGAAGGCAAATCCAATTTCATGGTAGGTTTGTTAAATGACAAAATTTCTTTAACTCCGATAGAACAAGCCATTAAAGGGCACACAGAAATTGATAGAGAACTCTTAAGAGTTTCTGAGATTATGTCGACCTAAAACAAAAAGAATAAACAGTAAACAATTATATAATCGGCATACAGCGCAAAGCTCACTGCCTAAAGCAACAAAAAATGTCAAAAGTAAAATTAGGAATCAACGGTTTTGGGAGAATTGGAAGAATTGTTTTCAGAGAATCTTTCAACCGTGATAACTTAGAAGTAGTAGCCATTAACGACTTATTAGATGTAGATCATTTGGCCTATTTATTAAAATACGATTCCGTTCACGGTCGTTTCAACGGTACCGTAGAAGTGAAAGAAGGAAAACTCTATGTAAACGGTAGAAACATCCGTATTACTGCCGAAAAAGATCCAGCAACCCTAAAATGGGATGAAGTAGGAGCCGACGTAGTAGCGGATTGTACCGGAATTTTCACCACATTAGAATCGGCTCAAGCGCACATTCGCGGAGGAGCTAAAAAAGTTGTAATCTCGGCACCATCCGCTGATGCTCCTATGTTTGTAATGGGGGTAAATCATCATAAAGCAACTGCTGCTGATACCATCGTGTCTAACGCATCTTGTACTACCAATTGCTTGGCACCTTTAGCCAAAGTAATCAACGATAATTTCGGAATTGTAGAAGCTTTAATGACTACCGTTCACGCAACAACTTCAACACAAATGACCGCTGATGGACCTTCTAGAAAAGACTGGAGAGGCGGTCGTGCGGCTAGCATAAATATCATTCCATCTTCTACAGGAGCTGCAAAAGCTGTTGGAAAAGTAATCCCTGAATTGAATGGCAAACTAACTGGAATGTCTTTCCGAGTTCCTACTGTTGACGTTTCTGTAGTTGATTTGACCGTAAAAGTAGCCAAAGAAACTACTTATGAAGAAATCATGAGCGTTCTAAAAAGAGAATCGGAAACTAATTTAAAAGGAATCCTTGGATATACCGAAGATGACGTAGTTTCTCAAGATTTCGTTTCGGATACCAGAACATCTATCGTAGATGCTAAAGCCGGAATTGGCTTGAATTCCACCTTCTTCAAAATTGTATCTTGGTACGATAACGAATACGGATATTCTAGTAAATTAATCGATTTATCCGTGCATATTGCAGGTTTAAAATAATTGAATACATTTAGGTCCCGTTAAGTTTTCTTAGCGGGACTTTTATTTTTTGAAGCTAATCCCGCTATCCGTTGCAATTTTTTGTGCCGAACCCCGCCACAAAAAGATTTCCACTACAAACACGAAGTGTTCACCGAACACCACTGAAAGTAAAAGTAATGGGAGGTATCGGGGCTAGAACTCTAAACAAAACAATAATTAATTTCGGAAGTGGTGCCATCCTAAATCGAAATCCT
>CALPUN020000040.1 GCA_943326765.2 Bifidobacterium breve | reverse complement strand
TTAACTTTAAATTACGGTGATAAACTGCGAATCGTAGGCAACAAAGACGCCATCATCGAGGTAGAAAAAATCATCGGAAACTCTGAAAAACGACTTTTAGAACCCGACTTTTTATCGCTCGTTGGAGGTTTAATCATCGGTATTATTATAGGATCTATTCCGATATTTATTCCCTCCTTACCAGTTCCAATTAAGTTGGGTTTTGCGGCGGGTCCTTTATTAACCGCTTTGTTCATTAGTCGGTATGGTGGTATTGGCGTCATTCACTCTTACATTAATACCGGAGCGGTTTACTTTATGAAAGATATGGGAATTTGTATGTTCTTCGCCGCTGTAGGGGTTCACGCTGGTGAAGCTTTCTACGCCAATTTCATTCAATACAACGGTTGGTTATGGATTTACTACGGTTGTTTCATTACTTTGATTCCACTGTTCTTGATGGTGCTGATCGGAAGGTTTGCTATGAAACTGAACTTCTACCAACTCGTTGGGTTAATGAGCGGAACCTATACCGATCCCGCGGCTTTAGCTTTCAGTACTAAATATTTGGATTCTGATATTCCTACACAATCATACGCTACGGTATATCCTTTAGTAACTATTTTCAGAATCTTTGTGGCTCAATTACTGATTTTGTTACTAGTACGTTAGTCCTCGCCTTCTTTATCACTTTCGTTTTTGGATTCATTGTTGTATCGTTTTACAGCATTTTTATCCATTGTAATTTCATGTTCATTAGCACTTTTATGGCACGCAATGCAATTCAATACAGTAGTTGTAATTCCTTCTTCGCGATGTTCGGCTTGAATGTTAGTAAGACTGTGCTCGTGACAGCCATAGCAAGTGTAATTTTTAAAATTCGGTGTTGTATGACACACTTTACAATCGGTGTTATGGTTTTGGTCTAAAACAAAAGCCGCATTGTGATTGAATGTGGTTGGTTTCCATTGCTTTACACTGTGACACGATTGACAAGCAACGGTTAACGGCGTATGAAAGACATCCTTTGGACTTTGATGGCAAGCACTACAATTGGTTCGTTTGTTTTCTGTAATGGCTGAATGGTTGAAAGCAACTCCAACGGTCCAACTTCGTGTCGCATGGCAACTTACACAAGAGGTAGATACTTGTTGGTGAAGATTATTTTTAGGTGTCGCATGGCAATTGATGCATTGGTTTCGGGTACTTTCTGAAAGTAAAATGTGATCAAATGATTTAAGAGCTGCAGCAGCATGAGTTCCTTTATGATCCGAGTGGCAAGAAACACAACTTTGTCCTTGTAAGTTTTGGTGAAACGACAGTTTTGAAATTTTCGACAAATCAGTAACTCTGTTTTCTGAATTGCTACCAATCTCCTTTACTTTATGACAAGCGATACAATTCTCATTGGGTGTTCCAGAAAACGGTTGGTGGCAAGCTAGGCAATTGTTCTTTACATCGGAATGCGCTTGATAGAGATCTCCTGGCGATAGCATGACGTGTGGAAAAGCAATTACAATTCCGATAATGGTAACCGTAAGTAGCAAAAATAGGGATGATGTTTTCATTAGTGAAAAAGTATTACCGACAGTATGTGAATCAGTGACAACAGCGCCAAGAAATAAGTGATGGGCAAATGAATGGTTCTCCATTGTTTCATGGCATCCATGCTAACACTATCCCAAAAGAGCTCCTTTTCCATTTCTTGTGGCGACATTCCTTCGTTCTTAAAAGATAGTTTTCTTTCCCTACTGGTTTTATTGGCTCGTTGCAACAAATGTTTCCCCACTAATCCGCTAGCTACATTAATAAGCAACATTCCCACCGCTAGCCACGGCAGTAAAGCATTGAAGTGAATTCCGGCATGCACCAAAATCAGGATCGAACCCGATAAAGCAAAATATTCGTGGTAATCTAATAGTACTTTTGGTGTGGCAAAAGAGATGACCTTTCTTTTATTTAAAGAATATAAGAAAGAAAGCAAAATGGTAAACGTTCCCAAATATCCTAAATACCTGCCAATAAAAACCAAATCGAAATAGTGCAAAACGAAATCGAAAAATAAAGCTCCGAAAATTAACGTAGCGTACCAGGTTAAGAATGGAATAATGTCTTTTAAAATAATACCAGTTTTCATAATATAGTATTTAGGGCATAAAAAAACCCAAAGTAAACAGTTGAAATGGGTTGGGTTTCTTCTGTTTACTTTGGGCAGTATATCCTTTTCATTGGGTTGCTAGTCTTCGTCTTTTTCTCCTTGCTCTGTGCCTTCCGCTTGGGCTCCGGCTCCGGCATTGGCAGTGCCGTCCGTTCTAATTTCGGTATGTCTTACTTCGCCTCCTGAAGTTCCCACTTCCTTTGCCATAATAACACCCACCACCGCTACTACTAAAACAGCAAAAGAAAGTAATTTGGCTTTGGCGTGGTTCTTTATATTCAAGAACAAACCGCCTATGGATAAAGCTCCTAAAGCATACAAAAGGATGGCGAATTTTTCAGCCAATTCTTCATGTTCGTGAATAATTTGTTTGCCCACGCTTGGAAAATCTTCTACCATTTCTTCGGCGCCGTCACCGGTATACATCGAAGCAAAACCAAAAAGAGCCGCAACAATGAATAATATGTAAGCAATATTAATCGCGGTATTGTTCTTCAAAACCAAACCGGCTATCAATATTCCTAGTCCAAAAATGGTCCCGATAATAGGGAAATGGTTTACTACCATGTGCAAATGTGCGTCGTTCATAATTGTTGTTTTTAGTGTTATTATTTAATTATCCTGCTAATGAAACTCCAATGATGGTTCCGATTCCGTAGGTGACCGCAGCGGCAGCCAATCCAAAACCTACTTGACGAAAACCCGAAAACCAAATGCTTTTCCCTGTTAATAAGGTAATGGCGGCTCCAATTGCGAACAAACCAATCACACTACTTCCAATACTGAGAAAAATCGCGTTCTTTCCATCTAAAAACATAAACGGATACAAAGGAATAATGGCTCCAATCGAAAATAGGATGAAAGAAGCGATTGCTGCTTCCCAAGCCGACCCTCCTAATTCTTCTTTATCGATACCCAATTCCTCTGTTATGATAGCATCAATAGCGGTGTCGGGATGTTCAAACGCTTTATCTGCTAATTTTCTGGCCTCTTCAATACTCATTCCTTTGGCTTGGTATAACAAAACCAATTCTTTCTTTTCTTCTTCTGGAGACGCTTCCATTTCTTCCATTTCCAAATCAATTTGACGTTGGTTCAACTCTCGGGAACTTTGCACCGAAAGCCATTCGCCCAGCGCCATCGAAATGGCACCTGCCAACAATCCTGCGATTCCCGTTAATAAGATGGTATTGTTAGAAACAGCAGCACCCGCAACTCCCATGACCAAACTCATGTTTGACACCAATCCGTCGTTCGACCCTAAAACAGCGGCTCTTAAAGCATTCCCGCCAACGGATTTGTGACGACTTTCAAACTTCGATAAAAAGCCACCGGAAACATTCAAAGCGGCATTGTTATTCACGGCTTCAATAATATTCAAATGATTGTGCTCAAAGCCTGTAGGTTTTTCTCCACTTTCGATTTTATTTTTAATAGTATTAACCGCAAATTGTTTCTCAATACTAGAAAGATTGCTAATAATAGAACTATAACCAAATAGTTTTCCCAGTTTCAATTGAAATTTCGCACGTGAAGATGGCACCGGCATGATGTAATGGGGCACTAAGGTCTGCACTTTATCCAGCATATGCTTGGCATGATTTTTCTCAATGTCGGCCAAACTTTGTAATACTCGCGTTAAATTGTCGTCGGATTGGATGGTGGCGATACTTTCGTATAAGAAGGCAGTATCGACTTCTATTTGTAATTGGGCTTTTAACTTATTTAAATCCATAGAAAAATTAGTACTATTTACTTGGATAAAGTTAAACATAATATCCATGGTAACTATTAAAATTGGCTTAAAGAAATTAAGGGAAAATAATCCGAGCGGTCGTTCCCTTTTGTGCTTGGCTTTCAAAATGCAATTCTATTTTGAGCAAGTAGCACAACCGATTCACGATTGATAAGCCTAATCCGATACCTTTTATTTCAGGGTGCGATAAGGCTTGAGAACGGAAAAAGGGTTTTAGTATTTTATCAAAATCTTCCACGATGATTCCGATTCCGTAATCAATAATCGTGCAAACTACACGACCGTTTTCTTCCAAAAGAGCGAACTGAATCTCACTACCATCTTTCGAATATTTAATGGCATTCGACAACAAATTACTCAATACAATAGACACCAAATACTCATCGGAATGAACATAAAAATCGTTTGGAAAATCGTATTGGATTACTAATTTCTTTTCATTAATCACTTGTGAATGCCGCGTGAGCACATCCAAAAGCAAGGCATTCAAATACACGGTTTCGGTTTTGGCATTTTGCTTTTGATTTTCAAAACGCGCCAACATTAGCAATTCATCAACGAGGCGATTCAAGCGATCCACTTCGGTAACGCAATAATGAATTTTAGATTCGTATTCCTCTTGGGTTCTAGGTTTTCGAGCTAGGACTTCTAAAGTTCCTTTAATAACTGCCAAAGGGGTGCGCAGTTCGTGCGAAGCATCGGATGTAAATTGTTTTTCCCTTTCTACGGCATTTTCAATACGGTCGAGCAGGTCGTTGATGGTTTTGGATAATACATACAGTTCATCCATTTTAGTAGGCAACACAATTCGGTCTTTCAAATTGTCTTTATTGATATTGCTTGCTGTAGCTGTTATGAAACTCACGGGTCTTATACTTCGTCCAGCAATCAAACGGGCAATAAAAAAAAGTACTATTAAGATTAATGGAAAGGAAATCAATAAAATGTCAGAGAGTATTGACATTAGTTTATTAACTTCTTCCAAAGACATCGCCACAAACAAATGCCCAATCATTTTTTGATGGTCGTACAACGGCACTTGAATTTGTCGAATTTCTTGATTGTTCAAAAAGGTATCCAGCAACTTGTTGTTGTATTTGGAAGGATACAACTTCAATTGAAAATACTTCAAATTGGGAGATTTGTCAATCAATTCGCCGTTACCGTCCAAAAACTGTACAAATACAGGATTCACATTTACGGTATTGTGTTCACGGGCTCGCCATTGATCGACTTGAATCAAATAAGTATTGTTTCGGTCGATTTCAATCTCGTCCAAATGTTTTGAAATTTCAGTGCGAAGATTACTGTTTACATCTTCGTTGACACTGTACCTTATAATGAAGTAAATGGCAAAAAACACTATGGAAATCAACAAGCCCGTACTTTGGATGTAGTTGAATGCGATGCGGTTTTTATAGGAGAACGCAAACATGATTAGTTAAATTCGTTTGCCATATAGCCTACACCGCGAACGGTTTTGAGCAAATCTTGGTCTTTACTTAGGTTGAGTTTTTTTCGAATGGCGTTCATAAACACATCAATAACGCCGGTATCGTAATCGAAATGGATGTTCCAAACGTCTTCGATAATTTGGTTTCGAGTACAGACTTTGCCTTTGTTTTGAATGAGATATACCAAAAGCTCAAACTCTCTTTGAGTAAAAATGACTTCCCGATCTTCTACAATAACTTGATGTTTCGAAAGGATAATTTTGATGTTTCCTAAAATCATTTCCTCCGGATCTTTGTCAATTCGGAAGTGAATCTTAATGCGTTCTACCAATTCGTCAAATGAAAATGGCTTTTTGATATAATCGTTCGCGCCCGATTTCAAGCCTTCAATCGTTTCTTGCACCGTATCTTTTGCTGTTAAAAATATGATAGGCATCTTGATATCCTTTTTTCGAATGGCTTTACAAATTTCGATTCCGCTAAATTCAGGAAGCATCCAATCTAAGAGCAATAAATCTATTTTTTGGTTGAAGGCGAGTTCTAAACCCGTTTTTCCATCGTGAGCCACCAAAACCTCATAGCCTTCTTCTTCCAATCCTTGTTTCAAGAAATTAGCAATTCCGATTTCGTCTTCAATGATGAGAATTTTCATGTTGGTGGTGCGAGGGGCAACCCTCAAAAAAATAAAACAGTAAATTTTAGAGTTCTAAGATAGGATTCCTTTTTTATTTTTCAAAGGAATGAAGCATTTGAATGTAGTCTTTCGCAGAAACATTCTTAAAACCGGTGACTCCCAAGACTTTTCCCAATTTACTTAACAGCATGATCTTCGGGAAATTGCCACTTGTATTGTATTTTAAAGCCAATTCTTTGTTTGCTGCTAATCGTTTGGGGCCTAATTTATCGACATTAGTCTTCGGAAAATCGGCCCGATATAACACCCAATGTTTCTGAGCTTCGACTTTAAATTCTTTAGAGCGCCAGAGGGTTTTATCGAGTTTGGCGCAGGGAGCACACCAATCGGATCCGGAGAATACCAATAAAATATTTTTGTTTTCTTTGGCGGCAAGCGTTTTGGCTTCTTCAAAAGAGGCTTGCCAATCTTGCCCGTAACTTAAGGACGGGATGCTGAGACACATCCAAAACAAAAAAGTGTATTTGTATTTCATTCTTTACTATTTAATGGTAAAAAGATTTGGTATTAAGATCTGGGAGTCATACATCTTTGCCTTTAATTCCAATAGGTCTCATAGCAAAGAAATGAAAAAACATTAAAACTTTTGAAAATAATGTACTTACATTTGTATCATAAACTTAATTTAATGATACTTTTTAGAAAAAACTACCCCTTTTTTAATCTTACTATTTTTTATCTTATTGTTAGTTTTCTATTGAGAGTGGTCTTGCTCTTTCACCCAATTACACAATCGGGCTTTACATTGGGCGACACTCTTAAAATATTTACCCTTGGTTTCTTATCCGATATTTTTATTTTTGCTATCGCCTCCTTCTTTTTGTGGCTTTATCTTATCTTCATTTCCAATCAGAAATATCTAAAGCCCTACGGCTATTTCTTTTTTGCAATGCTACTGCTTTTACTAGCGTATGTTACTTTTGGCAACACCATTTTGAACGAATACGGTGGTTCTTTGCCTGAAATCGGAATGACCTTCATTGCTATAAAGACCTTTTTGTTTGGTTTGTTGTTGTTTCTTCCAAAATACCGCGCCACGATTCGTTATTGGTTGTTTTCCTTCGTCATCTTTTTATACGTCGTACTGATCATTCAAAATGCCATCAGCGAGTATTTCTTTTGGAACGAATTCGGCGTGCGGTACAACTTCATTGCCGTAGATTATTTGGTCTACACTAACGAAGTTATTGGAAACATCATGCAATCCTACCCCGTGATTCCTATCTTTACTTTGCTATTTCTGGTCTCCGCTGTCATTACCTATATTATAGTGAAACGCTCCAGAAACTATATCGATGAAATCCCTAACGTAACAACTAAGATCCGGTTAACCCTACTCTATTTTGTAATTTTCGGACTGTCTTTAGTCACCATTCCGTTTTTGTCGACCAAAGAAAATTCACAGAATATATTTGCTAACGAATTGGAAGCCAACGGAATTTACAAATTCTATTTGGCATTTATGAACAGCGAATTGGACTATTTTAAATTCTACAAAACCCTGCCCGAAAAGGAAGCTTATGCCCTATTGCATCAGCAAATTCCAAATACTGCCAACGAAAGTTTGTTGCGCCTAATCACGAGTGATGCTGCTGAGACGCGCAAAAATGTAGTTTTAATTACGATTGAAAGCTATAGTGGCGACTTCATGAAAATGTATGGCAACACCCAAAACATCACGCCATTTTTAGACAGCTTGGCTACGCAAAGTGCCGTGTTTACCAATTTATATGCCGTTGGGAACCGAACGGTTAGAGGATTGGAAGCCGTTACCTTATGCATGCCTCCTACTGCGGGCGAAAGCGTTGTGAAACGTAAAGACAATAAAAACAAGTTTTCTACGGGAAATGTTTTTAAACAAAAAGGCTACGATGTGAAGTTCTTGTATGGTGGTGATGCTTATTTCGACAACATGCAGGATTTCTTTACTGGCAACGGCTACGACATCGTCGATAAGAAGTCGTTTACCCCACAAGAAGTAACTTTTGCCAACGTTTGGGGCGTGTGCGATGAAGACATGGCACACAAAGCTATTCAAGTGATGAACGCCGAAGCCAAAACCAAAAAACCTTTTTTCAACCATTGGATGACTGTCAGCAACCACCGTCCGTTTACCTATCCGAACAATCGAATTGATATTCCCGGCGATGCCAAATCGAGAGAAGGCGGTGTGAAGTATACCGATTTTGCTTTGAAACAATTCTTTGCGATGGCGAAAAAGCAATCCTGGTTCGCGAATACCGTGTTTGTTATTTTGGCCGACCACTGCGCATCGAGTGCCGGAAAAACCGAATTACCTTTAGATAAATACCGCATTCCTGCTATGATTTTTGACCCAACAGCAGGCGCACCAAAACACTATACCCAACTCATGTCGCAAATCGATTTGATGCCTACTTTATTTGGGATGCTCCACTTTAAATACGAAAGTAAATTCTTCGGGCAAGACGTTTTACAACCCGATTACAAACCACGAGCGTTTATTGCCACCTACCAAAACTTAGGTTTAATCAAAGACAATGTGTTGACCATCTTGTCACCCAAACAACAGGTAAAACAATTGCAACTAACCTTGTTGCCACAACCAACCCTAGCACCGGAGTTTCAATTGTATTTCGAAGAAAAACCTTTGACTACGCCTCGTCCCGACTTGATTAATGAAACCGTCAGCTATTACCAAACAGCGTCGGACTTCTTGAAAAAGAAGAAATACCAGAAGTAAAGGGGAAGCAACTTTTCCAGAAACAACCTATACTTCTGGAATAGTAGTGGTAAGAGATGAAACGCTTATGTTAAAAATACTGCATACTCCTCGGAATCCAAAGTACGATAGCATTATTGACTATAGCAACTACACGATTCCTTATTAACCCTTTTTGCCTTTTACATGACCCTGTATCGCTATGGCTCAGACGATTTTAGTTTTTTTTTGCCAGTACTTCAGAAAATCAAATTTCCCATAGTCCTGCTTTTAGTGAATTGGATTGGAATATTTTACTAAGAAAGAAGATTGAAAAAGACACCTACATCGAAATAAAACCAAAGAAACAAAGCGCTCCTACTATAAAAAAACCAATTTTTGTACATACCTTCGTTAGCGCAGTACAAAACTTCACAACGTAACCTCGAATCCTGTCCCATGTTTCGGCACCACGGTAAAAACAGAACCTTTCTACACAACCTTCGCCTCGCGACGTTGCTTTCGTTGGTGGCTGGGATGGTTAATATTATAGGTGTACTAGCATTAAAAACCCTAACGACTAACGTTACCGGTCATTTTGCGTACTTCGCCGACGAGTTTCTAATCAAAAACTACGCAACTGCTTTTACCTTTCTTGCCTTTATATTCTTCTTTTTTATGGGATCGTTTATTTCGAACTTGTTGGCCGAACTCGTTGCGATAAGAAACCCACATCTGATGCATGTGATTCCGATTTCACTAGAAATGCTAGTCTTAATCAGCGTCGGATTTTGGGGTTCGCAAACCGAAGTCACCGAAGTCTCAGGCAAGTTTATGGCATTTGCAATGCTGTTTGCGATGGGATTGCAAAACTCGTTGGTTACCAAAGTCTCCAACTCTACAGTAAGAACAACGCACCTTACAGGATTATTCACTGATTTAGGCATCGAACTTTCGCAACTGTTTTTCTATAAAAAAGCCGAAGAAAAGGCCCGACTCAAAAGCAACATCTATTTGCGGCTCTCGATTATTGCCTTTTTTTTTATAGGGTGTTTCTTGGGCGACTTACTGTATATGATAATTGCGCTCGACACTTTGTATGTCGCCGCCTTATTGCTTTTGGTAGCATTGCTTTATGATTATTTGCGGTTGCAGGTGTATGCTTTGAAACGGAAAACTTTTCATCACTAAAAAAATAATCCTTAAATATGGATTTTTTTTTTAATGAAAGAGTTCATAACAATTGTCACAGTACTAAATAAAACGATTAGAGGAGGCTTGTCAGCCCAAAAAGCTATTTATAAAAATCACGACAAATGAAGGTTCGAATATAAAAATTGGGCAATCCAAATAAATATTCTATTTTTAAACAATTCTAATGAGGTCCAACGGAGCTCCTAATTTTTTTAACTATGAAAAAAATCCTTTTTATAACGGCCTGTTTGGCTTTAGTTTTAACAAGTTGTACCCGTGACAACGCAACACCTCCTCCTCCTGGTCCTACTTTTACTTTAGATAGTCAAACGTTTATGCTACTAGCCGCCCAAGGCATTACAGAATATAAAACGCCAACACCCTATCCGATAAGTGGCATCAATTATTTGCGATCTACAATCAGTGTTACTGGATTATTGGGATTCTCCAAATCAGGAACGGTAAGCTTCGATTTATACCACCGAGAAGGAACATCCGTAGCAGGTACCTATACCATTTACGATGCTGATTCTACGCCTGGTTTTCAAGATTTTCTGGCTCCCTTAGAACGCGGCTGTATGGGTTGGACTTCTGTTGGTGTAATCATTAATCTAGCCAATAATGCCTATGCTTCAAGTAACAACCCGCTAGGCACCGTGACAATTATCGTCAATACTCCAACGAATTACACGGTTCAATATACAGGTAACTTTAGAGAATACGATACCAATTTTAATATTGTCCGAACAGTGCCCGCAAGCGTTAACGTTACTGCTCCCGTAGATATTCATTAGGAATTAAGTATCAAACAGGAATTAATCTTAACTCGTCACCACCAAAAACAATTTACCTGCTCAATTTCAATCGTTAGATTGGGCAGTAGTGTTTCTTTAGAACAACCGTAAGATGCCATTTTGTGTGGTTTTTTGTTTGCCTTACCTTTCCAAAAAGGAAGTGATTTAATTTATTAAGGGTTAAACTAACGACATGCTTTCTCTCAGTACAATGAAAGATGAGAATAGCCAATTGAGATGGCAAAAGCAAGTTTTATAGTAATCCGTGGTATTTACGAATAAACCACTCGGCAGTCAATGCAGCCACAATCAGAATCAACAACCAAATCCAATCGACTAAAGGTGTTTTCTTCACGATGGCTTTTTCCACTGCTTTGTAATGGTCATCTGCAATTAGCTTTTCGATCAAGGTACTAATCTGGTTCGGAAGATACACTTGTCCTTGCGTTTGGCTAGCTACTTGTTGCAGCTTTTTAAAATCGGGATTTACAAATTGCTTTTCGATATCAAAATCTAAGATTTCAAAATAACCATTGTAAACGGTATTCGTATTCAATTCTTTTACTGAAAAAGTGTATTGTCCCGCAGACAGTCCATCTAAATTTACTTTAAACGAATTGTTGGTTTTCAAGAAATCATACTTTTTATTCAACTTAGTCTTCTTATTGGTTACCGAAAGTGTCAACCTAGCTTTTTCATCAAACTCGTAATTCTTATTGAAAAACTGAGCCGTGATGACTATCGCATCGCCCGAATTGTAAAAACTTTCATGATTGACTACTAACGATTTCTTAGTATCGGTAGACGCTAAAAACTGAATGGTTTTGTCTACAAACAGATCGTACTTCTCGTATGATTTGGTATCGACATGACTTTGAAGACGCCATTTCCAACTATTTTCTCCAAACAAAAAGGCAGTTCGTTTCCCTTGGTTTTCAGTAAAAGCTAACAGCGGTGCGTCGGTAGCAATATTTCTGATTTTGGAAGAAAGTAAGACCGAAACATTAGCATTAGCCGTAATCGTTCCAAAAGCATTTTGCAACGGCGGCAAGGTTTCAAAACCCAAATTATCTAAGGCAAACAAGTTGAATTGCGAATTAAAATCGGCGGTATAGTCTTCTTTTTGGCCACTCATCTTAAACACAAATTGGGCTTGTTGTTGGTTTAAAAAACCATAATCCGTATTGGTTCCTGTAATAATAAAAGTATTAACACCTGAAATTTTATTGTTTTCAAAAACCGATTTGAAGTCGGCAGTTGGTTGGTACAAAATCAAAACATTATAATCTGCTAATGATTTGATTTCGTTAGGTTTAACAATGGTTACTTTTCGTTGTGCATTTGTTTCAATAGCTCGTTTTAAAGCACCAATATCGGGGTGATTCATCGCCGATACAATCGCTACATTGGTCTTTTGATCGATTACCTCTACCGCAAAATTTTTGGTATTGTTGTAACTATTTTTTTCTGTTTGGTTGGAAGTCACCGACGCTTTAAAAATTTGCAACCCTACGCGATCTGCCGGAAGCAAAACGGAAATCACGGCCGATTTCTTTGTAGCTGAAAAAGAAACGGATTGGGTATTCAAAATCGAATTCCCTTGCGCAATCTTGAAGCTTGCTGTAATTGGCTTCGTTCCTGAATAGTTCAAAAACACTTCTACTGGAAACTTATTCTTATGGAATGCGTATTTGTTGACATTCAGCTGGCTCACTTTCAAATCCATGAACGTAGTCGTATCGCCAACTACCAAAGGATATACTTTGTTGTTCGCTTGAAAGCGGTACACGTAATCATTTCCTGTTGTTTGATTGCCATCAGTAATCACTACGGTCGGAAACGTTGCGTTTTTATTTATGCTGTTGCCGTTTTTGGCTACTTCTTCTACATTGGTTTGTTTTCCCTTAAAGTCAAAGGCATCCGAAGCTTGAAAATCGGCATCAAAACGATACGATTGGATGTCGAATTTTTCTCGTAAAGCAGAATTGGATGTTAAAGTCTTGTATAAACTCAAAGCCGTTTCGGAAGCTTTTAAGTCGGCTATAGAACTCGAATTGTCGACTACAATAGGCAACGGCGTTTTAATTGTTTCAAATGTTTTGCGAGAAAGAATCGGATTGATTAACAAAACTAAAAGTCCGAAAACCGCAATAAAACGTAAAAAAGCCAACAACCAAGTCACGTTCGATTGGTTCTTGGCTTTATAAAAGTATTGAAAAAAGACCACACCACAGGCTACAATAACAGAAAGCAATAGCAGTAAAAGAGTGGTCGTTGTCATTTAATCAGTTGTGGGTTGTGAGTTGTCTGTTTAATAATTCTTTCAAAAACTATTCGCAATTGTATTTTGATTATCAATCGTCAGAACAGTTTCAAACTGAAAACTCACAACTGACCACCGAAAATTTTTAGGTTAGCATTCCGCCACAAACGTTCAACACTTGTCCGGAAACGTAAACACTCATGTCTGAGGCAAAAAACAAACAAGCATTAGCCACATCTTCGGTAGTTCCACCGCGTTTCAACGGAATAGAATCTCTCCAACCTTGCACTACGTCTTCATTCAATTTAGCGGTCATTTCGGTTTCAATAAAACCGGGAGCAATCGCATTGCATCGAATGTTTCTCGAACCTAATTCTAGTGCGACAGATTTGGTAAACCCAATTACCCCTGCTTTGGAAGCCGCATAATTGGTTTGCCCCGCATTTCCTTTTACCCCAACCACCGAACTCATGTTGATGATGGATCCGGCTCTATTTTTTAAGAAGGTTTTTTGTACGGCTTTGGTCATATTGAACACCGATTTTAGATTCACTTCGATTACTTTGTCGAAATCTTCTTCGGACATGCGCATCAACAAATTGTCTTTCGTAATTCCGGCATTGTTAATCAAAACGTCTATGGTTCCAAACTCGGCTAAAACGGCATCTACAAAAGTTTGTGCTTCCGCGAAATTGGAAGCATCCGATTGGTATCCTTTGGCTTTCACACCCATATCGTTCAATTCAGTTTCCAGCGCTTGTGCTGAGGCTACTGACGAGCTATACGTAAACGCTACATTCGCACCATTCTTGGCGAAAACTTCAGCAATTCCTTTTCCAATACCACGGCTTGCGCCGGTAATGATCACTACTTTTCCTTCTAATAATTTCATGTCTAAAAGTTCTTTAATTTTTATGAGGAGCTATTCCTGCTATCCGCTACAATTACCAATTTTTATAAAATTAGGAGATTTCCGCTACAAACGCTAAGTGTTTACCAACACCCCTAAAAGTGAAATTTTAGTGAGGTAATCCGGGCTAATTTATTCGTGCCAAATATAACAATAATTGTGGTTTGAAAAAATATCTCACTCCAATTAAACTGCTCTGAAAATGGAATTCAAAGAAAATTACTTACTTTTCGGCCATGAAAAATAATTTGAGTGATTTTCAAAACATTTACAATCAACACCGTGTGTTGGTCTATAATGTCGCGCTGAATTATTTGCAAAATAGAGAAGATGCAGAAGAAATTACGCAAGACGTTTTCATTCAAGTGCATCATTCTATGCATCGTTTCGAACAGCATTCGACGCTAAAAACATGGATTTACCGCATTACCATTAACAAGTGTTTGGATTTTATAAAGCATAAAAACAGTAAAAAACGGTTCTTCATCTTTGGAACCAAAAGCCAAAATGAAACGGAATATTTAAACGCAGGGCATTTTGAGCATCCCGGAATTTTATTGGTAAACAAAGAAAAAGCGGCCGTTTTGTACCAAACTATCAATGAATTGCCCGAGAATCAAAAGACGGCGTTTGTACTTTCCAAGATGGACGGCTTGAGCAATCCCGAAATTGCTGCGGTAATGGAAATTAGTATTTCGGCAGTGGAGTCGCTATTATTCCGAGGGAAAACAGCACTTAAAGAAAAATTAGGGTTGAAATTTAAAGAATACCGCAAGAAATAAAAACTTAATTCGTCTATAAAAGTATGGAAACTGAAAACTGGATCAACGAAATTCTACAAAGCACCGAAGGAATGCAACCTGCGGTACCTAGTGATGTTCTTTTTTCAAAAATTCAAAACAGAATACAGGAAGAAAAAGTCATAGCCCCACAATGGGTTTGGTTAGCAGCCGCTTCAATTGCTATTTTAGTAAGTATCAATATTAAGTTGTTCTTTTTCAAAAGTCACAAAGAAAAATCAGCCACCGAATTGTATGCTTCTTCCTTAACAAAATCGAATCAACTCTATTAATCATGGATAAAATCAAACTATTAACGTTGACTGTCATTGTTCTTTTACTTTTGAACTTGGGCACCTTGGGGTTTTTACTTATAAACGGTCCCAAACCCCGCCCCGATTTCGGCCACAAAAATCCGCAAGAAATGATTATTGAACGTTTGCATTTGGATCAAAAGCAACAAAAGACGTATCAAAATCTAATTCAATGGCACCGAGGAACGATTGATAGCTTAGACGATCAAATTCGAAATACTAAATATCGGTTGTACCTGCAATTATTAAAAACCAATGTCGATACTGCAACAAAAGACAGTTTAATTGGCGTATTGGCTGCTACTCAGAGACAAATTGAAGAAACCCATTTCAAACATTTTGAAGGCATCAAAAAACTCTGCAAGCCAGAGCAAATGGAAGACTATTACGATTTGACGCAAGAGTTGTCTCGCATCTTTTCAAAACCACCTAGACCTAGACATGATTAAGAAGCGCCTGCTTTCTGTTCTTTGTGGTTTGCTTTTTTTTCAGGGAGTTTTGGCCCAAGAAAAAAAAGATTCCTTATCGCTGCGCTTTGATTTTAAATTCGGAGACCTTCCACTAGAACTCGAAAAAAAATACACAACCGCTTCAGATACTTTAGAAATCGAAACATTCAAATTTTATGTTTCCAGTATAGAAGTGCACTATGCTGATGACACTCGGATCAAACCCAAAAATAAGTATCATTTGATTGACATTGAAAACCCTAATTCGTTGTCAATTCCTATTGCCGTAAAGCAAAATAATGTAATTTCAAAAGTTACTTTTAATATTGGTATCGATAGCATCGCTAGTGTTTCCGGTGCCTTGTCAGGAGATTTAGATCCATCAAAAGGAATGTATTGGGCATGGCAAAGCGGTTACATCAACATGAAAATTGAAGGAAAAAGTACTAGTTGTAAGACGCGGAAAAATCAATTTCATTTTCACCTAGGTGGCTATATGAAACCCAATTGTGGATTGCGAACTGTTATTTTAGAAGCTTTAAAACCATTCGAAAACGTTGAAATAACAGTCGATTTAGAAAAACTTTTTTCAGAAATTGAACTTACAAAAACCAATAGCATTATGATTCCTGGTGAACAAGCCATGATGCTGTCCGACGTGGCTACTAAAATGTTTCATATCGAATGAAAATTAGATTTCTACATAGAATACTTTTGGGCATTGTCGTGATTTTTTCATTGGCATTTGGCTTATTCAAGACAACACCACTCTATTTTGAAGTTCCTAAAGGTTGGCCAAAAGCGCAATATGATTTTTCTAAAAACCCACTAACCGAAGAAGGATTTCAATTGGGAAGGCATTTATTTTACGATCCTATTTTATCTCGAGACAATACGATTTCTTGTGCCAGTTGTCATTTACAAGCTACCGGATTTACTCATGTGGATCACGATTTAAGCCACGGCATTGATGGGAAAATAGGCACTCGAAATTCACTTGCTTTAATGAACTTAGCTTGGTCAAAAAAATTTATGTGGGATGGTGGCGTCAATAACCTTGAAGTGCAACCACTCCATCCGATTACAAGTCCACTAGAAATGGATGAAACCTTAGAACATGTGGTTCAAAAACTGCAAGAAAATGCCATTTACCCCGCTTTATTTGAGAAAGCATTCGGAACCTCAAAAATTACAGGACAATTAACATTAAAAGCGTTAACACAATTTGTAGTAATGCTACAATCCTCCAACGCTAAATATGATAAAGTGATTCGAAAAGAAGCTGTTTTTAGCGAACAAGAACAAAAGGGTTATGAATTATTCAAAAGGCATTGCGCCTCGTGTCATCAAGAACCACTATTCTCAAGCGACAAGTTTGAATACAATGGCTTGTCGATTGATTCCACTTTGAATGATCTTGGCAGAATGAAAATGACACAAAGAAAAGAAGATTCCCTTCGTTTTAAAGTACCGACTTTGAGAAACATTCAATTCACTTTTCCTTATATGCATGATGGACGATTTAAAACTTTGACAGAAGTAGTCAAACATTATAATACACTTTCAAAAAACAAGAAGCTACCCAAAGAACTAGCAGAATCTATGAATTTATCAGACAATAATCGCGTCGATTTAGTGGCTTTTTTGAAAACATTAACCGATACCGATTTTTTGTACAACCCAAAATACGGATATCCAAAATAATTTTAGCCTTTAGCGCACGAATCATAATATAGTCTCGTCTAAAGTCAAAACCAATAACACCCAAAACATCAATTTATGAAAGTAAACATTTCCCTTTTCACGCTGTTATTAATTTCGTTTGCTTCAAAAGCACAATACAATAACATGTCAATGCCTGAAGCACTTTATGGTACGACTTTCAATTTGAACATTCACGAATCGATGAAACAATTGGTTGCCGGAAATCAAACCATAACAGGAGCCTTTAATAACGAAACGTTTTGGGGGCCTACATTGTTTATCAACAAAGGCGAAGAAGTACATATGAATGTTACGAATAACTTAAACGAATCTACAACGGTTCACTGGCACGGTATGCATTTACCAGCAGTTATGGATGGAGGACCACATCAAATAATTCCGCACTTAGCCCTTTGGCAAACTCATTGGAC
>CALPUN020000039.1 GCA_943326765.2 Bifidobacterium breve | reverse complement strand
ATTTTTCAGGTAGTAAAGTCATAATGAATATTTTTCCAAGTGTTGACACTGCCGTATGTGCCACTTCGGTTCGTAAATTTAACGAACAGGCATCTGGCTTATCCAATACAAAAGTATTGTGTATTTCAAGAGATTTACCTTTTGCCCAAAAACGATTTTGTGGCGCTGAGGGATTGGAAAATATCATTAATCTTTCAGACTTTCGAGAGGGAAGTTTTGGAAAATCGTATGGTTTAGAAATCACAGATAGCGTGTTTACCGGATTACACTCCAGAGCCGTAGTGGTTATCGATGAAAACGGAACCGTACTTTACTCGGAACAAGTTCCGGAAATTGCTAGCGAACCCAATTATGAAGCTGCTTTAGCGGCACTCTAAACCGTTTTTATGGAATTTCAAAAAGACAACACCTTTGTTACCGGACGCCTCAAAAGCATAGGATTTGCTGTGAAAGGTGCAATCAAACTGATTACGACCGAACATAGTGTGATGGTGCAATCTTCGATTGGCGTTTTGCTGATTGGGGCTGGATTTTATTTTCATATTACAACTACCGAGTGGCTCTTTCAAATCCTAGCGATTGGTATGGTTTTGAGCGTAGAAGGTTTGAATACCGCCGTCGAAAAAATTGCCGATTTTATCCATCCGAATTATCATGAAAAAATCGGGTTTATAAAAGACATTGCGGCCGGAGCTGTTTTCTTTGCAGCAATGACGGCTATTGCAATAGGATTTATTATTTATGTTCCCAAATTTTTACACTAGCGACTATTAAAAATAAGCACTTTACTTTAGGATGGCAAAAACGATAAAAAAAGAAGCTCCCGAAAAAACGGACGGCACAACAGAGACTAAAAAAACTTGGAGAATCACGCGCCAACACAAACTCCTTTTGGGAAGTTTATTGGTGTTGCTTTCCATTGCGTTATTGGTGGCCTTTATTTCTTTTTTTGTATTCAACCATCAAGATCAAAGTGCCTTAACTACACTGGCGAACCGCGGCGAGAAAGTAAACAATTGGTTGGGTAAATTTGGAGCCATTACTGCCGACTTTTTTATTTATAAAGGTTTTGGCGTGGCATCATTTCTTTTTGTGAAATTATTTTTTCTTACTGGTGCCTTTTTAGCGTTAGACATTTCACTGAATAAACTGAAAAGTATTTGGTTTTGGGACTTGTTTGCTTTGGTCTTAATTTCGATTGTATTCGGATTCTTTGCTACTTCCTTGCCAGAACTTGGCGGCACCGTTGGGTATGAAATGAATTTGTTCTTTCAAGATTATGTAGGTAAAGTGGGAACACTTTTAATCTTAGCGTTCGGCATCATCATTTACTTAATCTTTAAAATCAAAATCTCACCCGATACCTTCAAAGCGTTTTTTGAACGCAATAAAAAAGAATTGGATGACGACTTGGCTTCAGTACCGGTTCCGTTAGCAGGAAGCACCTATAACTTAGAAGAATTTGCCGTTAAAGAAGAAGAGGAGGAATTGGATGAACCCGAATTAAAAGCCCCATCGCAATTCGAAATCAATAAAGAAGCTTTAAAGCCTACGATTTCGAATCCGTCAGAAATACATTTACTACCGTTAACTAAACCTACTCCCTTAGCGGTCACCCCTACTCCACCGATGGAGCCAGTGCCTCAAATTATTCCCACTAGTGACGAAACTTTCATTATTGAAAAAGCGCCTGAAGAAGCAACCATCGAAGAAAATTTAGCTTCCCGTTTGGTAGCCGATTTCGGTTTGTTCGATCCTACTTTAGAATTGTCAAATTACAAGTTTCCCACGTTAGACTTACTAAAGGAATATTCTGGTGGCGGCATCACTATCAATCAGGAGGAATTAGAAGAAAATAAAAACAATATTGTGGAGACGCTCCGCAATTACAAAATAGAAATTGCGCAAATTAAAGCGACTGTTGGCCCCTCAGTGACTTTGTATGAAATTGTTCCAGAAGCCGGAATTCGGATTTCAAAAATCAAAAGTTTAGAGGATGATATTGCATTATCGCTCTCGGCGTTAGGCATTCGAATCATTGCTCCGATTCCGGGTAAAGGTACCATCGGTATTGAAGTACCCAACAAGAATCCGACGATGGTTTCCATGAAAAGTGTGATTGGTTCTGCTAAATTTCAAGAGGCGGAAATGGAACTTCCTATTGCTTTAGGAAAAACTATTTCGAACGAAACCTTTGTCGTCGATTTGGCAAAAATGCCTCACTTGTTAATGGCTGGTGCTACCGGACAAGGTAAATCCGTTGGATTGAATGCCGTATTAACTTCGTTATTGTATAAAAAACATCCTGCCGAAGTCAAGTTTGTTTTGGTCGATCCAAAGAAAGTCGAATTGACTTTATTTAATAAAATTGAACGGCACTATCTAGCCAAATTGCCCGATTCAGGAGATGCCATTATTACTGACAATACCAAAGTAATCAACACATTGAACTCGCTTTGTGTAGAAATGGACAACCGTTACTCGCTTTTGAAGGATGCGATGGTGCGGAACATTAAAGAATACAACGAAAAATTCAAAGGAAGAAAATTGAATCCAGAAAACGGACACCGATTCCTACCTTATATTGTATTAGTTGTCGATGAGTTTGCCGATTTGATTATGACCGCCGGTAAAGAAGTAGAAACCCCTATAGCGCGTTTGGCCCAATTGGCTCGTGCTATTGGAATACACTTGATTATCGCAACCCAACGACCTTCAGTGAATGTTATTACTGGGATTATCAAAGCGAATTTCCCCGCTCGTATTGCCTTTCGAGTAACATCCAAAATTGACTCTAGAACTATTTTAGATACACAAGGCGCCGATCAATTGATTGGACGTGGTGATATGTTGTATACGAATGGTAACGATATCGTTCGAGTGCAGTGTGCTTTCGTAGACACACCCGAGGTAGAAAAAATTACGGAGTTCATAGGTTCTCAAAAAGCATATCCCGATGCGTACTTACTTCCTGAGTTTGTTGGGGATGAAAGTGGCATCAATCTTGATATGGACATTTCCGAAAGAGATTCTCTCTTTAGAGAAGCGGCTGAAATTATCGTTACCGCACAACAAGGTTCGGCTTCTTTACTTCAACGAAAACTAAAATTGGGTTACAACAGAGCAGGTCGTTTGATCGATCAATTGGAAGCTGCTGGTATTGTTGGTCCTTTTGAAGGAAGTAAAGCAAGAAACGTAAACCTCTCTGATTTAAGTGCTCTGGATCAATTTTTCAACAACGAACAAAATAACCTATAGAATGAACAAGTTTCTAACGATTGCTTTCCTTTTTCTTACTAGTCTTTCCCTACAAGCTCAAGATAAGAAAGCAAAAGATTTACTAGACCAAGTCACGGCCAAAGTAAAAAGTTACAATAATATCTTTATCGATTTTAAATACGCTTTAAACAATTCCAAAGAAAATATCAATCAAGAAAGTAAAGGGAATGTAACCTTAAAGGGGAATCTTTACGTTTTAAATTTGATGGGGGTGACGAAAATTTTCGACGGAAAAAAAATCTATACTATCAATCCCGAAGACGAAGAAGTTTCGATTTCTAAATTGAACGATAAAGACGATAGCGCAGTAACACCATCCAAGATGTTGACGTTTTACAACTCGGGCTATAAATATACTTGGGACATCACTCAAAATATAAAAGGGCGTCAAATTCAATACGTCAAATTGACTCCAACCAACACGAAAGACCAACGCAAAGAAATCCTTCTGGGCATCGACACTCAAACCAAAAATATTTACAACTTGATTGAATTAGGCAAAAACGGAACAAAAACTACGTTGACTGTTAATTCTTTTAAAATCAACCAACCGTTATCAAAAAATCAATTTACATTTGAGGCGAGTAAATATCCTAAATACTACATCAATAAGTTAGATTAATTTAAGTGAAAATCCTCGACAAATACCTTTTAAAGTCTTTCATAAGTACATTTGCGACCGTATTTGTAATTCTCCTGTTGATTTTTATTCTCCAAACCGTGTGGCTGTTCATCTCCGAATTAGCCGGTAAAGATTTGGATTTTATCCTGATTATCAAATTCCTTTTGTATAAAATGCCAAGCTTGGTGCCACTAGTGTTGCCGTTATCGGTGTTATTGGCTTCCATCATGACCTTTGGCGATTTATCGGAAAATTATGAATTCGCTGCGATGAAATCGGCCGGAATATCCTTGCAACGCAGCATGCGCATGTTGACGGTCTTTATCCTGTTGCTGAGTATCGCTTCTTTCTTTTTTGCAAACAATGTGATTCCGTATGCTGAATACAAGTTTACTAACTTCCGAAAAGATATCGCCCAAATTAAACCCGCTATGGCAATTGCCGAAGGGCAGTTTAGTGATATTGGGACATACAATATTAAAGTGGATAAGAAATCAGGGGAGAATGGTAATTACCTTCAAGGCATCACGATTCATAAGAAAATGAATGCTTTTGACGGCAGCAAGAACGTAATTAAAGCGAAAAGTGGGTTGTTGATTAGCAGTAAAAACTCCAGCATCTTAAAGTTGGTTTTGAAAGATGGTTATTACTACGAAGACATCGTTCCTGAGAAATATGAAGAGCGTTCCAAATTGCCTTTTGCGAAAAGCTCCTTTCAAAAATACATCATCAATATAGATTTGTCGAAATTGAATTCGAGTACTGAAACCGAGTATCAAATTTCGAATACCAGTATGATGTTGAACATTAATGAATTGAAATATACTATCGACTCTTTGAACACCACGGTCGATAAAACGATTCTTTCTTTTGCGGATAATATTTATCAGAAATCGGATATCATTTCGCCGAACACCATTAAAAACAACCCCAAAACAATTTTGAAAAATGACTTGTTATCGAACTATCCGATTGCTGATCAGGCTCAGATTTTGAATTTGGCTTCCAGTAATTTGACTAGTCGGACCTATTATATTGATACCGTGAACAACGATATGGGTTTTGTTCAAAAATACATCAACAGTTACTGGATTGCCTTGTACGATAAATTTGTGATTGCTTTTGCCTGTTTACTAATGTTCTTTATTGGCGCGCCATTGGGAGCGATTATTCGCAAAGGTGGTTTGGGGTTGCCGATTGTTTTTGCCGTTACAATCTTTATTATCTTTCACTTTATCAATACCTTTGGAAAAAAAGTAGCTGGTGAAAATGGAATTCCTCCCTTTTTAGGCTGTTGGTTGGCTTCATTTATTCTGACTCCTTTTGCCATTTTACTGACTTATAGAGCAACTAATGATATCGGATTGTTCAATATCGATTCCATTATAGCTCCTTTTCAGAAACTCTTTAAAAAATCGGTTCCCACTCAAAACCCCTAGTCGCTATGTCGTCCGATAAAATACATTTAAACACTATTGAAGAAGCCATCGAAGACATTCGCCAAGGCAAGGTTATCATTGTTGTTGATGATGAAGATCGCGAAAACGAAGGCGATTTTCTCGCAGCCGCTGAAATGGTTACGCCCGAAATGATTAATTTCATGGCCACTCATGGGCGCGGTTTGATTTGCGTTCCTTTGACAGAGCACCGATGCAAAGATTTAGGATTGCATGCTATGGTTACCAACAATACCGATCCTATGGAAACGGCGTTTACCGTATCGGTGGATTTGCGCGGTAATGGCGTAACGACGGGTATCTCGGCGTCGGATCGTGCAAAAACTGTATTGGCTTTAACGAATCCGGAAACCAAACCTTACGAATTGGCAAGACCAGGACATATTTTCCCATTGATAGCGAAACAAGGTGGCGTACTGCGAAGAACCGGACATACCGAAGCTGCGATTGATTTTGCTCGCTTGGCGGGATTTAAATCGGCAGGTGTAATCGTTGAGATTATGAATGAAGATGGAACGATGGCGCGCTTACCACAATTGGTCGAGGTGGCTAAAAAATTCGATTTAAAATTAGTTTCGATTGAAGATCTCGTGGCCTATCGCATGCAACACGACAGTTTGATTCAGAAAAAAGAAGACTTTGATATTGTCACTCGTTTTGGAACATTCCGCTTGCGAGCCTACCAGCAAACGACGAACCAACAAGTGCATATTGCTTTGACCAAAGGAACTTGGAATGTTGGAGAACCCGTATTAACGCGCATCAACTCAACGTTAGTGAACAATGATATCTTGGGAACACTGACCAATAATGCCGAAAAAAAATTAGACGATATGTTTCAATTGATAAATGAAGCCGGGGAAGGTGCGATTTTGTTTATCAACCAAGAGAAGCAAACCACCAATTTATTAAATCGTATTATCGAGTTAAAAGCATTGCAAGCCGAAAGTGTTTTTAAAGCCCCTCAAATTAAAATGGATTTAAAAGACTTTGGTATTGGAGCTCAGATCCTGCATGATTTGGATA
The DNA here is from genome assembly GCA_943326765.2 of Bifidobacterium breve. Lineage (GTDB taxonomy): Bacteria > Bacteroidota > Bacteroidia > Flavobacteriales > Flavobacteriaceae > Flavobacterium. The sequence continues at coordinate 11,434 of CALPUN020000039.1, read as the reverse complement.
TTTCTAAAATACGTTTGATTTCGAATTCCGAGCAAGCGAAACGTGTTGGAATGATTGGGTATGGTTTAGAAATTATTGAATATGTGCCTTATTGAGTAGAATTTAGATACTTTGATAGATTAAAAACCGCAGTTAGACTTCGGTTTTTTTTGCTTAAATACTTCATGATGTTCTGAAATATTCACAACCTACAACATTGCCTCCTACTCCACTATTAACTTCTGAACAATAACATTGGAACCCGAAGTAATCTTGGCCAAATACATTCCCGATGCTAAACTTAGGTTTACTTTCGTATCCCCGGTGAAGGATGTGGTGAAGAGTTTGGCTCCAGATAGCGCATAGATTTCTAGCACGCTGGCTTCGTTGGTTCCCGAGATTTGAAGGAAGTCTTTCGCTGGATTGGGATAAAGCCTTACTTTAGATTCTGAGAAAGTCGGTGTTGCTAGAGCAGCAAACCAAGGTTGTCCTGTATTGTCACCCCAAATATAGTCGGCCAGATTGGGGTAATCTATAAACGGGTTTCTATTGACTTGCCAAGTATAAATGTAGTTATTACGGTTCATTTCAAAGTCATCGGATGGATCTAGGTGATTCCATGATAATAAGGATGTTAGATCACCTATTTGTCCTAAAGTACCATCGGTTGGGTTGCCGTTTACAACATTCAAGCCATTGTAGCGGACTGCCATATAAAATAAGGCACGAGACACATCGCCTTTCCAGCTTCCGGGTGCTCCCGAAGGACCATTATAATCTAATCCGTAATTGCGGTTGTTTCTGGATGAATTCTCTTGACCGTCCACTGCTCTTAAATGATGAGCATCGGAAAGTCCAGCGCCAATATCGTTTGGGCCTGTAGCCGACCACACTCCGATACCATCGGCAGAAACATTGTATAAATCGCCATAATTCCCTCTCGATTGGCAGTAAATGTGCTCTCGGTTCCATTTACCCACGATGCTACTCCCGGTTTGGTAGTCGATTTTTGAGCGCGGTTGTTCGGTATAAATCAACCACAATTGGTTGCTATTTCCGGGATTTTGATCGGCTGTTTTTAGAATTTCCACAATATCACCATAACTATGTGCGTGCACGACTGAAGGATTGGCAATAATATTTTGGATAGCCAGCTTTAATGCCGTTCCTGCCAGTCCTTCTAAAGAACTGTAATATCCTACAGGAGCTGTACTAGAAACGTTTCCGTAGGTTGGATTCGCTGGGGTTCCAAACGGCAATACGGTAAAATTACTATCGTTAATTCGTACGATTACATTGTTGTTGTAGAGACTGTAATTGGTTGGAATTCCACTGGCAGTAATTTTTAACTCTTCATCACCTTCGTTAGTACCATCATTTAGGATTTGAATCGTTCTGGTAGCTGTAGTGGCTCCAATAGGAATGGTGACATTGGTGGTTCCTGTGAAATCGCTATTGGTAAAATTGCCGTTGGTCAAGCCAAAGTTGATGATCAAATCACTTCCCACAATAGGTTGTGTGGAAGTAAACGTAATATCTAACGTTTGTCCTTCGTTAAGCGTTACGGCATTTACGGTTAAACTTAAATATGTCAATAGAACCCCAGTACCGTCATTATTCATGCCAGGTGTTGGTGTTTTTACTTCGTAGGTACCGTCATTTTTTCTTTGAATCGATTTGGTGGCCGCCGCACTAGTTTCGTTTTCATTGACACAAACAGTCAATCCAAAAACGCTCATTAACGCATCTGGTTGTATAGTAGCACTATTAGAATACGCCAATACGTCTATTAAGCCGACTATGGTAGCAGTAGTATTTGTTGGAAAATCAAGGGCATTCCCTTGGTAAAGTGCTACAGCATCAGGACCGTTTTGAATGGTAGCATTTGGAATTAGAATGGCGGGCGTTGGAGATACCAAAGGGTTTCCAAAATGAATAATTCCGTTGATATCGGTGATGTAACTGTCTAAATCAACGGCATAATAACTTGAAGTCCCTGTGCCAGCTGTTGTGCCATTAAAGAACACGAGTACATACCCGTCTAAAGAAAAATTAGGAGTTGCTGATTTTAATTCAACAAACTCTTTTTCATCGGCACTAGGAGTATCGGCATCCACTTCATTAATTACCAATTGACCGTGTGCCCAGATGGAGCAAAACAAAAGGACTGTCCACAGTATTTTTTTCATAGTAAGATATTATTTTAACCCGCCAAAGATAGACAATAATTTAAGTTCTGAATTTTTGAAGTTGTTAAACTATAGGGGCTTGATTTTGTTGCCTTTGTAAAAAAAATGCTTTGAACTCCTATTAAAAACTGTACATTTGCAAAAAATTAAACGAATGCCTTGGGCGGAATTCCAATGGAAACATTCAAAATCAATACGTTACAAATACATATGAAAAAAATTGTCGAATACCGAAGCTTGTTAAATGTAGAAAAAACGGTTTCTTTGAAAGAATTAAAAACGATTTATCGCAATGCTATGAAAGAAAGTCATCCCGATAAATTTCAAGGAGATGATGCCGGATTGAAAATAGCGGAGGAAAATAGTAAAGCGATTATTGAAGCGTATCACTTTTTGGTTAGTATCAATGCGGAGACTATTCAACAGGGGTTACCTGAATACCAAGAAACCATAGCCACTGCAACTATCACCGATTATAAATATGAAAATATTCGCTTGATAGTGAATTTTTCTAACGGAAGCGTTTACGAATACATCAGTGTTCCTAAAGCAACCTATATCAAGATGGTGAATGCGGATTCTCCGGGACGATTTGCCAAACGGCATGTATTTACGGCATTTCCCTATAGAAAAGTAAGCAATCAAGAATAAAACAAAAGGGTTCCTCTATACGAAGAACCCTTTTTTATTACAATTTACTCAAGTAACTGCCGAACTTATCTTTGAATTGGTAACCTTCTTCAAAACGGTCTTTGCTGAGTTTGTCGTATTCTACTAACGCCCATAAGATAAATTCCTTCATAAAATAGGTGTCTTCTTTGGCAAGTTGGGGTTGGTATTTTTTAATTAGTATTTGAAGTGGTACAATGGCGTCGAGGAGATGTTGGTATGCTTCATCAGAACATTCGTCCAATAATTCAAATCCACTTTCATTGAAAAACCAATCGATGAGATCGGAATACGGTGTTTTCTCCCCTGACTTTTCTAGTTTTTCAATTTTCGGAAAATGGGCTGGAAAAAAAGTATGAATCGCATCGCCTAATAAATGCTGGGCCACTTGGGCTGCTCCTTCCTGTTCGCCTTCGTATACCAATTCTACTTTACCAGTAATGGCTGGAATAATCCCAATAAAATCAGACAAACGCACGGTAGTTTTAGAAGCGCCCGATTTTAACGCTCTCCGTTCAGCGGTACTCAGCAAGTTTTCATAGGCGGTGATACTCATTCGGGCACTGACGCCGCTTTTGTTGTCTATGTATTCGCTTTCTCGGGCTTCAAAACTAATTTGTTCTAATAAATCTTTCGCTAATGAGGGTACGTAAACTAAGTCACTTTGAAACGCATCCAATTTGGCTTCTTGTTCGGTAATCGTTCTAGCAATGGCGATGGTTTCGGGGTAATGGGTTAAGATTTGCGAGCCAATTCGGTCTTTCAACGGCGTTACGATACTGCCACGATTGGTATAATCTTCTGGGTTCGCCGTAAAAACAAACTGCATGTCTAAAGGCAAGCGCAACTTAAATCCTCTAATTTGAATGTCGCCTTCCTGTAAAATATTGAAAAGCGCTACTTGAATTCGGGCTTGCAAATCGGGCAATTCATTGATCACAAAAATGCAGCGGTTGGCTCTTGGAATCATTCCGAAGTGAATTACACGATCGTCAGCATACGACAATTTCATGTTGGCCGCTTTGATGGGATCGACATCACCAATTAAGTCGGCAACAGTTACATCCGGAGTGGCTAGCTTCTCGAAAAAGCGTTCGCTTCGATGCAGCCAATGGATGGGCGTAGCATCCCCTTTCTCGGCAATTAAATCTTTAGCCAACCTAGAGATGGGATTCAAGGGATCGTCATTGATTTCAGAGCCAGCTACCACTGGAATGTATTCGTCTAATAATTCAATCATTTTTCTAGCCAAACGCGTTTTGGCTTGGCCGCGAAGACCTAATAAATTGATATTGTGTCGGGATAAGATGGCGCGTTCCAATTCGGGAATCACCGAATTCTCAAAGCCGTGTACCCCTTCAAAGACAGGTTTCCCTGTTTGAATTTTTAATCGAAGGTTGTGGCGCAACTCGTCCTTAATGCGTTTACTTACGTAACCCGATTGCTTCAAATCGCCTAGTGTATGGATGGTTTCTATTTTCATTTCATTAAATAATTATAATTCATAAATCGCAAATCGTAAATCTACTTCACCCGTTTCTTCCGATTCGTCTCGTAATCTTCAAAAATCATCTCGCCCAAGCCTTTGAGTCCGGTGTAAAAAGCTTTCCCTTGATTGGCTTCGGTAAACTGATTCACGAAACGTTGCAAGTACGGGTCTTGCGCTATCATAAACGTGGTAATTGGAATGTGTAACTTCCGGGCTTGTTGTGCTTGATTATAGCATTGATCTACAATATATTCATCTAGACCATTGCTATTCATGTAGTAGGAACCATCGCGTTCTCTAACACAACTGGGCTTCCCATCGGTAATCATAAAGATTTGCTTGTTGGTGTTGCGTTTCCGGCGCAGGATGTCCATGGCCAATTGCAATCCGGCGACGGTATTGGTATGATACGGACCCACTTTCAAATAAGGTAAATCCCGAATCGCTATCGTCCACGCATCATTTCCGAAGACTAATATATCTAAAGTATCTTTTGGATAGCGTGTCGTAATTAACTCAGCTAAAGCCATTGCCACTTTTTTGGCTGGTGTAATTCGGTCTTCACCATATAAAATCATGCTGTGGCTGATATCGATCATAAGCACCGTACTCATTTGCGCTTTGAATTGGGTTTCTTCAACTACCAAATCGTTTTCGGTAAGCTGAAAACTTTCCACGCCATTGTTGATTTGAGCATTGCGCAAACTTTCGGTTAGCGAAATTCGCTCTAGACCATCGCCAAAATGAAACTCCCGAAATTCCCCAGTATGTTCATCGCCATTGCCTGATTGTTTGGTTTTGTGATTGCCGGCACCGGAGCGCTTTAAATTTCCGAAAATTTGGTCTAAAGCTGCTTGCCTTATGGCGCGTTCGGTCTTGGCGGTGATTCCGGTTCCCATAGTACCGTCGTCTTTTAGTTCTTCTCGAACGTATCCTTTCTTTTTTAGATCTTCAATGAAATCATCGATAGTATAGGCGGCATCGGTTAGTTGGTATTCTTTATCCAATTCACGCAACCAATCAATAGCTTCGTCAAAATCGCCGGAAGTGTGGGTGATTAATTCTTTAAAGATTTCAAAAAGTTTATCAAAAGGCGATTGGAATGGAGCTTCGTATGCCTTAAAATAAAATCCTTTTTTAAACTGATTTTCCATAGCTCATAAAATTACAGCATTTGAAAATGGATTGGAACGAAACGTTTATTAATTTTTAGTTAAAAGAAATCCGAAAGAAAAGGAGCCATTGCGCTTTCTAATTTGATCTATTTTACGCTATCTTTACTTTCAAATTTAAAAAAAGAGTGCTATAGATGGACATTGCTATTAAAAATCGATTTCCTAATTTCTCCAATTCCCTTTTAGAAGAAATAGAAGCCAATGCTGTTTACCAATCCAGCAAAGCAGGCGATATCATTATGCGCACGGGTCAATATATTAAAAATACCGTTTTAGTGTTGAGCGGACAAATTAAGATTTACCGAGAAGATGATGATGGAGGGGAGTTTTTTATGTATTATTTGCAACCCGGACAAGCTTGTGCTATTTCGATGATTTGCGCGACCAAAAGCGAGAAAAGTCAGATTATGGCTAAAGTGGTTGAAGATGCCGAATTGATGATGGTGTCTTTGCCATTAATGGATAAATGGATGATGCAGCACCGCAGTTGGTATGAATTTGTAATCGATACGTATCGCTCTAGGTTTGAAGAAGTGTTGGAAGTGATTGATAATATTGCGTTTCGGGCTATGGATGAGCGATTGGAGTTTTATTTAAACCGGCAACAAGAAGCTACTGGAAGTCGGGAATTGAAAGTGTCGCATCAAGAAATTGCATCCGATTTAAGTACGTCTCGCGAAGTGATTTCCCGCCTTTTGAAAAAAATGGAACAGCGTGGCTTTTTAAAATTAAACCGAAATCAAATTGAACTTTTAAAGTAAACGCCTTTCGTGATAAAAGTTACCTTTAGAAAATCAAATTTGACTAATCTTTGTTGTTAAAATCGCATCCATGGAATATTTCGGATATCTTGCCTCCATCTTAATTGGAATTACGTTAGGCTTAATCGGTGGTGGCGGAAGTATTCTTACGGTACCCATTTTGGTTTACTTGTTTCTAATTAACCCCGAAAAAGCTACGAGTTATTCGTTATTTATAGTAGGAATTACCGCTATGGTAGGAACTTACCAGCATTATCGATTAGGGAATCTAAAAATAAAACCGGCATTGAACTTTGCTTTTCCTTCGGTAGTCTCCTTACTATTTATTCGGAAAATCGTATTGCCTGCCATTCCTGTAAGGTTATTCTCCATCGGTACTTTTGAAGTATCGAAAGAATTGCTCATCATGATGGTTTTTGCGTTGTTGATGATGGCTACTTCGGTATCGATGATTCGAAAATCAGAAACAACTACTCTAAAAACGAAAATTAATCTTCCTCGCTTGGCATTAATTGGTTTTTTAGTCGGATGTATCACCGGATTTTTGGGTGCTGGTGGTGGCTTTTTAATCATTCCTGCCCTACTCTTTTTTGCCAATTTACCGATGAAGCAAGCCGTCGGAACTTCATTGTTGATCATCTTTATCAACTCTTTAATAGGCTTCACTGGCGATGTAATCAATGGTGTTCCGATTCAATATCCTTTCCTTTTTACAATAGCCGCTATTGCTATTGTTGGCATGCTCATAGGTTCTCAATTGTCAAAAAAAATTGATGGTGCCAAATTAAAACCAGCATTCGGTTATTTTGTTTTAGTAATGGGACTTTATATTGTAGCTAAAGAGCTCTTTTTTAAATAGCAGCCTTTGTGACAAAAGTCATAGTTTGGAAATTTAAGTCGGTTTAAATTTGCTTACTACATAAATTAAAGCAACTATGAAAATCGAACAAATCTATACTGGTTGTATAGCTCATGCCGCCTATTATATTGAAAACAATGGCGAGGCAGCTATCTTTGATCCTCTTCGGGAAGTGCAACCCTATATTGATCGGACTACTAAAGATCATGCCCGAATTAAATATGTCTTTGAAACCCATTTTCATGCTGATTTTGTATCGGGTCATTTAGATTTGGCTCAAAAAACCGGTGCAAAAATAGTTTACGGTCCCACTGCAAAACCCAATTTCGAAGCAATTGTCGCCGTTGACGGTCAAGTTTTTGAAGTGGGCCACTACAAAGTAAAAGTCATCCACACGCCCGGGCATACGATGGAAAGCACAACCTACTTATTAATCGATGAAAATAATAAAGAACAGGCGATTATCACTGGGGACACTTTATTTATTGGCGATGTAGGGCGACCTGATTTAGCGCAGCACGTGATTGCCGAATTAACCCAAGATAAATTGGCTCGACATCTATACCATTCGCTTCGCGAAAAAATAATGCCGCTCTCAGATGATTTGATTGTCTATCCGAACCATGGTGCTGGTAGTGCTTGTGGCAAAATGATGCGTAAAGAAACCTCTGATACGTTGGGGAATCAAAAACGAACCAATTATGCATTAAATCCGGATTTGTCAGAGGATGAATTTGTAACTGCTTTATTGACCGGGTTGACTAATCCTCCTGGCTATTTTCCTAAGAATGTTCTGTTGAATATTAATGGGTATGAGTCGTTGGATACGGTTTTAAAAAGAGCCAAAACTGCTTTAAATCCAACAGAATTTGAATTGGTAGCTAATGAAACTCGAGCTTTAGTTTTAGATACTCGGCCTTCGGCTATCTTTGCAAAAGGATTCATTCCGAACAGTATCAATATTGGTTTGGATGGTAATTTTGCGATGTGGGTGGGTGAAATGATTTCAGACATTCAGCAAGAAATTCTTTTGGTAACCGAAATAGGAAAAGAAGACGAAGCTTTAATTCGACTGTCTCGAGTAGGCTATGATCGTACTATTGGCTATTTAAACGGCAGTTTTGAAGCATGGAAAAAAGCCGGAAAACAAATGGATACCATTAACCGAATTTCTGCTACAGAATTAGAAAAACAATTAGCACCCCAAAAAACAGTGGTTATTGATGTTCGAAAACAAAGCGAATTCGATTCGGAACACCTTGTTGGCGCGATTAATATTCCGATGAATGAAATTAATAATCGTCTGTCTGAGTTCCCAAAAGACAAACCTTTTGTGTTGCATTGTGCCGGTGGGTATAGAAGTATTATTGCAGCTTCTATTTTGAAACAAAGAGGTTGGGATAATTTTGTGGATGTATCCGATGGCTTTGCGGGAATTAAAAACACACAACTTCCAAAGACTAATTATGTTTGCCCTACCACTTTACTCTAAAAAACGATTCAATGTAACAATAGTCACTGAAAGTCAAAATGGAACGAGTTACTTTTGTTGCCAGAATTCAAACCCTTAATAGCAAAATTTATGTTCGAAGTACTTAAAAATTTATTTTCAAAAAAAGACGCTACTCCTTTAAAACAATTACTGGAAGCCGGTGCTTTTTTAGTAGATGTTCGTTCTCCAATGGAATTTTCATCAGGGCATGTAAAAGGTTCTGTCAATATTCCTGTGGATCAAATTCAGAACCAACTAAAGCAATTTATAGGAAAAAAAAATATTGTTGTTTTTTGTAAAAGTGGGATGAGAAGCAGTCAAGCCAAAGCGATTTTGAAAAAGAATGGAATTGAAGATGTTACCAATGGTGGCACATGGGGAACTATTAACCAACTAATCAACACAAAATAACTATGAAAAAAAACATGGGATTTACCGACAAAATAATGCGAATGATTGTCGCTATCATAATTGGCTATTTGTATTATACTAAAGTAATTAGCGGAACATTAGGTTTATTTCTAGGGGCTTTAGCCATCATTTTTGTGATTACGAGTTTTATCAGTTTTTGCCCTCTGTATCTGCCTTTCGGAATTGATACTAAAGAAAAAAAATAAAAAATTCCCGTCAAATGACAACACCTTTCCAAACACTGATTGATTCGGAAACTCCAGTTTTAGTGGATTTTTATGCCACTTGGTGCGGCCCTTGTAAAGCGCTAAGCCCGATATTAAAACAGGTGAAAGACAGTTTTGGGGAACGCATTAAGATTATCAAAATTGATGTGGATGAAAACCCGGCGATTGCGGCAAGTTATCAAGTTCGCGGTGTTCCAACGATGCTGCTTTTTCAAAATGGAAAGCAGTTGTGGCGGCAATCGGGCATACTATCCAAAGAAAATTTAATCCAGATTATTGTTGAAAAATCAAATTAATGTTAAAGAATTTAATTTATTTTAAATAAAGCATATATTTGAAAACCATTCCACAGAATAACCCTTAAACTTAAAAATATGAAAAAATCACTTTCCATGTTAGCTCTTGTTGCTTTCTTATTTGCACTGCCTGTTAACGCTCAAGAAAAACCAAAAGAAGCGGCTAAAAAAGAGTGCAGTATGAAGGATAAAAAATCTTGTCCTATGGGCAAAAAATCTTGCTCGGCTGAAGAAATGAAAGCCTGTTCAAAAGAAAAAAAAGCAGGCTGTTGTGCTGCTAAAAAAGCAGATAAAAAATCTTAATTTTTTATACTCTATTTCAAAAGACTGTCTGAAAAGGCAGTCTTTTTTATTTTATCACTGTGACAATTGTTACTGACTAGCTATTTTCAACACCATATCTTTGCTTGATAATTCAGAAAAACCATTATGAAGAAACCGCAGATTTTACTTTTCATCGGAATGTTTTTGGTAACCGCTTTAGGGTTTAGTCAAGACACGTTGCCCATTTCTAAAAAAGAGCTTTGGCAAAAGGTTTCCGATAAAAACCTCCAAATTAAAATTGCCAACCAAGAGTATAAATCCGCTCAAGCCGAGTACCGACAATCGAATTCACTTTTCTTGCCAAGCATTACCGCTTCGCAAACGGCGATTTCGACTACCAATCCGCTCATGGCTTTTGGATCAAAATTGAATCAAGAAATTCTAACGATAGCAGATTTTAATCCAGTATTATTAAACAATCCAGCTAAAACACAAAACTTTGCTACCAAATTAGAAGTCATGCAACCTTTACTTAATCTTGACGGATTATTTGAAAGACAAGCGGCTCATTCCAAAATGCAAGCCCTTCAATTGCAAACCGAGCGTTCGACCGAAGCTTTAAAATTGGAAGTCAACAAAGCGTTTCTTCAATTACAATTGGCATACAAGGCCGCAGCCGTTTTGGAAAAAGCTAATATCACAGGCAAAGCCAATTTGAAATTGGTCGAAAATTATTTTAAACAAGGGCTTTTGCAAAAAACAGATGTGTTGAATGTACAAGTACGGGTTAATGAGGTGGTAAATCAATGGCAATATGCGAAAAGCAACATTCAAAATGCTTCCGATTATTTGGCTTTTTTGTTGAATGAAGATTTAAAAGGAACTATTTACAAACCAACGGAAGCTTTAGAGAATACGATTGTTGTGGAAACTACGACTGCATCAATATCTGAAAATCGAAAAGACTTTTTAGCGCTGGATATTTCATCTGAAGCGTCTCAAAAAATGTTGCAATCCTCCAAAATGAATTTCTTGCCGCGATTGAATGCTTTTGGAAGCTACGAACTATATGACAAAAGCCTATTCGGAACCAGCGCTAAAGGCTACTTGGTGGGCGCGCAATTATCTTGGCGGCTTTTTGATGGCTACCAATCGATTGGAAAAATGGAAAAAGCGAAAGCCGATTTTCAAAAAGCCACTTTAGAAACCCAACAGTACAAAGCGCAAAGTCGGTTGGAACTGAACAAAACCAACCGCCAATTAAAAGATGCGGAGAACAAAGTAATGCTTTCCAAAACCGCATTCGAACAAGCGAAAGAAGCCTATCGCATTCGCAACAACCGATTTGTGCAAGGCTTAGAAAAAACGACCGATTTACTACAATCGGAAACCCTTCAATTTCAAAAAGAACTAGAGCTTTTGCAAGCCATTTTTGAATACAACACTACGAAAGACTACTTACAATTTTTAACCCAATAACAATGAAAAAAATACATACTTCTTTACTCGCATTCTCCTTAATTGTCTTGGTTTCTTGCGGAAAAGACGCCAAAGAAATCCCAACAGATACAAAGGCAATTCCGGTAACGGTGAGCGGCATAACAGCTAACAACACTAATTCTT
>CALPUN020000038.1 GCA_943326765.2 Bifidobacterium breve | reverse complement strand
GCTTTCTAAAAACCAGGAGATTTTCACTACTATCCTTAACGCAATCCAAACGCACAACTATTTTTTTGTAACACAACTATAAAAATAGTTATACAACTAAAATTGAAGGAATAGCTTTTTTTTAGAGCAAGGAGCAAAGAGATAAGAGCAAAGTGTTTACTCGGGTTTGTTGTTGGCTATGGCAAAGTTCCGAGACTTTTTCGGAAACGTTGCATACGATTTGTCACTCGGATTGACAATCACAGTTTTTATCGTAATTTCATCGCCCAGCACAAATCCCTTCAAAACCATTTGGTAATCCAATAAGAACTCCCCACAATGGTAGTTGCCGTTTTCATCTTTTTCAATAATTCCAGTGTAAATTCCTTTAGACATCTTATTTTTGTTGAAGTTGTTGCAAAACTAATCAATTCATGCCGACCAAAAGCTATACACGTACTAATTTTCACCGACATACTTTTTGTGTGTTTCAAGAAGTGGCACTCAATACTATTTCCAATCGAACAGTAGATTACAAAAGCAAGTCGGGAAGTCAATACTATTTTACCGAAGCAGGCGTCTATCGTTTGTCGAACCATTGGGGAAGAGCCGCTAATTGCAAATGGCGTTTGCAAAGTAGTTTTGAGGATAATACTTCAAGAACTAAAGTAGGGTATGCCAATTGGAGTTCCTTTCACGCCGACAATGATCACGAAAAACTCTACTTCATTCAAGTGGATTGGGGTACCCAAAACGTAAATTACCAACACAAAGACAACCCGGACTATGAAGATCGATTCGTTTTAAGAACCGCTTCTGAAACGACAGCTATTATTAAAAACATCCGTCATCTCTTATCTTCGGATGCTTGGGCAAAACATTATGAAATCAATTCGCTTCCTGAATTACGAAAACAAATCATCGAAAAGGGGATCACAACTAACCAATCGTTAGCAGATATAAAAAGGAAAATTCTAGTGTCGTTATAATTGTTGTTCTCTACGAACCAATTTTTTCAACCAAATCAAACAAACAATGGCTAGGATTCCGCTGCTGCCCATAAAAATCCAATTGGCTTGATACCCAAACCTGCTGATGATTTCCATTCCCGTCTTAGAGCTAGCAATGTGCGCCAAACTAAAACTCATAGTGAACAACGCCATATACCGTCCTTCGTGACCTTTCGGCGCTCTGCTCAAAGCAAACGAATTCGAAAACGGGAAAATGAACATTTCTCCAAACGTAATAAAGATAATGCTCACGATTAAAATACCAGCCCACAAGTTCAACAGTAAAACAAAGAAACTGGCGGCCATCATCAAACTACCCCACAGCATGATTTGCAATTTCGGAGTTTGTTTGCGTTCGAAAGTGCTTACAATCGACATTTCTAGGAAGAAAATCAACAAGCCATTTAATGTCATTAATAGTCCGGTTTGAAATTCAGTTAGCCCAAATTGTTCGTGATGGTACAAGGGTAACGTCGTGAAGATTTGAAAGAAAATCATTGCGGTGATAAAGCAAACAAACAGAAATATCCAAAAGATTCGGTCTTTAAATACCGAGACCACCGCTGCTTTTTCTAGGGGTTTGTCGGACGCATCGTCTGCTTTTTTCTTCTCTTTGACCAGCAAGGCAAATATCAAAATGGAAACAATGCATGTAGAGCCGTCTGCCCAAAACAATCCTTTGTAACCAATGCTCATAATGATTAATCCACCTAAAGCAGGGCCAGCTGCAAAACCGAGGTTTACCGCCAAACGCACTAAAGTTAAGGCTCGTGTTCGGTTTTCGGGTTTGGCATAAACACCTAACGATACAAACATCGCGGGGCGAAACATATCGGCGATGGCCATAATACAAAACATTCCGACACACAATCCTTCAAACGAGGTGATGCATTGCAATCCAAAAAACAACAAACCGCTGGTAAACAAACTGAAAACCATGATTTTATAAAAACCTATTTTGTCGGATAATTTGCCGCCCATCCAAGACCCTAACATCGATCCTAGTCCGAAACAAACCATCACCCAACCCACTTTGCTATAGGAAAAACCCAAATCTTCTTTCAAATATTTCGAAAGAAAAGGCAAGACCATAGTGCCGGCGCGATTGATAAAAGTGATGATGGCCAAAATCCAAACCTCTCTTCTAAATCCCTTAAAGTTGTTGATGTAGCGCTGAAAACTTGCTTTTAGCATAATGAAGTTTCAAAGTGCCAAAGGTAAAAAAAACTTTGTGGTCGAGAAGCTTTGGGTGGCGCTAACTTTTAAACTATTTTTGCAAATAAAAATCCTCATGAAATACGGACTACTCTTTTTATTTTTATGCAGTTTTCTTACGAGCACAGCGCAAGAGCAATGGACCGTTGCGGCATCAGAAAAATTTCAAAACACCATCAATAAAGAATATGCCGATAGAGCAGAAAGCCCGTTAACCGACGAAGATTTCAAAGTCTTTACATCGCTTGAGTTTTTTCCTATTTCAGAACAGTATGTTGTAAAAGCAAAATTTATAAAAGCGGAGAACGAAAAAGTTTTTAAGATGAAAACTACCGGAACTCGACTTCCCGAATACGTCAAATACGGAACATTGTATTTTACTTTAGAGGGAAGAAACTTCCAATTAAATGTGTATCAAAATGTTGAATTGACTAAGAAAGCCGGTTACCATGATTATCTTTTTTTACCGTTTTCCGACTTAAGTTGTGGCAAAGAATCTTACATTGGCGGACGGTATATTGACATGAAACTTCCGAAAGGCGATTCGGTTCTCATTGATTTCAATACCGCGTACAATCCTTATTGCGCCTACAACCATAAGTATTCTTGTCCGATAGTGCCGTTAGAAAACGATTTGAATAGTTCTATTTTAGCGGGTGTAAAGAAATTTCACAACTGATGTCTTATATTAATTTACATACGCATCGATTCACTAACAAACACGATATTTTAGAAATCGTAAACCAATATCCCAGAGAATTTGATGCTGCGATTCCGCATTATTCTATCGGAATTCATCCGTGGTATTTGGATGCTAATTTTTTAGATGAAGATTTGTCCATTATTGAAAGCAAATTACCCTTGGAAAATTGTTTGGCAATTGGGGAATGTGGATTAGACAAGCGCATTGCCATTCCGCTATCGTTGCAAACCGAAGTTTTTGAAAAGCAATTGCTTTTGGCACAACAATATGCTAAACCGGTTATTTTGCATTGTGTAGCGGCGTTTCAAGAATTGATTGCGATTAAAAACCAATTGAAAATAACCGTTCCTATGATTGTTCACGGGTTTTCTAAAAATGAAATCATAGCTAAGCAATTAGTAGACGCCGGTTTTTATTTGTCTTTTGGAAAATATTTACTGCGCAATCCTGAATTGGAGCCTGTTTTCAAAACGATTCCAAACGAGCGATTTTTTTTAGAAACCGATACTATAGAAGAAGGCATTCGAGAAGTATACGCCATAGCAGCGAAAATTAGAACTATCGAAGCCGATATTTTACAACAACAAATTCAAAAGAATTATACCAAAGTATTTTCACATTAAAGAATTAAACTAAAACTAGATTCAAGAAATTATGGCAGCATGGAGCGAAAGAGCTGAACTTTTATTTAAAAAAGAGGGATTAGAAAGATTAAGGAATTCCAATGTATTAATCGTCGGTGTAGGCGGTGTGGGTTCGTTTGCGGCCGAATTTATAGCGCGAGCCGGTGTCGGAAAAATGACTATTATTGACGGCGATGTAGTTGATATTACGAATATTAACCGGCAGTTGCCTGCGTTGCATTCGACAGTAGGGCTACCTAAAATTGATGTGGTTGGCGATCGATTGCTCGACATTAACCCGGAATTACAACTGACCAAGGTTAAAGAATTTCTTTCGCCAGAGCGCGCTTTTGAAATTGTCACCGAAGACTACGATTATGTCCTAGATTGCATTGATAGCTTGACGCCCAAATTGAATTTGATTATTGCCGCCAAACGCAAACGAGTAAAAATCATCAGCAGTATGGGTGCCGGAGGTAAAATGGAAGCCTCGAAAGTGAGGGTTTCCGATATCAGCGCTACGGTGAATTGTTTTCTTGCTAAAGCCATGAAAAAGAAATTAAAAGCCGTAAAAATCGATAAATTGAAGGTGGTTTTTTCCTCTGAAATTCAAGATGAATCCAGTTTAAAAATGACCGATGGCTCCAATTTTAAAAAATCATTTTATGGTACCAATAGTTATATGCCGGGACTTTTCGGCTTGTATGCTGCCGAAACGGTGATTCGTCATTTATTGAAACCCAAATCAGAATAAATAACAATTTGCCTTAAGATGCTCTTATGATACAAACCGTAATTTTTGATATGGACGGCGTTATAATCGATTCCGAACCCGTTCATCACTATGCTTACAACCAACTTTTCAAGCAATTGGGTATTGAAATTTCTCCTGAATTGTATGCTTCGTTTACGGGAAATTCTACTAAGAATATTTTCGAACGATTAAAGGTAATCTACAATTTGGAAGACGATGTGGATACCTTAGTCAACGCCAAAAGGGATTTGTTCAATTCGGCATTTGATTCGAAAGAAGATTTGTATTTGTTGGATGGTGTTGAAAATTTGATTCATGATTTGCACCAAAACGGAATGCAAATGGTGTTGGCATCGTCTTCAGCTAAAGTCACCATTGAACGTATTTTCAAACGCTTTGATTTGAATCAATATTTCACCCACAAAGTATCCGGAGAAGATTTTCCAAAGTCAAAACCACATCCTGCGATTTTTGAACAAGCCGCTTTTTTAGCACAAACGCCAAGAGAAAATTGTATTGTTATCGAAGACAGCACCAACGGAATAATAGCCGCAAATGCAGCCGGAATTTACTGTATTGGCTACAACAGTGCGCATTCCAAACTCCAAGATTTGAGTTCAGCGAACCAAGTCATTCAGCATTTTGATGAATTGAGTTTTGATTCGATTCGGAATATTGTCGTTGGATAATTCCCAAAATTAACCGACCGCTTCTTTGTAAACTCGAAGACAGCGTTCTCGAGCAAATTTATGATCTACAATGGGCTGAGGATAAGAGAAATCGTTGAGTTCGGGAATCCATTTTTTGATATAAACTAAATCTTTATCGAACTTTTTGATTTGCTCGGTTGGGTTAAAAATGCGGAAATAGGGTGCGGCATCCACACCACTTCCGGCGGCCCATTGCCAATTGCCTACGTTACTGGATTGTTCGTAATCCAATAATTTTAGAGCAAAATACGTTTCGCCCCAGCGCCAATCAATCAGTAAGTGTTTGCATAAAAAACTGGCAACAATCATCCGAACACGATTGTGCATGTGACCGGTGGCGTTCAATTCGCGCATGCCTGCATCAACAAAGGGATAACCGGTGTTACCGTCGCACCATTTTTGAAATTCATCTTCATTATTACTCCAACGTATAGCATCGTATTTCGATTTAAAACTGGCATATTTGGTATGTGGAAAATGCCATAAGATTTGCATGAAAAATTCCCTCCAAATCAATTCATTCCAAAACGTTTCGTTTTTTTGCTGAATGGCTTTGGACATCATGTGTCGGATGCTGACGGTCCCAAAACGGAGGTAGATTCCTAAATAGGACGTTTTGTTTACCGCTGGAAAATTTCGAGTGGCTTCGTAGTTCTGAATTAAAGTATCGGAAACATCGTAGGGAGTTACTTTAATTTTTGAAGTATGAAATCCAATTTCAGTTAAAGTCAAAAAAGGATAGGAATGAACTGCAATTTTATCAAGTTGTTTTTCGGAAGGATAGTCGTCAAGGGTAATTTTTTTGAAGTGCTGTTTCCATTTTTTAGAATAAGGTGTGTAAACTAGATAAGGCAATCCATCGTCTTTAGTAACGTCACTTTTTTCAAAAATCACTTGATCTTTATAACTTTTAAAGGGAATATTTTTGGAAGCTAATAACTCATAAACTGCTTTATCACGTTCTCTCGCATATGGTTCGTAATCTCGGTTGGAGTAAAGTGCTTCTATTTTATTTTCTTCGATTAATTGCTTTAAAACGTTTAACGGTTCCCCATAAAATACGGCTAATGACTTCCCGATTGCTTGAAGTTTGGTATTGATGGCGGTTATGGCTTCATGAATGAAAGTAACTCGCGCATCGTCTGGCTCCAATTGGTCTAAAATGGATTTATCAAAAATAAAAATTGGAAGCACTTCTGAGCAATTGCTTACTGCTTCAAACAATCCTTTGTTGTCTTCAAGGCGTAAATCACGACGGAACCAAAATAAAGTCATCAAGTAGAAATTTAAATTTTAAAGTTAACCATTTACCAGTAAAGTCGACATTCCGCCATCAACATGCAGAATTTGTCCCGACATCCAAGAAGCATTTTCACTCAAGAGAAATGCAGCCATATGCGCTAAATCTTCTGGTTGCCCAAAACGTTTTAGTGGATGTCTTTCGGCAGATTTTTCCTGTTTGGATTCGTTGTTTAAAAACTTGTCGGCTAAGGGCGTATTGGTTAAAGAGGGCGCAATGACATTTACTCGAATTTTCGGGGCATATTCCGCTGCTAAGGCTTTAGCAAATCCTTCAATAGCCCCTTTGGCAGCAGCAACGCTGGTGTGAAAAGGCATTCCCATAGAAGCGGCAACACTGCTAAACAAAACGATACTAGATTGATTCGAAGCCGTCAGTTGCGGCAGAACAGATTGAATTACTTTGACCATACTGAAGAAATTCAATTGCATATCACTTTCAAAGGTTTCAATTTTTAACCCTTTAAATGGGCGTAAGTTGATGCTTCCCGGGCAATAAACCAATCCGTCAATTACGTTGGGTACTAGTGTCGAATCGAGTGTGTCCGTTGCAGCGTCGAAAGGTACGTAAGTCGCTTTAATTCCTTCTAGATCCCCTATGGATCGGGATGCTACGTAAAGATTCGTTGTGTTTTGAAGTGTTTTTGCAAGGGCTAAACCGATGCCGTAAGAGCCTCCAATTAATAAAATGTTTTTCATGATTTATCCTTTATATTCGCCAAATAAGGCGATTAATTTTTTTCTTCTGTATTCGAATATCTCATCCAATTTTGGTTTTACGATAAAAGGATGAACGAGCTGCCCTATGATTCCGAGTGGCACTTTATAATCAATAATATCTTCCATTTCAACACCGCCTGGAATTTCTTTGATGAAATGTTTGTGATGCCACAAGGCATAAGGACCAAATCGTTGTTCGTCTACAAAATACTGCTGGTATAGCATGTGGGTGATTTCAGTGACCCATTTGGTTTTTATCCCTAAAACGGGAGTGACGATATATTGAATAATTTGTCCAGGAAACATAGGCCTGTCGGCACCTGATTCTATAACAAATCCCATGTATTCTGGAGTTATTTCTTTTAAGTTCTCCGGATTTGAAAGGAAATCCCATGCTTCAGCAAGTGTAATTGGAAGATTCTGTTTGCTTTTTTTGGTGTAAATTTTCATCACTTTTATTTTGGTAAAGATACAAATAATGTTTATTTTTTTTAAAAAATGTTTAAACAAAAAATAAATTGAATTAAGGATTTATTAACATTTATAAACTATCGAATTAGTAATTTTGGACAAAACATAAACGATTCAAACTATGAAAAAAATTCTTTTCACTTTTACGATGGTATTTTTTATCAACACCATTGAAGCACAAGTAAAAATACCGCAACCTAGTCCGAAAGCTACTTTATCGCAAACAGTTGGATTAACCAATATTGTTATTGAGTATTCTAGACCAAGTATCAAGGGAAGAACCATTTTTGGTGATTTGGTACCCTTCGGGAAAATTTGGAGAACTGGCGCTAATGAAAATACGACTATTTCTTTTAGCGATGATGTTTTGATTGACGGACAAACCTTGAAAAAGGGGAAATAT
Source organism: Bifidobacterium breve (assembly GCA_943326765.2). Lineage (GTDB taxonomy): Bacteria > Bacteroidota > Bacteroidia > Flavobacteriales > Flavobacteriaceae > Flavobacterium. The sequence continues at coordinate 9,995 of CALPUN020000038.1, read as the reverse complement.
GCTTTATTTACTTTACCCAAAGCAGATTCTTGGGATATTATTTTTTATGCAACGACTGACAATTGGGGGAATCCTGAAACTTGGGAAGACGCTAAAGTGGCAGTTCGAGTAACTGCTAAACCACAAATGTTGTCTAGAAATGTAGAAAGTTTTACTATTGGCATTAATAATTTGGATAACAATTTTGCGAATTTAGAATTATCCTGGGAAAAAACATACGTACCATTGAAGATTGAAGTCCCTACTCAAAAAACTACAATAGCTAGTATTGATAAAGCCTTGGCAGGGCCAACAGCGGGCGATTATTTTTCCTCTGCACAATATTTTTACCAGTCCAATGGCGATTTGACTAAAGCTTTGGAATATGTTAACAAAGCATTGGATTTGAACAAAGAAAAACCGTTCTGGTATACGCGTCAAAAATCACTCATTCAAGCCAAATTAGGCGATAAAAAAGGGGCTATCGAAACCGCTAAACTTTCACTAGCAGCAGCGGCGACAGCTAAAAATGATGATTATGTAAAAATGAATTCCGACAGTATAGCGGAATGGAGTAAAAAATAAAGTCTAATGCTATGATTTTAAAATCCGCCTTCAAAACGAATGGCGGATTTTTTTATAGTGGTACTTCTTCAGTTTCTTTTCCGAGTAGGAATTGGTAAAGACACGATAAAACCATGGTTAACATCGCGCCTATAAAATTCAACCAAAGGAAACTGACACTATCTAAATAATAAATGTAGAAGATGGTTAATTGGCTTACAACGGCACTCCAAAAAATGGCTTTGGCTTTGACGTATTTGACGTAAAACCCTACCAAGAAAATTCCTAAAACGGTTCCGTAAAAAATGGAACCTACGATATTTACGAGTTGGATTAGGTTTTCAAAAAGAGTTCCGACACAAGCGAATAGGATGGCAATAATTCCCCAAAGTATTGTAAAAAACTTAGTCGCGTTTACGAAGTGTTTTTCGGTTTTTTCTCCCTTAATATTTCGTTTGTAAATATCAATAGCGGTTGTCGAAGCCAATGCGGTAAGTCCAGAGGCTGTTGATGACATAGCGGCCGAAAGAATAACCGCTAATAACAATCCAATAAGACCTTTTGGCAAGTAATTCAAAATAAAATGAATGAAAACGTAGTCTTTATCGTTAGTTTCCGATTTGCTGTCGGCTTTCGTAATTACTTCTCGAGCTTGGTCTCTCAAATCATTTTCTTTGTTGGAAATAGCAACCAATTCGCGTCTTAAAATGGGATTGTCATAATTCTGATTCAGGTGGTCCATATAAATCAGATTGATTTCTTTTTTCTCTTCAGAAAGTTTGCTCAATTTTTGTTCTAAAACATGGTATTCGTCTTTGTAAGGAGAATTTTCAACAATGATTTTATTGTTTGGATTGAAATTCAAAGGCACGGGATTGAATTGAAAAAACACGAAAACCATCACTCCAATCAACAGAATAAAAAACTGCATCGGTACTTTTAGGAAGCCGTTCATGATTAATCCCATTTGGCTTTCTCGAATGGATTTCCCAGACAAATAGCGTCCTACTTGTGATTGATCGGTTCCAAAGTAGGAGAGGGCTAGGAAAAAACCACCGGTAATTCCGCTCCAAAAAGTGTATCGTGTTCCAGGATCTATAGAAAAATCTACAATATCCATTTTATGATTGGCGCCTGCGATGTGCATGGCATTGCTAAAAGTCATGTCGTTGGGCAACAGGTGTAAAATTAAAAAGAAGGTGATGAACATGCCTAACATGATTACGAACATTTGATGCTTTTGCGTTACGTTTACGGCTTTCGTTCCTCCTGCAAAAGTGTAGATAATTACTAATACGCCAATGACGATGTTCATTAAAGTCAAGTTCCAACCCAGCAATGCCGAAAGAATAATAGCAGGAGCATAAATGGTTAGCCCGGTTCCTAATCCGCGTTGGATTAAAAACAAAATAGCGGCAAGGGAGCGGGTTTTTAAATCAAAGCGTTTTTCTAAATATTCGTAGGCAGTAAATACTTTCAAACGATGGTAGATGGGAATGAAGGTCACACAAATCACCACCATGGCAATCGGAAGTCCGAAATAGAATTGCACAAACCCCATTCCGTCATGATACGCTTGTCCCGGCGTGGAAAGAAACGTGATGGCACTGGCTTGTGTTGCCATTACCGAAAGCCCAACGACATACCATGGTGTTTCGTTATTTCCCAAAATGTAGTCTTCTACATTTTTGCTGCCTTTGGTTTTCCACACGCCGTAAAAAACGATGAAAAGAAGCGTTACCGATAGAACAATCCAATCTAGTTGCTGCATGTTAAGAAAAAAGTATCATGATTAAACAAAACAATACGATATAGAGGACATTGGCAACCAAAACCCAAGTATAGCTTTTTTTCCAAATAGTCGTTTTTTCTGGATTCATAACTTTTTAGTAAAAGAATTAGTGTGGTAAAGAGATTAGATTCGCCATCAGGCGATAGGCCCCCGAAACTCCCTCAGGCAGTTCTCTAAAGAAACTTAATCCTGTATAGATGTAATTCCCCTTCCCCAATTTAGCGACCAATAAGGCACCTTTTTTTGGAGTTTCTCCTTTATCGTTTGAAGCTAAAACTGGAGTGAAAGCTTTATCCCATTCGTTGGGATAGTATAAGCCTTGCTCTTGTTTCCAACCTTCAAAATCTTTGGGAGTAATGGTATTGGGCTGGTTCAAAATAGGATGATTGGGTTCTAAAAAAGTAACAGCCGCGTTTTCATCGGTCACTCGATCTTTAGAAATTTTTAGGGGATAGGGCGCAAAATTAGGAGTAACAAAGTCGTCCATAGTGTTGTACTGAACGATCATGTTATGGCCTTCTTTGACAAAATCGAAAAGAATAGTTTGCTTAAATGCTAAGGCTTGAACGGTATTGTAAGCGCGAATACCAGTAATCACCACATTAAAGAATTTTAGATTTTCAACAGTGATCTCTTCAGGTTTTAGAAGGGTAACAGCGTATCCCATTTGACGCAGGCTTTTAGGAACTTCATCGCCAGCCCCCATGATGTAAGCAATTTTTTCCTGACCAGTCTTAATAGTCAGTTGAATTAATTTTGCTTCCGAGGGTTTTAAAACTTGTTGCTTAGAAATGTGCTCGTAATTGATGGTAAATGGTTCTTTATCATAGGATACACTATCAACAATTGCGATACTCTTTACTATCGATTCGCCCGCTTTTTTAGGTGCAGTAATTTGAAAAAAAACGGTTTGTTCTGCTCCTTTTTTGGTTAGTGAGAATGGGATCGATTGAGGAGTTACTTTCCAATTATCATCGGTTATTAATTTTAATACACCCGAAACAGTATCTTGACCGGCTTGAATCTTCACTGCAATATTTTTAGATTGATTTCCATTAAAAATCAGTACTTTATCTTGAATTGAAGTGGTGACTTTCGGAACGATGTCTAACGGTTTATAGACTTCGCCTTTAACATCATCATTGTACTTGAATGCAATCATTCTTTGAAAAGGAATCATTACGTTATTAATGGTAATATTGAAAGTGACTTTTGCTTCTCGAATGATGTCTGGAACACCAATATTATTTTGGTCTTCAACTCGGTACATTCCGACAGTTCCTTTATCTTTTAACCAATAGGGTTGTGTGTAATTTAAATCTTTGATTATTAAAGAAACATCAGAATATTGTACCACATTATTTGCTAGTGATACCGATTGAAAAGTGGAACTACTTTCTGGAAACGTTGCAATAGAATTCCATCGCATCGATAATGCACTTCTATTAATGGCTTCTAACGTTACTTTTAATGTACTGCCGTTTGTTACTTCTTGCGCGTCGGCAATAGCTTCCAAGTATAGGCCGGAACAAGCTGCAATAACTTTTTTAATTTCCTCTAGTTTTATAGGTTTCCAATGATCCTCTTGAAGTGCTTCTACTAAGGAGTAGGCTTTCACTAAATCAGGAATGGAGGCCGAAGGATTTTTGAAATCGTATTTTTTTAGGATTTCAGTCAGTAGATCCCCAATAGGTTTTCCATTGGGAACTCGGTTCCAAGAAGTGTCAATGCCGTCAAAAAGGTTGGATTGATTTTGAAGCGACGAGCCTTTTAAAAACTCTAAATATTCTTGATCTTCCCCACGGGTTCCAGTGCTTCCGAAACCTTGCGATTGGTGGCGGCTTCGGCTTAGTGCCGCAATTTCCTGATTGGATTTTCCAATCGAGGGATAATAGACCCCAGTGTTGAGTTGGATTAAATTCGATTTATCGGCTTTTTCAAATTTTTCTTTGCTTCCGTAAAACCACCAAGAGGTGTTGAAAAAAACTCGCTTGGGTTGCCAAGTAGCAACTAATTTTAATTGTTCGGGATAACTTCCAGGGGAATTAACGATATCAAAAGCTTCTAAACTTAATAGGGCAGAGGAAGTATGGTGTCCGTGAGTGGTTCCTGGAGATCGCGCATCAAAACGATTGATAATGACGTCAGGTTGGAATTTCCGGATGATATAAACAACGTCACTTAAGACGGCGTCTTTGTCCCAAATCGCTAAGGTTTCATCCGGATTTTTGGAAAATCCAAAATCATTAGCTCTTGAAAAAAATTGCTCGCCACCATCTATTTTTCGGGCTTCAATTAGTTCTTGGGTTCTGATTACCCCTAGTAATTCGCGTAATTCGGGACCTATTAAATTTTGACCACCATCACCTCTGGTTAAGGATAGATAACCGGTTCGTGCCATTTTTTCATTAGACAAATACGATAGTAATCGGGTGTTTTCGTCATCGGGATGCGCTGCAATATAGAGCACTGAACCTAGAAAATTTAATTTTTGTATTTGGTTGTAAATCTCAACTGCATTGGGCTTTTGGGGCTGTTGCGCTGTTACAATTTGAAAAAAAAAGGAAAGTAAAAGGATAAGACAAAAGTAAAGCTTGCGCATAATATCTAGGATTAGCTATAGCTTCAAAAGTAGTAATTAATTAAAAGGGGGCGTTCGATTTAGTTGGACTTTAACAAATATTTGAAATGGATGCCAATACGAAAAAGGATTAGTAGGATCATAATTATCGGTTGGTTTGGGTTAATTGTTTGCCTTTTTCATTGGTGATGTAAGGATATTTCTTTTTATGTTGGTTAACGAATTGGCATGGATTTTCATCGTCATAATCGTTTATATAAACCGTTATTTTATTATAAATCGAGTAGCCACGGTATCCGTTGGGTAATTCTTCTGCTGTAATCCATTCGCCATCTTCCTTGTAATAGTAAATACTTTTTTGAGTATCAAAATAGGCTTCCAAATTCGGATAGTAATAATAACGCAATTGGCAATTGGTTACTGGATTAAACAAAGGGGTTTCTGGGTCTTTATAGGCTGATTTTTGTGCCAAACAATCTTGAAGTCCTAAGACTGTAAAAAGAATAATCAGTAGCGTAGTTATTTTTTTCATGATTCTTAATGTTTTTTGCTTTTGAAATATGAAAAACTTTGTGATTCGGTTTCCAAAAGGAGTTACACTTATTTTACATCCAAAAGATATGATGTAAATGTAATTCAACAAACTTAAAAATCAGTTTAAAAGCATTATTTTATCGATGAAATACATAAATATATAAAAATTATAAATATATACTTACAATTTATAAAATTAAATGAAATGTTTTAGCATTTGTTATGGAAAGGATTAAATTTGGTTCAGGTAGTTGTAGACCTTGTCGATTGGTAATCCCATAACATTAGGATAGGAACCTTCAATTTTGGCTACCCCAATAAATCCAAACCAATCCTGAATACCGTAACTTCCGGCTTTATCGTAGGGATGATAATGATCTAAATAGTATTTAATATCTTCGTCTTTCAATGGATGAAAGGTTACTTTCGTAGTTTCAGAAATGACAGTAGTCTTAGTAATCGTTTTAAAGCAAACAGAGGTAATTACTTTATGTGTTTTATTCGATAAGGATTGTAGCATTAAAAAGGCATCCTCGTAATCTTTAGGTTTGCCCAACGCTTTATTCTCATGCCAAACAATAGTATCACTTGTTATTAGGATATCCTTTTCTTTCAATGACCCTGTAAAGGCATCGCTTTTGAGTACCGCTAAATAATCGGTAATGTCTTCTTCGGTAAGATTGGGTGGGTATATCTCTTCAATTTCCTTCAATCGAATTTCAAAATCTAAATCTAGGTCTCTAAAAAATTGTTGTCTTCTTGGCGAACCCGAGGCTAGAATTATGGTATATTCTTTAAGTTTTTCTTTAAGCATGATTTCTAATATTGTAGGCTACTATTGCAATTGATATGATTCCAAAAAGAATTACAAATTTTAATACCAAGCTCAAATGATGAAACTCTTTTTTGTTTGTAGCCGACCAAATTTTAATTGAAAAATATAATAACGGACCAACTACCGCTAATAAAATGTAAATAGCTGTTATGATTAAATTATTGGCAATGAAATATGCGTTAGTATAATACAACAAAATGAGAATAGGAATCAAACTTAATGCAAACGTTACCTTTGTTGTTCTTTTTACTCCTAAAACTATCGGTAATGTTTTCATACCCTGATTGTAATCGCCATTTACATCTTCCATATCCTTAACGATTTCTCTAATGAAATTGATGATAAAAGCCATGATGGCATAATCGCTTAAAATGGAAAAAAGCGTTCTCATTTCGGCTTGATTGCCTTCATAGGTAGCCGGAAACAAATCAAAAACACCAATGATTAATATACTGAATGAAAGTAATAAAGCCACAATAACATTTCCCAATATCATGATTTGCTTCAAACTGGTTGCGTAGAGATATAAGGTCGCCGTAATTAAAATAAATACTACAGCAAAAGCAGGTTTCTGAATTACATTTGACAAATAAAATCCAATCCCAACACCAGCAACATTCAACGCTACATATAAATTATAAGCAGCAGTTTCTGAAATGCTTTTACCAACAAAACTTTTTGCAGGCTTGTTTTCATCATCAGCGTTTTGATCAAAAATATCATTGATTACGTACCCAGCAGCGGCAATAAAAACGGTCGAAAGTACTAATAAAACATATTGCCAATCTGCCAAAGCCAAAGGAATATATTGCCATTTTAAAAAACCATATCTAAAAATCAGTTGCATAAAGGCAAGCAGCAATAGGTTTGGATACCGAATAAGTTTCAAATAATTCATAGTCAATTTTAATCGTGTTTACCGTTATAGTATAGATGCCATTTCCCTTGCACTTTCATCACTTGCTCGATAACTTCCCTAACAGCGCCTTTTCCACCATTTTTATGCGAAATATACTTAGAAATGGCTTTGATTTCTGGGCTTGCATCCTGTGGACATGTTGGCAAACCAACCAACTGCATCACATGATAATCGGGTATGTCATCACCCATATACAAAACGTGTTCTGGTTTTAGTTGGTATAATTCAATATATTCGTTGAAGGTTTCTACTTTGTTGGGCGATGCTAAATGAATGTCGGTAATACCAAGATTCCGTAACCTAATTCTCACCCCTTCGTTATTACCACCAGAAATGATACAAACATTATAGCCACTTTCTAATGCGGCTTTCATGGCAAAACCATCGCGAATATTCATGACACGCAACATTTCACCTGTAGGGGTAATGTGCACAGCACTATCGGTCAAAACCCCATCAACGTCGAAGATAAAGGTGGTGATTTGGTTTAGAATTTCTTTATAATTTTTAGTCATGATTTTGGATGGATTGGGTCAATAGTGTATAAATCGCTTTTTGATTTTCATCTTTTAATAGGGCTAAATTCGCTTCAAGAGTAAGATGGTCGTGGCGTTTTGCAGGTCCGGTTTGAGCTTCTTTTGGTGATAGCGTCATTATTTTTTCAGCAGTTTCTTTTATCAATGGTTTTAAAATCGCGAATGGAAGGTTTTGTTCTTGACAAATATCCGCTCCAATTTGGTACAAATGATTGGTGAAATTATTGACAAAAACAGCAGCTACATGCAATGATTTTCGTTGTTCAGAATTTAGCGAGTAAACTTCTTCAGAAAGTGTTTTAGCGACAGTTTCAATCAGTTGGAAATCTTCAGCAGATTCACTTTCAATACAAATCGGCACACTTTTAAAATCGATAGGTTTTCCCTTAGAAAAAGTTTGTACCGGATAAAAAATACCTTTTCGATTTTGTTCCGATAAAGCAGTAATTGGAATACTTCCGGAAGTATGCACCACTAATTTATTTTGAAACGGTATTTTTTTTGAAACTTCTTCAATGGCATCATCGGAAACGGCAATAATATACAAATCGGCTTCTTGAAGTTGGTCATACTGACTCACTATCTTGGTTGCATCAACGAATGCAACTACAGTATCTTTATTTCGAGCCAAAACTTGAAGCAACGAAATGGAATTCGCATTTTTAAAAGCTAAAATCAGATGCTGCGCTACATTTCCGGAACCGATAATACTGACTGTAATCATGCGGCTAAATTATTGAAATTTTTTTAGGTAATAAAGTTTAATATTCGAATGCTTTGTTTTGGTTTAAATATACTCACTAGTGGCAACTAGTATTAACTCTGTTTAACGATTCTTAAATAACACTTAAAAGCACCAAAAAACCGTTTCATCAATCAACATTTTTACCTATTTTTGCTTGACTTTTTAATATAGCAATCCACTCTAATGGAAAAAAAAATACTAGCTTTTTTATTCTCAACACGATTAATGGCTTTCTTATTTCTGACCTACGCAGTAGCGATGGCAACTGGCACCTTCATAGAAAGCGAATACAACACCGATACCGCTAGAATCTTAATTTACAATACGAAATGGTTTGAAGCCATTCATATTTTTTTTCTAATTAACTTCTTTGGGAATATCAAACGGTATCAATTGTATAAAAGAGAAAAATGGGCTACATTATTACTGCATTTGTCTTTTATTTTTATCATCATTGGCGCCACCATTACGCGATATATTAGCTACGAAGGCATGATGCCTATTCGAGAAGGTGCTACTGAAAATAAAGTATTTTCAGACAAAACCTACTTATCATTTTTTGTAGATGGCGATTATAAAGGACAAATGAAACGTCGTATTTTTGAAAACCCTTTACTCTTGTCTCCGGTAACTAACAATAATTTTTCTATTTCGGATGATTTTGCGAATATCCCTTTTGAAATTAGTTACAAGAACTATATCATGGGCGCTACGGAAGCCATTAAAGCAGATGAAAAAGGATTGGTTTATTTTAAAATGGTAGAATCGGGTGGTGGTTCTCGTCACGAACATTATCTTAAAGAAGGTGAAATCCAAAACATTCACAACACGCTTTTTTCTTTAAACAAATTCACCAAAGGTGCCGTTAATATCAACACAACGGGAAGTACTTATACCATTGAAACCCCATTTGAAGGGCAATTTATGAGAATGGCAGACAAACTTCAAGGAAGAGTTATTAAGGATTCTACGCAACCTTTGATGATGCGTTCTTTGTATAATGTGGGTGGTTCTCAATTTGTTTTTCCAGAACCAGCAAAAAAAGGTTTTAAAATTTTCAAATCGAATGATGATTTTAAAGCCAAAAAGCACGATGATGCTATAGTGATTGTGGTGAAATCGCAAGGAAAAGAGAAAGAAGTGACTTTACTTGGTTCTAAAGGAAAATCGGGAGAACCTCAAGTCATTACTCTTGGCAAGCTAGATTTTACTTTGTTTTTTGGAAGTAAAGTGTACGAGCTTCCCTTTCAAATCAAACTCAACGATTTCATTGCTTCTAAATATCCTGGGACTGAAAAAAGTTATGCCGCATTCGAAAGCCAAGTCACCGTGCTCGATGCCGGAAAGAAAACCGATGCCCGAATTTATATGAATCACATTTTAGATATTGGCGGCTACCGCTTTTTTCAATCGTCTTTTGATCCAGATGAAAAAGGAACCGTTCTTTCTGTTAACCACGATTTCTGGGGAACTTTAATTACGTATATTGGTTATTTCATGTTGTTTTTCG
>CALPUN020000037.1 GCA_943326765.2 Bifidobacterium breve | reverse complement strand
ACCGCGCGTTTGGTACGCCTTGTACAATCACCACTAACGGTGCTTCAAGAGTAACGAGTACACCAGTTGAGGTGTTTGAAGTGAAAGCGTATCCCAACCCATTTGCAGCTAACTTTAAACTAGAAATTAATACTTCTAGTGAGAACAACGTTAGTTTAAAAGTGTACGATATGATTGGAAGACAAATAGAAGCTCGTCAATCAGATGTAGCCGACATGACTTCTTTAGAAATCGGAAATTTATATCCATCAGGCGTGTACAACGTTATTGTTACACAAGGTGAAAATGTAAAAACATTGCGTATCGTTAAGAGATAATCACGATCGATTTATTGCTTTATATAAAAACCGCTTCGGGAACGAAGCGGTTTTATTTTTTTAAAGAAAAAGACTTTTTTTTGAAAGGTATTGGATGTTTTCAATCCGCTATACCAGTCCTTCTGATATAATTTTACTGATAAGTTCCGGAGTATTTTTGGAATTAGACTTAGACAAGATGTTTTTGCGATGAGTGTCCACGGTGTAACGACTTATAGATAATTTCTCCGCAATTTCAATGCTTTGCATTCCTTTTACTAAATACTGCAAAACTTCTTTTTCTCTTTTTGAAAAGAGCTCTTTAGAAGGTGCGTAGCGTTCCTTTACTGCTACATTGTAAAACGAAGGCTCATTTTGCAATCCGATAAACGAGAGTTTAGAATGGTTATCCGATTTAATAGCTGTAATATCGGTGTGAACGCCCAATGTGGTTAACATGCGTTTGTCATCATCGTGTTGTAAAACGACTACTTGATGTAAAATACGAACGTATGCTCCTTGGCTATTTTGTAGTCTATAATCGTAGCTTATTTTGTATTTTGTAAACTTTTCGATTGGTAATTTATTGAAGAAATCGACTACCGTGTTTTCGTGATTCAAGAACATGGATTGATCATCGGGGTGAATTTTAGACATCAAGAAATCGACATCTACTTCTTCAGGGGCATACCCTAAAACAGTTTCTATATCCGGGCTCATGTATTGAAAACGAAAATGATGAATGTCGAAGATATAATAATAAAAAGGGCCTACATGAAATACATTAAGCAATTGCTTGTGGAGTTGCAACTCTAGAAAAGCATCTCGAAGTTCTCCTTCTTGGGAAATCTTATGCCATGTCTTGCGGGCTTCTTCTATAAAATTAATATTCATTGGATGGCAGTTATAATTTTTGGTATGGAATGAAAAATGACTTTAAATGGGCAAGTATTTAGAATTGATTCGTTAATTAACACAAACAAAAAAACAACGTTCTTAACTAAATCGCAGTCGAACATAAACGTGTTTGATTCCTTTTTTCTCGGAGTCTCGTTCGTCGATTTCCAGAATATCAGTTAGCGATTTTAACATTGGTGTTAGTTTTGTAAAGCCGTAATTTCTAGGATCGAATTCGGGTTTTTTCTTTACGATGAGATTACCAACATCTCCAAGGAAGGCCCAGCCGTCATCATCTCCAATTGCTTCTATGGTGGCTTCAATCAATTCGATGGTTTGTAAATCGATTTTGTTTAAGGCTTTTTCAGTAGGTTTTTCAATTGGTTTCCTAGTGTCGGTTGGTGCTGGTTTGGGAGCTTTTTTAGGAATGGCCCCATCTAAAACTTCAATATAAATGAATCGGTCGCAAGCCACAATAAACGAATTCGGTGTTTTCTTTTCGCCCATGCCGATGACTTTCATACCCGATTCTCTTAATCGAATCGCCAATCTCGTAAAATCACTGTCGCTAGAAACGATGCAGAATCCATCGACTTTATCGGAATATAATAAATCCATCGCGTCGATAATCATGGCGGAGTCGGAGGAATTTTTTCCAACGGTATAGCTGTATTGTTGAATCGGAGTAATGGCATGCTCCAAAAGCACGCTTTTCCAACCGCCCGCATTGGGTTTCGTCCAATCGGCGTAAATGCGTTTGGTAGTTGGCGTTCCGAATTTGGCGATTTCCTCCATCATGCCTTTGACGTTGCTATACGGAACGTTGTCGGCATCAATGAGTACAGCTATTTTTAATTCTTTTGTGTTTTCTGACATCTTGGTTTGAATTCCTAGGAACGAAGGTAAATATCTTTGTTTCTGATTTTGTAAATCAAATATACAAAGTTTCTAGTTACCACCGTGTTTTAGCCCCGATTGCTGCGTCAATTCGCTTCGCTCGTGTGTAACGGAAATCCTTTTTTTGTTTTCACGGGAGTTTCTAAACGGTACATGAGTGCTACAGCAATAAAAGATTGGAAGCAGCTGGCGGGAACCGAGCTCCTGCGGGAGCGAACAGACGAAGTAAACAGCTCCTTAAAATAATTTTTATTTCGGAACCGATTTCCCACAGAAATTCTTAATTTTGCGCCATCAAAACAAACGTTTTACACTGATTGAATTATGGTAAAAGATTTATTCGAAAGAATTCAAAATAACAAAGGACCGTTAGGAAAATGGGCTTCTCAAGCCGAAGGCTATTATGTTTTTCCAAAATTAGAAGGCGAATTAGGACCGCGAATGCATTTTCACGGGAAGCCAATTTTAAACTGGAGTTTGAATGATTATTTAGGATTGGCCAATCATCCTGAAGTTAGAAAAGCTGATGCGGATGCTGCTTTGCAATATGGCGCGGCCTACCCAATGGGCGCTAGAATGATGAGTGGGCATACCGATGCGCACGAACAATTGGAAAACGAATTGGCAGCTTTTGTGAAGAAAGAATCGGCATATTTGTTGAATTTTGGCTACCAAGGAATTTTATCGACGATTGATGCTTTGGTGACGAAAAATGATATTATTGTTTACGATGTGGATGCGCACGCTTGTATTATTGATGGCGTTCGTTTGCATATGGGAAAACGTTTTACCTACCGTCATAACGATATTGAGAGCATGGAGAAAAACCTGCAACGCGCTACCAAAATGGCTGAAGAAACCGGTGGTGGTATTTTATTTATTACCGAAGGTGTTTTTGGAATGCGTGGCCAACAAGGGAAACTCAAAGAGATTGTGGCGTTGAAAGCGAAATATAATTTCCGTTTGTTAGTGGATGATGCCCATGGATTTGGTACACTTGGTGCTACTGGAGCCGGAGCCGGAGAAGAGCAAGGCGTTCAAGATCAAATAGATATTTATTTTTCTACGTTTGCCAAATCGATGGCTAGTATTGGTGCTTTTATAGCGGCTGATAAAGAAATTATCGATTATTTAAAATACAATTTGCGTTCTCAGATGTTTGCCAAAGCGTTGCCGATGATTCAAACCGTGGGGGCATTGAAACGATTGGAATTGTTGCGAAACCACCCGGAATTGAAAGACAAGTTGTGGGAGAACGTGAATGCGTTGCAAAACGGATTGCGCGAAAGAAACTTTAATATTGGCGATACCAATACATGTGTAACGCCAGTATATCTAGAAGGAAGTGTGCCAGAAGCCATGGTGATGGTGAATGATTTGCGAGAGAATTATGGTATTTTCTTGTCGATTGTCATTTATCCGGTGATTCCAAAAGGGATTATCTTGTTGCGTATGATTCCAACTTCCTCGCATACTTTAAGTGATGTTGCGGAAACATTAACTGCTTTTGAAGTGATTCGTGAAAAATTAGTCAACGGAACTTACAAAGAAATTGCGGATCGTACGACGGTCGATGTTTCATAAGAAATAAACAATATGCATTATAAAAATCCGTTCTAAAGAATGGATTTTTTTTAAACTACTAGTTATGAAAAAAATAGTTAGCCTAGGTTTTTTAGGATTGTTGCTTTTGATGGGGTGTAAAAAAGAAGTCAACTCTTTGGAAGAGCTCAATATTCCGGTTCCAGTAAATCCGTTTTCGGAAATGTGTTATCAGGGTATTCAGGAGAAAGACACGATTTCATTGACTTTAATTAGCAAAGGAAACCAACTTCAGTATGGTAAATTGTCGTATCATTATTTTGAAAAAGACCGAAATGAAGGCACTTTGGTAGGCGCCTTTCATGGCGATACATTGGTGGGGAAATACAGTTTTCACTCTGAAGGTGCTTTATCGGTTCGCGAAGTTATCTTTTTGAAACAAGGGACTAGTTATCGGGAAGGTTTCGGTCCAGTAGTCGACGATCATAAGGGAACGCTCACTTTTAAAGACCGAAAAGCCATTGCGTTCAATTCGGCATTACCATTGGTGGAAGTGCCTTGCAAAGAGCAATAATTACAACTCTTTTCGATAGGTTCTTCGGCGTCGGTTGATTTTAGAATCGAAGTTTTTCCAAAGATTGTGAATCGCGTGGTTTTCTTCTAATTCGGGCGTTCGGATGCATTGCTCGATTCCTTTTTCGCTGAAACTTTTGTAGTATTCGTCAAAGATAATAGCGGTTATTCCTTTGCTTTGATATTCTGGAGCGATTCCAATCAGGTAAAACAAAACTTGTTTGCTATTTTTTTTCGCTTGCAACAAATGATACCATCCAAAAGGAAATAATTTCCCTTTTGCTTTTTGAAGTGCTTCCGAAAACGAAGGCATAACAATACTGAATGCGATGAGGTTCTCGTTTTTGTCGACCACAAATTTGATAAATTCAGGATTGATAAACGGAATGTATTTTTTCTTGAAATACTCTTTTTGAATGTCGGTAATGGCTACGAATGAAGCTAAATTAGCGTACGAAGTATTGAACAAATCAAACATTTTATCGACGTATGGCAGAATGTCTTTAGTTCGTGTAAAACGAAGTGCTGTTAATTGATACCGTTTTTTAATCCGTTCTTGGACTTTGCTATAAACGTCAGGGTTTACATTACTAAAAGAAAAGGTACTTTCTTGGTATTCTTTTTCTTTAACATAACCCAATTGCTCCAAATGACTGGCATAATATGGATAATTGTACCACGTAATCATGGATCCAATGAAGTCGAAACCTTCGGTGAGTACGCCTACTTTGTCTAAATTCGAAAACCCAATAGGGCCTTCGATATATTCTAAATTGTTTTTGGTTCCTAATTCTGTTACTTTTTCGAGTAAGGCTTTGGTGACTTCTATATCGTCAATAACATCCCACCAGCCGAAACGTATTTTCTTTTTTTGCTGGTCATTGACTTCGTTCCAATTGATGATGGCAGCTATTCGGCCCACTATTTTATTATTTTTATAGGCTAAAAATAAATGTGCTTCTGCGGTTTCGAAGGCTGGGTTTTTAGTTTTGTCGAAACTGTCGATTTCTTCTTGGATTAATGGCGGAACCCAATAAGGGTGGTTTTCGTATAAGGAAAAAGGAAAAGTGACGTAGTCTTTTACTAATGCTTTGGTATTGGCTTCTTTAATAGTGATCATTTGGCAGGGCTTTTTTCGCTTTCAACTTCGTCGAGTCGTTTTTTGGCTTTGTCTTTTTTATCTTTCTTGTCTTTTTTATCCTTGTCTTTTCCTTTTTCTTCTTTTGGAATGCGCAAGAATACTTCGCTATAATTGTCGTCAAAGCGCCAAGAAACACCAATTCCTCCAAAGAATAGCTCGGGTGTGCTTTGGAAATTTTTACCTAAAGACAAATCGATTTGAATGTTTTGTTGTACTAGATAAGCAGCACCACCTCTTATTAAATGGTCTTTGTAGTATAAGCCGTTAAATCCTTGAGTTTCTATAAAACCCGACCATCTTGGGTTGAATCCTCGTGTGAGTGTGACAACGTAATCTAAGGTTTTGTTTATACTTGGAAACTTGTCCACAATAATATTCGTTAGAAAAGTATATTTTCCGAATTGGTTTTGAGTAATGACCATTCCTTTCAGACTGAAATTAGAATCTGCAGGTAGTGTTGGTCTTGAAAAAAGATTGTGATTAAAGTTAATATTAACCCCACCATAAATACCAATCGCCGGAATGAATTGTCTGAAATTAAATTTGTGATTGGCTTTCCAACTATAGAGGTTGGGTTGCTCTTCATAGTCTCGCACGGGATCATACACTAAATACTTAGCGCCTAAAGTGGTTTTTTTAATTCCGTTGCGGTAGTAATTGTAAACTGCGGTGTATTTTTCGTATTGGTATTCTAGGTTGATATTAAATTCTAATTGTTCCAAGATGGCTCCATAGCGCAAGTTTAGATCACTACCAAGAAAATCAGCATTGTATTTTTGACCATCATTTTTTTCTTTGCCACCATAAACCCCAAATTCAGTTTGAAAAACGGTTTTGCCTACTGAAAAAGCCGCCATTGATTCACCCGGGCGGTTCGAATTGATGACGTCAGTAAATTGACCGTAATTAAAAGTAGAGTAAAGTAAAGGGATAAGAAGGAGTAAAGACTTGATTTTGAACATAAATTCAGTTGTTGATTAGACCTAATAATGCTTTTCAAATGTAGTATATTTTATTATTTATTTAAGAATGTTATTTTAAATTTGATTCTTGGATTTATTAAATTTGTACAAATTTATTTAATCATGCAAACGGCCTCTTTTAGCGGATTTTTAGAAACAGTACTATACATTCTAGCATTCTATTATATTTTTAAATTCTTAGCACGACTTTTTCTTCCTATCCTGGTCAAAAAAGTAGTGGAGAAAGCGGGCACTAATTTTCAGCAACAGTACCAGTCCTATGGCCCTCAAAACACAACTTCTTCCAATAAAGATGAAGTTGCCTTCGACAAGGCAAAATCGGACAAACCCCGCGAAACCAAAAAAGTAGGGGAGTATGTTGATTATGAAGAAATAGATTAAAAAGTGTCCCGCTTTCGATGTTTTGTTTGCCGTTTTTGACTATTTTTGGCTGATAAAATGCAAACAAAATTGCCGAAAAGCCCTTTTAATGATGACGCTATTAAAAAAGTTTTACCCTCACGCTTTAGTTCTCCTTGGTTTCGTATTTATTTCTTGTGTTTATTTTTACCCAGTTCTTCAAGGGAAAAAGATATTCCAATCGGATATTGCCCAATATACAGGAATGGCCAAAGAACAAAATGATTTTAGAGCCAAAGAAAATGCAGAACCATATTGGACCAATGCTGCTTTTGGTGGAATGCCAACGTATCAATTGGGGGCCAATTATCCGCACGAATACATCAGCAAAGTAGATCATGTTTTGCGATTTTTACCGCGGCCTGCGGATTACCTTTTTCTATATTTTCTGGGCTTTTATGTGTTGCTTTTAGTTTTAAAAATAGAACCCTTGCAAGCTTTTTTCGGAGCGTTAGCTTTTGGGTTTTCAACCTATTTGATTGTGATATTGGGCGTCGGTCATAACGCCAAAGCTCATGCGATTGCCTACATGCCACTCGTTATTGCAGGTGTTCTCCTGGTGTATAAAAAGCGATTTGTTTTGGGAGGTATTTTGACAATGATAGCCGCCGCTTTGGAAATTAATGCGAACCACTTTCAAATGACCTATTATTTGTTGTTGTTGCTTTTGATTCTTTCCGGATTTTATGTTTATACTTTTTTGAAAGAAAAAGAATTCCGAACCTTATTTATTTCTTTGGGTGTTTTTGCAGTAGCAGGTATTGTTGCCATAGGCGTTAACGCTACGAATTTACTAGCTACCGCCGAGTATGCTAAATTTAGTACACGCGATAAAAGCGAATTGACTTTTAATGCCGATGGCACTAAAAACACTTCTAAAAGCGCCATGTCTTATGACTACATCACAGAATATAGTTATGGAGTAGCCGAAAGCATGAACTTATTTGCAGCTAGACTTTTTGGAGGTTCTAATGGCGAAAATTTAGGAACCGATAGCAAAATGTACGAGTTCAT
Organism: Bifidobacterium breve; assembly: GCA_943326765.2. Taxonomy (GTDB): domain Bacteria; phylum Bacteroidota; class Bacteroidia; order Flavobacteriales; family Flavobacteriaceae; genus Flavobacterium. The sequence continues at coordinate 10,193 of CALPUN020000037.1, read as the reverse complement.
GATCAGTCAAAGTGTTCCGGAATCACAAGCTAAAGATTTTACGAGTAGTATGCCCACGTATTGGGGTGATCAGCCTATAGTGGCAGCGCCAGCTTATATTGGAGCTGTCGTTTTTTTCTTGGCGATTTTGGCTCTTTTTGTTGACAAACGAAAATTGAAATATGCTTTTCTAACGGGAGCGTTGGTATCGTTATTGTTATCATGGGGAAAAAATTTCCCGGTATTAACGAACTTCTTCATTGATTATGTCCCGATGTATACTAAATTTAGAGCAGTTTCGTCCATACAAGTACTATTAGAATTGTGTTTTCCAGCGATTGCGATGATGGGATTGCAATCCTTTTTTAAAACAGAAAAAGAAATGCAATGGAAAGCTTTATGGCAATCTGCTTCAGTGGGATTAGGGATTTTAGGCGCCCTATTTTTGTATAAAAGTGCGTTTGAGTTTTCGGGATCATCGGATAGTTACTTCTTGCAGAACTACGGGCCAGAATTCGTCAATGCACTGAAGACAGATCGTAAAAGCTTGTATTCCGCCGACTTATTACGCTCCGGTTTCTTTATTATTGCTGTGTCGGGTTTACTTTGGCTGTATGTTAAAAATACTTTAGCTCAGAATACAACAATCATTCTGATTGGATTGCTTTTGGTTTCCGATTTATTCTTCATGGATAAAAACTACTTGAGTAGTAAGGATTTTTTAAGCGCTAGTGAAGTGGATGTTCCTTTTCATGCCACACAAGCAGATGAAATGATCATGAGCGACACCACGAATTACAGAGTTTTTGAAGTTGATGGTAATCTATCTAGTGCTAGAGCTTCCTATTTTCATAAATCGCTTGGGGGCTATCACGCAGCCAAACCAAGAAGAATGCAACAATTATTCGATTACCAAATTGCCAAAAACAATATGGGGGTTTTGGATATGTTGAATGTGAAATACATCATTCAAACCGACTCCGTTGGGAAACCAATTCCAACAAGAAACCCTGAGGCAAATGGGAATGCTTGGTTCGTTCAAGAAGTACAATGGGCAGCTTCTCCAAACGCTGAGATGAAAGCACTAGATCGATTGGATTCTAAAAATGTAGCGTTAGTTAATCAAAAAGAATTCGGAAATCGCATTTCTAAAACTTCTTTTATTAGAGATACTTTGGCGACTATTCAATTGAAACATTACAAGCCTAACGCAATAACCTATACCTCCAATAACCCTAATGAAGGATTAGCGGTATTTTCAGAGATGTATTACGCCGATGGTTGGAATGCCTATATTGACGGAAAGAAAGTGCCGCATTTTAGAGCAGATTATGCTTTGCGGGCTTTGCCAATTTCAGGTGGAAAACATGAGATCGTATTTAAATTTGAACCTCAAGTAGTCAAAACGGGAAGTGCTATTTCTTTAGCTAGTTCTATTGGAATGGTGTTCTTACTTGTTGGCGGATTGTATTACGAAAGAAGAAAAATGTGGTTTCCTACTAAGAAAGAATAAGTCAACAACATCATGACACGGGAACATAACCAATGAAAAAAGTATTGATCATCACCTATTATTTCCCACCTGCTGGCGGACCAGGAGTACAGCGGTGGTTGAAGTTTGTCAAGTACTTGCCGGAATACAAAATACAACCCATAGTTTATGTTCCAGAAAATCCTTCGTATCCAATTCTGGACGAAGCATTAACAGCAGAAATTCCGAAAAATGCAATTGTAATTACAAAAAGGATTTTTGAACCTTACGCTTTGGCACGCCTTTTTTCTAAAAATAAAACTAAAATAATTAGTTCAGGGATTATTCCTAACGAAAGAAAACAAACCACTATTGATAAAGTATTGCTTTGGATTCGTGGAAATTTATTTATTCCAGACGCTCGTGTTTTTTGGGTGAAACCTTCCGTCTCTTTTCTGCAGCAATACATTCAAGAAAACCATATCGACACCGTGATTACGTCGGGGCCACCGCACAGTTTGCATTTGATTGGAATGAAATTAAAGTCGAAGTTGAACATTCGTTGGATCGCTGACTTTAGAGATCCTTGGACGACTATTGGTTATCATGATAAATTAAAATTATCCAATTACGCCACTAACAAACACAAAGTTTTAGAACTTCAAGTATTGAATGCAGCGGATACTATAATTGTGACTAGTAAAAACACTAAGTTGGAGTTCCAGAAAAAAACACCAAAACCCATTGAAGTAATTACCAATGGTTATGATACTGAAAATATAGACAAACAAGTCTTAGATGTCAAATTTTCAATAGCGCATATTGGTTCTTTTTTGTCAGAAAGAAATCCAATTATTTTATGGCAAAGTCTCTCTGAATTAGCTATAGCGGTTCCCGGTTTTGCTCAAAATTTAGAACTCAAATTAATAGGAACCATAAGTAAAGATATTTTAGATACGATTCAAAGTTATAATTTGAACGATTATTTGAACTGTGTAGGGTATGTGTCTCACCAAGAAGCTTTAATAGAACAACGCAAATCGCAAGTTTTACTATTAATAGAAATCAATTCTTTGCAAACGATTAGCATCATTCCTGGCAAGTTATTCGAATATATGGTTAGTGAACGACCTATTATTGCTATTGGACCAAGAGGTTCTGATTTTGCCGAAATCATTAGCAACACCAATACCGGAGTGTTTTTTGACTATTCGGAAAAAGAAGGTTTGAAACGAACGATTTTAGACTATTATCAAAAGTACTTGGATTGGAATTTGAAAACACATCCGGTTGGATTAGATCAATATTCCAGAAAGAATTTGACAGCACGTTTGTCTCAATTAATTCTTAAAACATAAAGAATCATGGGCGTTGTACTTAGTCAGTCGATTAAAAATACAGTAATCACTTATTTCGGATTTGGAATAGGAGCGATAAATGCTCTTTTTTTATATACTCATTTCTTAGGAAAAACTCATTACGGAATGGTGGCTTTTTTGCTATCGGCCTCCAATATCATGATGCCTTTGATGGCTTTTGGTGTTCACAATACGCTAATCCGATTTTATTCTCGGTGTGCTTCAGAGCTTGAAAGGGAAACATTTTTGAGTTTTATGTTGATTATGCCATTGTTATTGATTGTTCCAATTACATCAATTACTTATTTCTTTTACGATGAAATTGCTTTTTTCATCATCAGAAAAAACCCAGAGATTAAACCGTTTTTATGGTTGATTCCGATTATTGGGATTTGTATGGGCTATTTTGAAGTCTACTATGCTTGGGTAAAAGTGCACATGCAATCGGTTTTTGGGAATTTCATTAGTGAAGTATTGGTTCGGTTGGTCATTATGGGGATGCTCTTTTCAGTGCATGGGCAATGGTTGTCTAAAGACGGTTTTCTTTACGGATTAGTAGTTGCCTATTTCTTGCAGTTTTTGGCTATGAAAATGTATGCGATGTATGTAAAAATGCCAGTATTGCAGTTCAAAATTCCAGACAACGTTAACGAAATCTTTAGGTATTCTTTTTTTATTATTTTATCGGGAAGTGTGGCTGTTTTGTTAATGGATTTTGATAAGGTGATGATTCCCGCTTATGAGAATATCGGCAGCAACGCATTGTATTCGGTGGGTATTTTTATAGCAACAGTCATTTCAGTTCCTAGTAGAGCGATGCTTCAGATTATATACCCTATTACAGCAAAATTGATGAGCGAAAACAAGCTAGACGAACTGAACGCTTTGTATAAAAAAAGCGCTATTAATTTGCAGGTTTTTGGGGGATTTGTGATGTTAGGTATCTTTTTGAATATTAAAGAGATCTATCAGTTAATTCCTGCTGAATATAGTGGTGGAATTTTGGTAGTTTTTTTAATAGGAGTATCTAAGTTTTACGATGTGATTTTAGGGAATAATAATGCCATCATATTGAATACTAAATATTATAAATGGGTTTTGTTTTTTGGACTTTTGCTCGTGTTTATGATGATTGTCTTGAATATGATTTTCATTCCAATTTACGGCATTGTTGGTGCCGCTTTGGCCACTTTAATTTCGGTATTGGTTTACAACACCATCAAGCTTTTGTTTGTTGTTAAGAAAATGGATTTATTTCCTTTTACGATAAAAACGGTTCATTCTTTTGGAATTATAGTATTGGTTTTTCTATTGTTTTATTTTTGGGATTTTCCGTTTCATCCAATAGTGAGTATCGCTTTGAAATCAGTTTTGATTACTTTGGTTTATGTCTATTGCAATTACAAATGGGCAATTTCAATTGAAATTAATGCGGTTATTGATAAGTTCTTGTTAAAGATTAAATCCTAGTCCTCACAATCTCATTTGACTTTATTTTTCAAATGGATTCTCTGAATACTTGGTGTTTGCTGTAGAAATCCTTTTTTATTTTTCTATGAAAAGCCTTCGACTGTGCTCGGGTTGAAAAAAAAACAATTAAGAGTGCAACGCAAAGCAAGACCCGAGTGGTGTGAACTGACGAAGTAAATGATTAATTAGCAGTGTTTTACAAACTATTTTTTTTGATGATTTTCAACTATACTTTATATTTTTTAGGATATGTTTTTCCTTTCGTTCAAATTTGTATTTTTGAAAAAATTTTTTGTTCGTATGAAGCACCTCATTACCAGTTTCTTACTTTTAGTTACAATAATAGTTACCGCGCAAACGGTTCCAATTAAGGTGAATGAGCAACGTCGTTTTAATTCGGATAGCCGACTGTTTTATGTTTGGAATCAGGAGAAAGATGCTTACGATCTAAAAGATACTGAATTTGAAAGTTCTATAATTGATATCCGAGAAATCAACACCAAGAGCAATGGCTATATAATTATTAGCTTAACCGATGATGGAAAAACCCGATTGTATCATGGTTCCATAGTGAATTATTCTATGGATGATGAGGGTATTTCTACTTGGATTATGCGATCTAAAAGTGCCCGTGGCAAATTGGTTTTTGACCCTGCGAAAAAGAAGATTACTTATTCTTTTGAAAGCAATGAAACTCGTTATGTGAAGATATTTGTCTTTAATCTTTACTTTCCTGGCGACGAAAATGTTGAATAACATCAGTAGGATTATAGTTTTGGTTTCAAATACTTTCCGGTAATGGATTGTTTGTTTTTCACAATTTCTTCAGGAGTTCCCACGGCTAGTAGTTGACCCCCATTTTCGCCACCTTCAGGCCCTAAATCAATGATGTAATCGGCACATTTTATCAAATCGATATTATGTTCAATTACTATAATCGAATGCCCTTTATCGAGTAAGGCATCGAAAGAAGTCAATAATTTTTTAATGTCGTGAAAATGCAGTCCAGTAGTGGGCTCGTCAAACACAAAAAGCGCTTTTTCTTTGGTGCTTCCTTTTACTAAAAAGGAGGCCAGCTTGATGCGCTGCGCTTCACCACCTGATAAAGTTGATGATGATTGACCAAGTTGTACATATCCTAAACCTACATCTTGTAAGGGTTGTAGTTTTTGCACGATTTTAGTTTGATTGGATACAGCAAAAAAGTGAATGGCTTCATCGATAGTCATCGTTAAGATGTTATCGATATTTTTTTCTTGAAAATAGACCTCTAAAATTTCCTTTTTGAATCGTTTTCCATTACAGGTTTCACAAGGTAATTGCACGTCGGCCATAAACACCATTTCTACGTTAATTGAACCTTCTCCTTTACAAGTTTCGCAACGACCACCATCTACATTGAAAGAAAAATGTTTGGGTTGGTAACCTCTGATTTTAGATAGTTTCTCTTTGGCAAACAAATCTCGAATATCATCATACGCTTTAATGTAAGTAACTGGATTCGAGCGAGAGCTTCTGCCGATAGGATTTTGATCTACGTATTCAATATGTTGAATTTTATGGTAATACCCTCTCATTTCTGTAAATTGTCCTGCTTTTTCTCCCATACCATCTAATTTTTTTTGCATGGCTGGGAACAAGATTTTTTTCACTAAAGTACTTTTACCGCTGCCAGAAACCCCCGTGATTACAGTTAACACTTCTAAAGGGAAACGTACATCGATATTTTGTAAATTATGTTCTCTCGCGCCAAGAATTTCAATATAATTCCCCCATTTTCTTCTGGTCCTTGGAACGGCGATTTCTAGACTTCCGTTCAAGTATTGAGAAGTTAACGAATCAGATTTTAAAATTTCGGCATAGGTGCCTTGCGCAACAAGTTCTCCTCCAAAAGACCCTGCTTCGGGACCGATATCAATAATCATATCTGCCGCTTTCATGATATCCTCGTCGTGTTCAACTACGATGACAGTGTTGCCTAGATCACGCAAGGAAAGAAGGACTTTTATTAAACGCTCGGTGTCTTTTGGATGCAGTCCGATACTAGGTTCGTCTAAGATATACATAGAACCAACCAAACTACTTCCTAAAGATGTTGCCAAATTGATCCGTTGGGATTCGCCGCCAGAAAGTGAAGCTGAATTTCGGTTCAAAGTAAGGTATTCTAGACCTACTTCAACCAAAAATGTCAACCGGTCGTTAATTTCAGTTAAAAGGCGCTTGGCTATTTTTTTATCAAAGTCATTCAGCTCTAAATTTTTGAAGAAAGCTACTAATTTTCTAATAGGAAGATCTACTAAGTCGGATACTGTTTTGTTATTAATCTTCACATAAGAAGCTTCGATGCGCAACCGTTTTCCTTTGCAGGAATGACATTTGGTCTTACCGCGATAGCGGGATAACATTACTCTATTTTGAATTTTATAATTCTTTTCTTCTAGTACTTTGAAGAAATCTAATAACCCTTGAAAGTACTCGTTGCCTTTCCATACCAAATCCTTTTGTGCTTCGGTGAGTTGGTAAAAAGGTTTGTGAATTGGGAAATCAAATTTATAGGCATTGTTTACTAATTCATCGCGATACCAGCCCATGCTTTCTCCACGCCATGGAAAAATAGCATTTTCATAAACAGATAAAGCTGTATTTGGAATCACCAATTCTTCGTCAATTCCGATAATATTGCCATAGCCTTCACAAACAGGACAGGCTCCGTAGGGGTTGTTGAAACTAAATAAATGAACATTTGGTTCTAGAAAAGTGATGCCGTCTAGCTCAAAATTGGCGCTAAATGAAAATCGATTTTTAGTATCCAATTCTTGTAAATAACAGCACCCTTTTCCTTCAAAAAAAGAAGTTTGAACAGCATCAGAGAGCCGGTTGTAAAATTCATCTTCCTCTTTAACAATAATTCGATCGATTATTAATTCGATGTCTTTAGAATCTAAATTTTGATTTTTAAATTCATCCAAGCGAACAACTTCCTGGTTTATCATGATTCTAGCAAACCCTTGTTGCAGTAAGGAGTTCAACTTATCTTCTAATTTTCGACCTTCTTCTAAATGTATTGGGGAAAGTAGTAGCCATTTGGAATTTAAGGGCAATGTTTTCACCATATCTATTACATCAGTCACAGTGTTCTTCTTTACTTCTTGTCCAGAAAGTGGCGAATAGGTTTTCCCAATTCGAGCAAACAACAACTTAAGATAATCGTAGATTTCAGTGGAGGTTCCAACAGTAGATCGGGCATTGGTGGTGTTCACTTTTTGCTCAATTGCAATTGCTGGAGCAATCCCTTTAATATATTCGACTTTAGGTTTGTCTAGACGCCCCAAGAATTGACGCGCATAAGAAGACAAACTTTCAACATAACGCCTTTGGCCTTCGGCATACAACGTATCAAAAGCTAGAGATGATTTTCCAGAACCCGATAGACCGGTTATCACGACCAACTTATTTCTAGGAATCGCAACATCTAGGTTCTTTAAATTATGAACTTGTGCACCTTTGATGATAATATTCTTCTTAGGTTCGAGTAAAGAAATATCCTTTATTGGCATCGTATCTTTAAATTTTTCACAAATGTAAATAATTCTAGAATGAGAACGGAAATAATAGCCTTTAGGTATTCATAAAAATACGAAACTGATAATTATTATAATTTCACAAAAAGGTATAAATAGTAATTAAATATATTTTTTATATCATAATTTTTGTGATAACTCTTATTTTTAAAATTGATAAAATCATATAATTATAAAGATTACCATAACATTGCCACAACATTTTTTTTAAATTTAAATCGAACATAAACGGATTCGCTTTAACAAACACAACTATTTAAGAGCATTTCAAACGATATAGTGCGATTTTATGTTGTATAGTTTTTATATATTTACTTATGGAGTGAATATTACAACATTAGATTTAACTTTACATAAACTCTAAATTAATATATTATGAAAAAAATTACTCTTTTTATTTTCCTTTTGACTTTTTCATTAGGATATTCGCAAGACCCAGCATCTGGGCCTACTGATCCAATAGCAAGAAATGCTTGGGATGTAAAATCTATATATAATGGTATAGATTCACCTGTTCCACCACAATATACCAATGAGCCAAATGGCGATTTCCAAAGTTTTGGAGGATCTACCATAGTAGGACCTATTACTTTAGGAGATGGAAATACGGTTATGAAATATACTAACCACCTTTATTCTGGTATTCAAGCTGGGGCTGGTAATCTTGATGTAACCACAATGACAAAGTTGCATATTGATGTTTATTCCCCTGGATTTACTGCTTTTAGAATTAAATTAGAAGCTGCTAACGGTTCTAATCTTGAATTAGATGTACCTGGAGCTCATGTGCAAGGTTCTTGGAATTCTTTCGAATTGGATTTAAGTACTTATGCAGTAGTTGATTTAGCGCATCTAAAATGGATTGTTCCTGTTAGTTTTACTCCTCCAGGAGAAACTTTGTATATTGACAATGTTTATTTTTACAGACCAGCTACTTCAGGCCCTTCTCCAACATTTAATCCTTGGTCTATACCAGACACGCCTACTGGAGCTGCTGATTTTCCAATCCCACCAGCAACTAGTAATAGTACAGGAGCAATTACTTACACAAGTTCTAATACAAGTGTTGCTACTATAATAGCAAATACAACCATTCATATTGTTGGCGCTGGAGTAACAACCATTACTGCAAATCAAGAAGCAGCTTCGCCTTTCCTTGCTGGAAGTACTACAACAACTTTAAGAGTTGCTGCACCGATTCCTGCTGCACCAACCCCACCAAACAGACCTGCTGCGGATGTAAAATCTATATTTAGCGATGCTTACGCAACCGTTACGACAATGGGTTATACTGGTGATGACAATACTTATAATAATACTTGGTGTCCAGGAATCACATCATTGGTTCAATTGGATGGAAATAACACTAATAAAATTACGGGTTTAGGTTGTGAAGGAATCACCTTTTTAGCGGGTAGATTTAGTGCTGCTGGTTTTACTCGTTTCCACATGGATATTTATACAGAAACTCCTACTCAAGATAAGAGTTTTAATTTTAAATTTTCTAACTGGAGTGGTGGTGCTGGAGAAACAAATGCTTTTGAGTATTCTGCGACTAATGCTAACATATTGCCTAATGTAAATCCTGGAACATGGATTTCAATAGATTTGCCATTAACTAGTTTTACGGCTATCGGAGGTTCTAACAATACTGATTTTGTTCAATTTGTAATTACTTCAGATTTAGGAACTGTATATTACGATAATCTTTATTTACATAAAAACACAATCTTAGCAACAGATTCATTCGAAAAAGCTACCTTTAAAATGTATCCTAATCCTGCTAAAAATGTTTTAAATATTGAATCAGCATCAAAAATTGATCAAGTTTCAGTTTACAATGTTCTTGGGCAAGAGGTGCTTTCTAAAACGGCTACTAACGAGATAGTTACTTTAGATGTTTCTAATCTTAGAACTGGTATTTACGTTGTAAAAACTACTATTGATGGAGCTACTTCTTCCTCAAAATTTATTAAAGAATAATATTATTTTTTTATTAGAAAGACTGTCTGAAAAGGCAGTCTTTTTTTTTGATTTAAGTATTAGGAGGCGGGTCAATAATATTAGTGTTATTCTTTTTCAAAAAGCCATTCTTTTATTTTACTTTTTTCTATATTTAATTTTTATATGAAAACTCATCACTATTATGAATAAAGTTCAATTAAGGGTTGTTTTTTTTAATTGGTTACTATTTGCAACGACTTTTTGTTTTGGACAAGATTTACCACCGATTGTAAAATACAATTCATCAATATATAATGCGGGGAATCAAAACTGGATGATTTCACAAGATGAAAATCACTTTGTTTATTTTGCCAATAATGAAGGATTGTT
>CALPUN020000036.1 GCA_943326765.2 Bifidobacterium breve | reverse complement strand
TCTTTATCCATGTCCTGGATATTTTGATGCAATATTTCAATAATTTTTCCAGCAAAAACAATTCTGTGATTTAATCTTTCTGATACTAAAATATTGAGGGCTAAGGTAGTAATGCTTTGGTTCATGTGGGTAGGATTTTTAGTGTACTACTATTTTCTGCTAAAGTATAATGAAATAATTAGTCTAACATAAATTTTCGATGAACTGGTCAAAAACTCGTTATAAACATTAAAACAGACTATTAAAACGAATTTTGTGCCGCAAATATTGAGGCTATAAAAATGTCCGAATTTTATTTTTGGGGAAGAACTCGGAATTTAAAAAAACATAAACTAGTATTTCCCACTCAATAACTCGCCACCAATGGCTGATTTAGCCTCAATGCCCAACTTTTTCATCATTTCATAGGTAGTGCAAACTGCAGCGGAAGTCACTGGAATTCCAATTTCTTTTTGGATCAAATCAATCGCTTCTAATGAAGGCATTTGAACACAAGCCGAAGCCACCAAAACGTCAACTCCTTCTAAATTCAAACGTTTGTAGATTTCCAACAAATTCATCGGGTCTTGCGCCGCCACATCTAAATTGTCTGGGATTTCCAAGGCAATACTATCAACTACTTCAAAACCTTGGTGTTCGATATAATCCACAACCATGTCAGTTAACGGACGCATATAAGGCGTAATGATCGCCACTTTTTTAGCGCCTAACACTTTCAAACCGTTAATCAAAGCTCCCGCAGAAGTAACAATTGGAGTAGGGAAGTCGTTCGCAATGGTTTCTTGATGCAAATTCACTTCCGAAACACAATGATACCCACGTCCCATACTCATAATCGCCACCAAACAGGCATATCCCATCACATCCACATGCGCGTCTGAAAGTTCTTGAGCACATTTTATGCTCATAGCATCCATGGCTTCGAGCTCTTCTTTGGTGACTTTTTTCATTCGCATTCGGCTGCTGTGAAAGGTAAATCGTTCCGGAAGTATCGTTTCTCTAGAACGAAATAGGGCGGGGATTTCGGTTTCCATAGTCACATTCGATGAAGGTACTATTTGACCAATTCTGTATTTTTTCATTATCAATTGTTCATTAGCAATTATTAATTATTTTGTGGCGTTGCCTCTGGCCGGGCTTTCCGTTGCAATCTTTTTTGTTTTGTAAAAAGCCCTTCGACTGCGCTCAGGGTTACAAAACAAAAAAGGATTTCCACTGCAATCCCTAACGCGAGCATCGAACCAAATGATTATAGCTACTTTAGATTTACAAATACTGGATACCCTATAGCTGTATTCCTTTTAATTTGAAATCTAATGCAGCCATTGTATCTTGTCAGACTTTGATTTCTTTGACCGTATTTACCAAAGTCCCAATTCCTTCTACTGTAGCTGCTACGACATCACCGTCCCACAACCATTCTTGAGGATTGCGACCAGCACCAACTCCAGAGGGCGTGCCTGTGGCTATGATATCACCAGGTTCTAAGGTAAATACGATGCTTAAGTCTTCAATAAGTTCGTTGATGTTGAACAACATGAATTTGGAATTGGCATTTTGTTTTTCGATTCCATTAACCGTTAGTGATAAATTCAAATTATGTGGATTCGGAATATCGTCTTTGGTCACTAAAATAGGACCCATAGGAGCAAAGGTGTCTTGTCCTTTAGAAACAATCCATTGTCCAGCACGACGGCAATCCCGCGCCGAGATGTCGTTGATAATGGTATATCCAAAAACATAATCGAGAGCTTTTTCTTTAGCGACGTATTTCCCTTTTTTTCCTATAACAACTGCCAATTCTACTTCCCAATCTAATTGTTGCGTTAGTTTAGCGTTCAATAAGATATTCGTATTCGTTGCTGTCACTGTAGTTGGAGGTTTAGAAAAGATGACCGGTTTCTGTGGTAATTCGTTGGAAGTATCTAATGTTCGCGCGCTTTCGGCTACGTGTTCGGTATAGTTAAGTCCGATGCCTATAATGTTTTTTCGCGGTTTTGGAATCGGAGCGAGAAAGGTCACTTCGTCTGCTCCAAAAGTAAATCCTTGCAGCAGATTTTTGTCTACTTGTTTGAGGAGGGCGTTGATTTCAGGGATGATTTCGCTTCCCATATCAATAAGTTCTAACATGGTAGACGGCAATTCGAGTTTTACGGCTGCTCCGAAATTTGCCATGTCGATGACTTGATTGTCGTGGAGGAATCCCAGACGAGGTTCGGAGTTTTTAATTTGGTAGGTGAGTAGTTTCATTTGAAATGGTTGATTTTGATATACGATTTTTGATTTAGTAGTGCTTAATACCTAGCCCCGATAGCAGTGAAAATCCTTTTTTGTTTAACGAAAAGCTCCTTGATAGCGCTTTCTATTTACAAAACAAAAAAGATTGCAACGGAGAGCGGGAAAAAGCTTCTAATTCAAAATCTGAAATCCGTTATTTTCTTCATAAGTTTTTTCTTGATACAAGCCGAGTTTTTCTATGGTTGGCAAGTCGTTGAACGAAAACAAGCAAGCATCCTCGGTATTGGATCCATTAACATGTTCGTGCCACGCCCATGATGGAACGCAGAAAATATCCCGTTCTTTCCAGTCAAAGCGTTTGCCGTTGATGATAGAATAGCCGTTGCCTTTGGCACATTGGTATACAAAGGAACCGGTATGTTTGTGCGCTTTTGTATGTTCGCCTGCACGTAACAATTGCATGGAAGCACCCATGGTTTGCATGACATGACCACCGGTGAGTGGATTGGAATATTGCATGATTATACCATCAAAAGGGGAACCTTCGTTGACTTTTGCAGCTTCTAATAGCGCTGGATAGACTTGCGTCCAAGAATATTTAAAAAGCGGCGAGTAGGGCTTGTCCCAGGCTTTATCGGGTGGAAGCAATCCTGCGCCACCAAATGTTAGTGGTGAATGATTTACCGGAGCAGTCAACGGTTGTTTACCATCGTAAACAGCATAATCGTTGGCTTCTAATGCGTTTACTAGCGGGATGTCGAGACCATCTTGCCAGATGCAAGTTTTACCTCCTTCTTCTACACCATGTTCGTGCCAAGTGGAGTTAGGAGTAATGACAAAATCATTGACTTCCAGCATGATTTTATTTCCATCTACCACGGTGTATCCTTTTTCGCCTTCCATGATGAAGCGAAGGGCCGAGGCTTTGTGGCGGTGGGCGGAAGTACTTTCTCCTGGGCGAGTCACTTGAATCCCAGTATAGAGCCAACCTACGGCAGCGCTGACGTCTTTACGGTTGTCGTTGACTAAATAGACCACGCGACGCCCAGCCTGTTCTGGGGTAACTAGTTCGGATGATTTGATGACCAATTCTCGTAAGTCAGCGTATTTCCAAAGCATAGGAATGGAGGAGGAACGGGGTTCCCAAGGTTCGATATCGTTAGCCACGGTCCATAAGGCACCGGCGCCAAGGGCTTCGAGTTCATTGTAGTAGGCTTCGAGTTCGGGAGTGTCTTTGACACGGGCTCTGCCTAGGACGTCGTCAGAATGTTTGGTTTCCATAACACTATTTTTTATTAAAGTCTTCGTGATTGTCTATAAAAGTGATGTTTCTTGTAGGTGCTGTATTCACTCGTAAATCAAAAATATCAAAGCGGTTGTAATGCCCTAGAATGTCGTGCATTTGTTTGGGTTGGATGCATTTTTCGAGATCGATATCGGCGTAAATAATGCCTTCATCATCAATTAATGGTTCTCCAATTACGGCGCCATTAGGTCCGATAAAGCCTGAGAAGGCCGAGTTTTTTCGGGTTAATACCTCTTCTACATTAGGAACATCGGGTTTTAATGCTTCCATGATCTCTTTGGAAATGGTCGAACAGGAAACGATAGTGAATAATTTTCCTTCGAATGAGTGTGCTGCAGCTCTGATTTTTATGGCTTCCGCCATGTTGTAATCGGGTGGTGCCACCGGTAGAGAAATGTAATTGGCAATGTGAATGAGTTCGCCTTGCGTAAGTAATGTAAACCGCGCTAAGGTATTTGTATTCTCACCACAAGCTAAAGTTCCGATAGGTCCGATTTCAGTTTTATATACTTTTAAAGAGGAACCATCCCCGGAAGACCAGGTTAGTTTTTCAGCCCAGGTAGGTACTAGTTTTCGGTGTTTTCCAATTAAGTTTCCTTGGTTGTCAATGATGAGATTGGTATTATAGATTTCGCCGTAACTGTTGCCCCGTTCGTTGATTCCGATCACAATATGAATGTTATTGGCTTTGGCGGCTTGACAAATTCTATCGATTTCAGGACTTGGGATAGCAACGGAGTTTTTATATAATTGCTCGTACCATTTGCTACCTTGAACGGGGGTCATAATCCAATTCCAATAAGGATAGCCCGCTACGAATACTTCTGGGAATGCGATGAGTTGCGCACCATTGGAGCTTGCTTCTTTGATAAAAACGATGGCTTTGTCAATTGTTTTGTCGACGTTTAGAAAAACGGGAGCCGTTTGAACGGTGGCAGCTTTAAATTTTGGGAAGGTCATGTTTTTTTGAGTTGTCGGTTGTCAGTTACAATTCGTAGTTTTTGATTTTCGCTTTTATTTCTTCGGAGAACGGTTCGGCTTTGATATTGTTTCGGTCGGTGTTGAATATTACATTTACTAAGGTTACTTCCCCCGATAAGGTAGTTTCACCTTCTTCATCTTGGAATTCAAAACCGCAGAGTACAGAAGCGAAGCCTAGGTTTTTTACCCAAAGTTTCTTTTGCAATACCTGTCCCAATCGAGCTGGGTTTTTGAATTGAATTTTTAAATCTACAGTAGGAATACCATTTGTTTCGTGCATTTTGGAAAACGGACGTTCTAGTGCTTCTTCGAACCAATCTTCTACTAAGTCGTTGAGCATTTCCAGGAATCTTGGATAGAAAACGATTCCAGCGTAATCTACGTGCTTGAATTTAATTTTTTCGGTTTTAAGGAACGGTTGGTTCATGTTTATTTCAATTTAAAACGTTGTATTTTTCCAGTTTCTGTTTTGGGCAATTCCTCCACGAAATTAATAATTCTAGGATATTTATAGGGGGCTGCTACTTCTTTAAACCACAATTGAATAGCTTTAGCCAAATCCGAAGAGGCGTTACTTTTTTCTTTTAATACTAAGTGTGCACAAACCACCATACCTCGTTCTTCATCAGGTCGTCCTACCACGGCACATTCTAAAATATCTTCGTGAGTTAAAAGTACGTTTTCTACTTCAATTGCCGCAATATTATAGCCTGAAGAAATAATCATGTCATCGCCTCGCGCTAGAAACCAAAAATAGCCGTCGGTGTCTTTCTTAAAAATATCGCCTGTGATGTTCCAACCATTTTCAACGTATTCTAATTGTTTGTCGATTCGGTTTAGGTATTTACAACCGGTGATACCGCGAACTGCTAGTCGGCCTGCTTCATTTGGTGGTAGTTCATTGCCATTACGATCGATGATTTTCGCTTCGTAGCCTGGCACCGGAATACCAGTCGAGCCAGGTTTCATTTGCGTTTCGTTAGAGGAAATAAAAATGTGTAATAATTCGGTGGCACCAATACCGTCAATGATTTTTAAACCTGTTGCTTGGTACCAATCCTCCCAAACTTTTAAAGGTAATGTTTCACCTGCGGAAACGCATTTTCTCAAACTTGAAATATCATATTCCTTTACCTTAGTAGTGATGATTCGCCATGCGGTAGGGGCGGTAAAACAGATGGTGAGGTGTTGCTCTTCGATGGCTTTTAAAAGCAAATCGGGCGAAGGTTTTTCTAATAGGAAAGTCGAGGCTCCGAAATACATCGGAAACAAGACTAAACCACCCAAACCAAAAGTAAACCCAATTGGTGGGCTACCTGTAAAGATATCGTTTGCCGTTGGTTGCAACGCAAAAGGAGGAAAGGCTTCGCAAATGTTGAGAATATCTTTGTGGCAATGAGCGGTCATTTTTGGTAAACCCGTAGTTCCAGAAGTGAATCCGATTAACGCTACGGCGTCCGATTTGGAATGATAATTATGAAATGTCGTTGGTTTGTTCTGCATTAAAGATTCCAATTCGGATGCTTGGGTTTCGGAACCATCGAAATAACAGCGTTGTTTTAAAAAAGGGGTAGCAACAAGATCCATTTCCTCTCTTAAAGAAACATCGCACAATGCGTGCGAGATTTCAGCACAGTCT
Organism: Bifidobacterium breve; assembly: GCA_943326765.2. Taxonomy (GTDB): domain Bacteria; phylum Bacteroidota; class Bacteroidia; order Flavobacteriales; family Flavobacteriaceae; genus Flavobacterium. The sequence goes on along the minus strand of CALPUN020000036.1, from coordinate 11,811 downwards.
ATAAAGGTCAATATTTCTTTCGAACGAAGTAGTGGCATCGTGGCGACTACTATTCCGCCTGCCTTTATAATTCCGAACCAGCAGGCCACCATCATCGGATTGTTTGCCGATCGGAGCAATACTCTATTCCCCGATTGTAAACCTAAATCTTCAACTAATACCTGTGCGATCTGGTTGGCTTTTTCGAAGAGTTGTTGATAGGTCCAAGTGGTTTCAAAGGTTCGCAAGCAAATGGTATTACCTTTCCCGGAATGAATATGAAAATCTAGTAATCTTTCTACACAATTCAAAAACTCCGGTTGTTGAAATTGTGGTAAATTTAAGAGATATTCCGGTTGTAAATCAATAGGAGGTAAGCTATAGAAGGCGAAAAGATCATCGTGTTGTTTCATTGGTTTTGAGGCCTAACGGGTTGGTATTATTTCTTATGGCTGTCCGGTTTCATTGCTTTTTTCATTGATTCTAAGCTTTTGCGTTCTGCCAGGTGTAGGGGATACAAATGTGATGTTCCGGAAACATACTGATTTGGAATATCCTCAGACGAATAATCTTCGTAGGCTTGCGCATGCCGAACAAAACCGGGATCGAGCAGCAAAGGTCTTCCCAAAGCCACTAAATCGGCTCTTCCGTTTAGTAAAATCGTGTTGATTTGATCAATGTTTTGAATGAATCCGGTAGTTATAGTTGGAATGTTAATCGTATTTCTAATGGTATCCGAAAACGGTGTTTGCCACATGCGTCCGATTTGAGGTTTTTGATTTTCTACAGTATTTCCGGTAGATACATTGATTATATCGGCTCCCGCATTTTTGAATGCTTCCGCAATGAAGAGGACTTCTTCTGGGGTGATTCCATTTTCAATCCAATCGGTGGCCGAGATTCTAACTGACATCGGCTTGTTATCAGGAAAAACTTCACGCATGGATTGAAAAACATGCAACGGAAATTTCATTCTATTTGCTATACTTCCACCAAATTCATCAGTTCGGATATTGGTCAATGGTGATAAAAAAGAAGCTAGTAAGAACCCATGATGCGCTTGCAATTCAATCATATCAAAGCCTGCTTCATCGGCATGGATAGTGGCATTGACAAATTCAGAAGTGATGTTATCCATATCGGGAAGCGTCATTTCTTTCGGAATTGGCATTTCGGAATGGAACGGAATTGGAGAAGCTGAAATTAGCTCCCAGCCGTTATTTGCCAATGGAATTGAATTTCCAACAGAAGGTATATTAATAGACCCTTTTCTACCCGAATGACCTAATTGAATACCTATTTTTGACTTGCTATTTTTATGAACAAAATTGGTAACTTTTTTCCACTTAAGTGCTTGTTCTTCTGACCATATACCAGCACAACCTAAAGTGATTCGTCCTGTTTTGGAGACGGCGGTCATTTCGGTTAGGATCAATCCGACACCACCTGTTGCCCGGGCGCCATAATGTACTAAGTGCCAATTGGAAACCATTCCGTTTTCAGCGGCATATTGTCCCATAGGCGCCATGACAATTCTGTTTTTCAAGGTCATGGATCGTAAGGAGAATGGTGTAAAAGCCGCAGGAGTCTTTACTTTAAAATTTCCGACGTTGCAATTGAATTCGGTTAGTACTTTTTCAGTAAAAGTAGCATCTCGCAAGGCTAAGTTCTCAAAGGTAACTTTTTTGGATCGGGTCATGACTCCAAAGGCAAATTGCATAAAATCATGGTGAATGTGCCGGTCCATATTTTCAAACCAATCTAAAGAAACGTTGGCGGCGTGTTGGATCATTTCCACTTTATTGCGGCGTAATTTTTCGTATTTTTCAAAGGCTTTTTCTTTATTAGTTTGGAATTCTGTAATAGAATCAGCGAGTGCTATGGCACATTCCATAGCTAATTTAGTTCCAGAACCGATAGAGTAGTGGGCTGTTGCTTTAGCGTCTCCTAAGAGCACAATGTTGTCTTTATACCACTTTTGGTTTGTAATGTGAGGGAATTGTCTCCAGTGTGATTTGTTAGAAATTAGCGGATGTCCGCCTAGTTCCTCTGCAAAGATTTCGGTTAATTTTTGAATGGTGTCTTTTTCATCGGTGGTTGCAAATTCGGCATTATCCCAAGTGTTTTCGGTACATTCAAAAATCCAGGTACTTTTCCCAGATTCATATTGATAGGTATGGGCTACGATGGTTCCGTGGATGGTATTTTTAAAAAAATAAGTAAAGGCATCCAATGGTTTTGTAGAACCTAACCATACGAACTTATTTTTTTGAAGCGCAATTTTAGTTCCGAATTCAGTAGTATTTTGATCTCGAATGGGGCTATTGCTCCCATCACTGGCTATGATGTAATCGGCATCTTTAAATTGAGACAGATTGTCAATGGCATGATCGAAATGTAGATTTACCCCTTCTTCAAGACATCGTTGTTGCAATAATTCTAATAGTGTTTTTCTAGAGCATCCGCAAAATCCGTTGCCTGAAATTCGGACGATTTCACCGTCGCGTGCGATGTCAAGATTGTCCCAATAAGCAAATTTACTTCGGATCAATTCGTAGGACTTTAAATCGCGAGAAAGGAACTCGCTTAAAGTTTCATCCGAGAACACTACGCCAAATCCGAAACTATCATCGGCTTTATTGCGTTCGTAGACATCAATTTGGTATTCTGGATTTGCCTTTTTTAAGAGAATGGAGCAATACAAACCCCCGGGACCACCTCCAACAACTGCTATCTTCATTTTAATTTCTTTTAACAGAGAAAATCTCTCCGATTTTTGAATAGTTAGAACCTGCTAAGCGCGCGACAGGTTTATAGGTTTCCATATTGATTTTAAAATCCTCTAGCATCATTTGCTCATCAATATGAAAAAGAACAATTCTCCCAATCAATATTGTTGAACCTCCGAATTTATTATTCTCTAAAGTGTAGTGATGTACTAACTCACACTCCATCGAAATTGGGCTTTCCTTCACTCGCGGCGGTTTTACTTTAAGCGATGGAATCGGCGTAAGTTTAGCAAATTCAAATTCACTTTCGTGTGAAGGAATTGCTTGCGCCGTCATGTTCATTTGTTCAACCAATTCTTCAGTAACCATATTGACCACGAATTGTTTGGTTGTTAGCACATTCGTTACGGTATCTTGATTGGCATTGGCACTTCTTCCAACCGAAAACATTACATGTGGCGGGTCATCGCCCACAGCATTAAAAAAGGAAAAAGGGGCAAGATTTACAATTCCATCTTCGCTGATACTAGAAACCCAACCTATTGGTCTTGGAATCACAATTCCGGATAGTAATTTATAGATGGCTTTTTGTTCTAGTTCTTGCGGGTCGAATTGCATTTTTTTAAATAATTTATACAAAATAAGTGAAATTATCTATTAAAACGATAGACTTACCGAAATAATTCTCAAAACTCCAAAACTCAGTAAATAATTACTATTTTCGAGTGAAATATATTTATCTATGTCAAATAAAAACACCAAAGGAATTTGGAAAGTGATCTCAGCGTCTTCTATGGGAACGATGATCGAATGGTACGATTTTTACATTTTTGGTAGTTTAGCTGTCGTTATTTCTACCAAATTTTTTCCATCCGATAATCCAACCGCGGCATTTTTATCAACCTTAGCAACCTTTGCTGCTGGATTTGTAGTTCGGCCGTTTGGTGCACTTTTCTTTGGTCGACTTGGAGACTTAATAGGAAGGAAGTACACCTTTATGGTGACCCTTTTATTGATGGGTGGTGCCACATTTCTTATTGGTTGCATTCCAAGTTATGAAACTATTGGATTTCTAGCTCCGTTACTTGTTTTGCTACTTCGACTTTTGCAAGGACTTGCTCTTGGCGGGGAATATGGAGGTGCTGCGACTTATGTAGCAGAACACGCGCCAATTGGGCAAAGAGGTTATTGGACAGCGTGGATTCAAACAACCGCAACGATTGGCTTGTTTATTTCATTAATGGTGATCCTTGCAACAAAGAACATTTTGACTCCAGCACAATTTGACGATTGGGGTTGGCGCGTTCCTTTTTGGGTTTCAATTATCATGGTATTTGTATCGTACTTAATTCGGACCAATATGGAAGAATCTCCCGTGTTTGCAAAAGCGAAATCCGAAGGAAAAACAAGTTCTAATCCAATAAAAGAAAGTTTTGGAAACAAATACAACCTAAAGTTTGTTCTGCTCGCATTGTTTGGAGCGACAATGGGTCAAGGTGTGGTATGGTATACGGGACAGTTTTACGCCATGAACTTTATGAAAACGGTGATGAATATTGATTCTTCTCAAGTAGACACTTTACTGGGTATTGCATTAATTTCAGGAACACCATTTTTTATCTTCTTTGGGTGGTTGAGTGACAAATTGGGTCGAAAATACATCATGATGAGCGGAATGCTTTTGGCCATCTTGCTATATCGACCGATTTACAGGAGCATGTATTCGACCACAAATGTAGATAATAAGACCGAAATTGTAGAAAAATCAATACTACATGCTGAATTAAAAGTAAGTAAAAGGCAAGGTTTAGATTCTGTCTACACGATCAATAAATCCTATACAGACGGAACTAAAATGCTTCAAATAAAAACAGTAAGTCTAGAAAATGGCAAAGCGAGGATTGTAGATGAGAAACCTAAAATTGAAACCAATACCGTTATTAATATCAATACAAGCGACCAATGGATGTTGATTTTATTGATTTTCATCCAGATGATTTTTGTGACTATGGTTTACGGTCCGATTGCGGCATTTTTAGTTGAAATGTTTCCTGCAAAAATACGTTATACTTCAATGTCATTGCCTTATCACATCGGAAACGGAATTTTTGGAGGTTTGCTACCAGCTATTTCCACTTATTTTGTGACCCATGCAAAGGACGATGGTAATCCTGAATTTTATTTGGAAGGCTTGTGGTATCCGATTGTGATTGCGTCCGTTTGCTTTGTCATTGGCATGATTTATATTCAAAATAATAATAAAAATAAACATATCTAAATTGAAGAATATGAAACAATTAAAAAGAGTTTTAGGAATGATATGGATTGCAATAGCGGTAGCTTCAGGTTACTTCTGTATCTTTGAATTTGGATTGCCAAAATTACTTTCGGATAAACAAGAGGATTTTGTTTTTGGAAGTATTATCTTATTTATTTTAACGCCATTAATAGTAACCGGATTGGGAATATTTGGCTATTATGCTTTGATGGGCGAGTATGACAATTCGAAATAATACAAAGAAAATCTATTAAATTACATTCATTTTTTTAAGCCATGAGTTACTATAAAATCGGTTCGTTAGAACAGTACTTCAAACACTATAATAAGTCCATTCGGGAGCCTAGAAAATTCTGGGGCAAAATTGCAGAAGAGAATTTCACTTGGTACCAACATTGGGACAAAGTCATCGATTTTAACATGGCGGAAGCCGAAATCAAATGGTTTACAGAGGCCAAAGTGAACATTGTTAAGAATTGCATCGACCGTCATTTAGCGCGAAAAGGAAATAAAACTGCGATTATTTTTGAACCCAACGATCCGAAGGAAGCAGCCCAGCACATCACATACAATCAATTGCACGAACGGGTTTCCAAAATGGCCAATGTGCTTCGGGAACAAGGCATTGAAAAAGGCGATCGGGTTTGCATTTACTTGCCGATGATTCCTGAATTGGCGGTTTCGGTTTTGGCTTGCGCCCGAATTGGAGCCATCCATTCGGTAGTGTTTGCGGGTTTTTCCGCTTCGGCTGTCGCATCTCGAATTAACGATAGCGATTGCAAAATGGTCATCACTTCCGATGGCGGCTATCGTGGCAATAAATCGATTGATTTGAAAGGCATCATTGACGAAGCTTTAGAAAAATGTCCCTGTGTGAAAGTAGTTTTGGTAGCCAAACGAACCAATACTGTAGTCAAAATGAAAGAAGGAAGAGACCAATGGTTGCAACCGCTACTTGACGCTGCTTCCGACAATAACGTGGCGGAAATTATGGATGCCGAAGATCCTTTGTTTATATTATACACCTCAGGTTCTACCGGAAAACCTAAAGGAATGGTGCACACTACCGCTGGGTATATGGTGTATACTGCTTATACTTTTAAGAATGTTTTCAATTATGAAGAGAACGATATTTTTTGGTGTACGGCCGATATTGGCTGGATTACTGGTCACTCGTATATTCTCTACGGGCCTTTATTAAATGGAGCCACTACGGTGATTTTTGAAGGTGTTCCATCGTATCCTGATTTTAGCCGGTTTTGGGAAGTGATTGAAAAACATAAGGTCACTCAATTTTATACCGCACCAACGGCAATTCGGGCTTTGGCAAAAGAAAATTTGGATTATGTGCAACGCTTTCCTTTGAGTTCCTTAAAAGTCATTGGTTCGGTAGGTGAACCGATTAATGAAGAAGCTTGGCACTGGTATAACGATCACGTAGGAGGGAAGCGGTGTCCGTTAGTAGATACGTGGTGGCAAACCGAAACGGGTGGGATTATGATTTCTCCGATTCCGTTTGTAACGCCAACAAAACCTACGTACGCTTCATTACCCTTACCCGGAATTCAACCGGTTTTGATGGATGAAAAACGAAATGAAATCGAAGGCAATCAAGTTACGGGAAGTTTGTGTATTAAGTTTCCTTGGCCCGCCATTGCGAGAACCATTTGGGGCGACCACCAACGGTATAAAGACACTTATTTTTCTACGTTCCCAGGTAAATATTTCACAGGCGATGGTGCTTTGCGAGATGAAGTGGGCTATTATAGAATTACGGGGCGCATCGATGATGTGGTAATCGTTTCCGGACACAATTTAGGTACCGCTCCTATAGAAGACGCGATTAATGAACATCCAGCGGTAGCCGAAAGTGCTATTGTAGGTTTTCCACACGATATTAAAGGAAATGCTTTGTATGGTTATGTGATTTTAAAAGAAACTGGAGAAAGTAGAAATCAAGTCAATTTGAGAATTGAGATCAATCAAATTATTTCGGATCAAATTGGACCAATCGCCAAATTGGATAAAATTCAATTTGTATCGGGGTTGCCAAAAACCAGATCTGGCAAAATCATGAGACGTATTTTGCGTAAAATTGCAGAAGGAGATTTTTCTAATTTCGGCGATATATCGACTTTATTAAATCCGGAAATCGTAGAGGAAATTAAGGACGGAAAATTATAAAATAGCAAAAGCCGCTTTTCACGAAGCGGCTTTTTATTTTAGTTTTTTATAGTTTTATCATTGGTAAAATAAGCCATCACATTTGATTTACGCGGCTGGTTTCTTTTTAATTCAATCCTAATCGTGATTTCAATTTCAGAAACAACAAAGCGATGGTATAGGCATCTTCGGCAGCAGAAATGCGATCACTTTTCGCTACTTTATAAATCTTACATAAATCATCAATAGAGAAGGATCTGTCACCACTGTCATTGAGTTTTTGGTACATGATTTCAATATCTAAAGCTTCATTTTTGAGTCGGCTACATCCTAAACGATATAAAGCTTCGTTGATTATTTCGACATCAAAATGAATACGATGTCCTACTAAAATAGCATTTTCAATATATTCAACAAATGCCTGAAGCGCTTCGGATTCTCCTAATTTTGGTTGTTTACTTTCAATAATAAACTCATTAGACAATCCGTTTTCGTGAAGGTATTTGTATTGTAATAGGACAACTTCAAAACTGTCGTTTACAACAATTGCATTATTCTCTACGCCGACAGCTCCAAAAGTAAGAATCACATCTTTATGTGGATTTAAACCAGTTTTTTCAACCCTTAAAACTACAAAGCGCGAGGTTCTTTTCTCAAATTTTGAGCTATAAATTTTCCAAAATTCGGGATATTCTTTGTTTCTATTTTTAATCCAATCGAACATATTAAGAAAATTGTGTCAGTTGAAAAGTATCTTTAATTAATTCTTCCAAATCTCTCATGGGTGCTAAAGCATTTTTAAGGGTTTCTTTCTCCACTTTTGAAAGCTCTTCTAAATTGATGTATTGTCCTGAACTATCATTTTTTAAACCTTCAGCAATTCTAAATTTGGAGAGCACTTGAAAAGCTTCAGCACAATTCAAATAAATTTCAGAATGTTTGGGATCCACCATAGCTAATTGCTTGAAGCGTAAATAGGTGTTGTTAATTCCTTTGAGGTTAAGACTCATGGTGAAAAGGCGAGCACCATCAATTAATGGCATTAAGGCACGCGTTTTTATGTCAAATTTATCTTTATAAATACCCACTTCTTCCACGTTAAATTTCTTGAAAAAACTCAGTGGTGGTGGTTTTTTTAATGTGTCATTTCCCAAATAATCAAAGAACAAATTATTCTTTTTTACATTTTTAAAGATAACATCCGTTATAGCTTCTTCAATTTTTGGTTCACCGAATGCGATTTCATAATCAAAGAAAATACTGCTAATTTCATTGCTAATTTCGCCGGGAGTATTCATCCAGTTGCTGTATTGTTTTGACCAGTCTGTCAATGATTTACACCACAACATATTACTCGCAATATGCCCATATCGACAAGGCTCGTATCCTATTTTCTCCAGGGTTGCGATGGCTTTTTTTGCAAGTTTTAAGAAATAATCTTTAACGTCTCGGTATTTCTCTGCGGCAACATCTTCAAAAACGATAATGCTATCTTGATCGGTTAATAACAATTGTTCTTTTCGCCCTTGACTACCAATACTCAACCAAGCAAAACGAGCAGGAGGTGAGCCTAATTCTAAAATTGACAATTCTACCGAACGTTTTATAATGGCTAAATTAATTTCACTGGCAATATTGGTTATGTGTGAAAGCGGAATATTTTTGGTCATCGAATTTTGAATTAATTCGGTTAATTTTGACCTCACTTTTTTCAAATCGGCACTGTCATTGGAGCGTTTGATTTCTTTAATTAAAACCCCAGGGTTACTGGCTTGGGCAACAATTAAATCGTGTTCAGAAATGACGCCTTTGATATCGGATTGGTCTGATCCATCTGTGGTTACACACAGATGACTGACATTATGTTTTAGCAGCAATAACTGTGCTTCGGCTAAAGACACATGCTCAGGAACGGTTATAACCGGTGATGTCATGATTTTATCAATCGATACTGTTATGAGAAATCGACCCGTTGCAATTTTTGAACGCATATCGAAATCGGTAACCATACCAATTGGCACATTATTTTGATGAACTACAACGCAGTTTGAAAGATTGTCTGTCATCATTTGCGCCACTTCTTTTACCAAATTGGATGGGTTTATTTTTAATGGGGCTTTGTTGTATGAAAGCGTTTGAAAGTACTGAATTTCTGATTGTTGCCCAGAATAAACTACATTATCAAGTAGTAGTTTTCCTTTATTTTCTCTATCGCTAGGATTATTTGAATTATGGGCAAAGCTTTCCAATAAGAAATTCAATACATCTGCATTTTGCGCTACGAAAGGGCGAAATGTAGCAATTGGAATTGCATACACTACAGATTCTTCCCTTGCTTTTGCAGTCATCATATAATTATTCTTGGCAAAGAAAGGGCGCAATCCAAAAACATCACCAACAACACACTTGTTTAATAGGGTTTCCTCAGCATCCGAAATTACAGATAAATTGATTACGCCAGAAGCAACCACATAAAAGGAATCATGTAATGAATCATTGATTTGAAATAAAGTTTTGTGCTTTTCAATATTTAAAACGTGAATACTGTTTGCAACCACTTTTAATTCCTCATACGATAAATTATTAAAAGGGGAATATTCTTTTAGAAAATCGGCAATTCTTTCGGCAATGGCATTCATAACTTCTATTTTTTATCAATAGCTATTTTAAAGCAATTATAAATTTTAATCCGTTTACAAAAATAACAAACCTATTTTGTAAAGAGGAGAAAGTAGGAAGTTCTTTTTTTGTTTTTTTAGATAATGTTAGTATAGTGATTATTCTAATAACTATTTTACATAATATAAATTATAATTCATTTTAAATAGCCAACTCTATAAATAGTACCGTTACAAACAAAAAAATCAAATTTAAACAAAATGAGCCCGATAAAATATCGAACTCATTTTAATTTTATTTTTTTACTATTCGTTTCTTGAGGTTGTACTTAATTCCAAGTTGTACCGAGTTGGAGTAATATTTTGATTGCTCAAAGACTTCCACATTTAATGTCAATGCCGTATAATCAAATAATTGATACGAAATGCCACCGGTTAATCTTTCAAAGTGCTTGCTATAATCATCGAAGAAATATCCCGCTTCAAGTAAAGAATGGAAATTGGATAATCCAAGTTCCCAACCAACGCCACCTCCACCGTATAATCGATTCTTAATCATCCAGTAAGGAAAACCTACCGATTGATTTCTGGAAGCTAAAGAATATTGACCTTCAGCAAATGGAATGAATTTAATAGTTCTTAACTCGCCTCTATTATACATCGTTCTAACAGTCAACGATCCTTTCATCGCATTGTCAAAATTTACTATTTCTAAAGTATTGTCATCAATTGGATGGTATTCTTTTCTAGCCATACGATTCGGATTAATAGGAGTAATAGGAGGTTCGATTCGAAGCGTATCTCTTTTTATTAAGCCATCCGTATAATATGTTCCTTCAAAGGAAACACTGGTATTAATATTTTTCAACCAATAAAAATCTTGATACAAGTTCAACTGCATCTGATACATTTTCTGATTAACTCCTGGTGCCGTTTCCACTGGGAATACATTAAATTCTGCCGATTTATACGTTTTATTTTTGGAGGCACTAACACCAAATCCAAATTGATAGAAAGCATTCAATCGCTTGTCTAATTCTATGCGAGCTCTTGACCAATATTTAGGTTTCCCATCTCGGTCAGCCGTGGTGAATTTGTATTGAACTCCCGTTAAAGCATCATCATAATTGGAACTGTATTTTTCGGTTAATTTTAATTTATTATACTTACTGTACGTGGCAGAAATGGTATGTCTTTGGTTCTTCTTATCAAAAAAAGAATACGACATTACATTTTTTTGTACCGCTGTATTGGCCTGGTTGGTTTCTAAAGAGCTCAATAAATCTATGCAATCTCCTTTATTCAAACGATATTCCTTTATTAAGGATTGCATTACTTCTGGATAAAATAACTCTGAATGATTCGCAATTAGATCTTGTTGCAAAGGCGTTTCTTCATAAACTACATCTTTGTTTAAGGTTTTTCTTAATTCCTTTTTTTCGGGAATTTCAGGTAAGGAATTCGCAACAACCCAGGAATCTTTAAATCGTCCCATTTCATGATAGACCGAACTCATCAAGACTTTCGCTTTGTAATCATTCGGATGCTCGGCAATGTATTTAAGATATTCGGGCTCTAATGCTTTAGATTGACCTGATTCTATATACCAAGTCATCTTGGTGACAAAGTCAATATCTTTGCTAAAAGCGGCCCATTCCAAAGCTTTTTTATAATCACCCGCATCAGCATACAACCAGACGATTGGGGACGCCAACTCGACTAAATCTTCCGAAGCTTTTTTATCACTTAACTCCAAACGGGCTTCATCGGGATTGTACCGCAATAAGTATTTGATATAATTGGCATAGGTGTTTTTTGAAGGATCTACTTTGAGCAATGCTTTTAATGCACTTTTAATTTTTTCTTGATTTTCATCGGTATAAAAATTCGCAACATAACTGTTCAGAAGATCTTTGTCGTATGGATTTAACAAAATTTGCGCACTCATCCATTTTTCCTTTTCGATATCATTTTGATATCCGATGACACGATCCAACTCCTTAGCATACATGATATTTTCTTTAGAAGCATTTTTAGCTTCATA